>CAZQPP010000633.1:0-4633 GCA_964594295.1 uncultured Myxococcales bacterium | reverse complement strand
CGTCGTCGGTGTCGCATGCGTCGCCCTTGCCGTCGTCGTCGGTGTCCGTCTGGTCAGCGTTGGCGACGAGCAGGCAGTTGTCGCTCAGGTTGCCGATGCCGTCGCCGTCCTCGTCGGGCTCGGAGGCCAGCGCGATGCCGAACCAGTCGGCGCCGTTGCAGATGAAGAGCTTCTGCTGGGCGGTGTTCTGGTAGATGAAGCCCCGGTGGGAGGTGTCGCAGGTCACGGGCGCGGTGGCGGAGTTGTGCAGGCGCATGTTGACCGCCTGGTAGCTGGCGAAGTCGACGTTCGCCCCCATCTCGGCGCCGCCGCCGAGGTCGGCCTGGGTGCTGACCGAGAGGGTGCCGGTCACGCTGAGGGTGCCGGTGACGGTGTCGCCCGCGACGTCGACGAAGCGCGCGATGACGTCGGTGCCGAGCTTGGCGTTGCCGATGGAGGCGTCGGCCACGTGCACGGCGGTGACGCAGCCGCTGCAGGTCAGGGACGTGGCGGTGTCGGCCGAGTCGGCTGCGAGAGAGCGCCTCGACGAGAAGGAGAAAGGCACCGTGGCGAGCTGCTTTCGCGAAAGCTCCGCGCCGCCGTCGACGCTGAGGCCCGCGTACAGGGTAGTGCGGGAGGTGAAGAGGTCGTCAGGGATCGTGTTGATCGAGCCGATCAGCACCTTGAAGCGGCCGTTGGAGACCGGCACCGCGGGCAGGGTCTCCGTGTAGAGCGGCGAGCCTCCCGTCCTCGCGGCGTAGAGCCGGACGACGATGCTGACCGTCGAGTCGAGGGCCTCCCCCTCGGCCGTGGAGAGGTAACCCTGGAGGTTGATTAGGTTGGGCACCTCGGCCGCCGCGGCGGTGCTCGGCCGGAGCCCGGCCGGGATGGCGACAAAGAGCACCATGACGACCGCGATGACCCAAGACCGGCGAGTTTCGGTAAGCAAGACAGGACCTCGGTGCGCACGGGAACATTAGAGCGATCGGCACCTTGGTCCAGATCTTTAGGGGAGTCCCGTTTCGATCCTCGGTTCGCCCGAAGCGCGCGAGTCGAGGTTCGAAACGGGACTGTCCCCGAATCGAAACGGGACTGTCCCCGTGCGATTCGCGATTCTCGCGCGAGGCGGTTGATCGCATAGTCTACGGTTCGCAAGAACGTCCCCGCCTGTGCGAGCAGACAATGACCTCAGATCTCCGCGTCCTCCCGTTGCTGGTGTCCCTCCTGCTGCTGGCCGCCGCTGCCTTGAGCTGCGGGGGCGGTGAGAAGTCGCCGGAGGGCGAAGACTCCGGAGCTAGGGACGCCATCGAGGACGCGGCGGCGGTTGGAGACGAAGGCGAGGACGCGGTCGTCGATCCGGGCTTCAGCATGGACGGCGGAGGCGTGGTGATCCAGCCGGACACGTCGAAGCCCGTGGACAAGGACCCGGGCACGGTGTCGCCCGACGTCGGCGAGGACGGCGGGGCGAGAGATGCTGTGGGGGAGGACGCGGGCGACGTCTCGGAGCCCGTGGGGGACATCCGGGTCTGCGTGCTCACGGACGAAGGCGCCCCGGAGGCCTGCGCGGAGGAAGGCGCGCTGGACTTCGGGGCCGTGACCGCGGGCGCGGGGGCGCTGAAGACGCTTCGCCTCGACAACGAAGGGGAAGGAGACGAGATCCTCGCCGGCGCGGCTGTCGACTCGGAGCACTTCCAGGTCGTGGTGTTCGGCGGTGAGCCCGTGGATATCCGGGAGGCCGTCGAGCTACCGGCGACACTGGCCCCGGGCGGGAGCCTGTGGGTGGACGTCGAGCTGCTCTCGAGCGCGCCGGTAGGGGCGCTGCCCGCGGACAAGCTCGTTCTCGTCTTCGATCGCGGGGAGCCCACGCCCGCGGAGGTAGAGGTCTTGCTGCTCGGCTCGGTCGCCGAGTGCGGCGCAGGCTTCGGCGGTGTGCTCTGCGAGGAGTGCCTGCCGGGCTTCTTCGGGCCTGATTGCGAGCCCTGCCCGGGAGTCGGGGAGGTGTGCTCCGGGGCGGGCGTGTGCGACGACGGCACGGACGGCGGTGGGGAGTGCGAGTGCAGCCGCCGCTTTGCTGGGGAGGACTGCTCGAGCTGCGCCGAGGGATTCGAGGGCGACGACTGCTCGACCGACGTCGACGAGTGCGAGCCCGAGCCCTGCCGAAACGGCGGTGTGTGTAGGGATCTCGTCGGTGCATTCGAGTGCGACTGCCCCGCGGCGTGGACCGGAGCGACCTGCTCGGAGGACGTGGACGAGTGCGCGCGGGGGAGCGACATCTGCCACGACCGGGCCGCCTGCACGAACACCGAGGGCGGCCACGCCTGCGAGTGCCTCGACGGCTACGCGAGGGACGGGGTGGGCACCTGCGCCGACGTCGACGAGTGCAAAGACGGGAGCGACGACTGCCACGAGCTGGCCAGCTGCGCCAACACCGACGGTGGCTTCGCCTGCTTCTGCCCGTTGGGCTTCGACGGGGACGGCGAGGATGCTTGTGAGGACGTCGACGAGTGTGCCGAGGGCAGCGACGACTGCCACGCTCTCGCCGACTGCACGAACACCGAGGGGAGCTTCACCTGCTCGTGCAAGCCCGGCTACGAGGGAGACGGCGTCGGGGTGTGCGTGGACGAGGACGAGTGTCTGCCCGGGGGCGGGGCCGGCTGCCACCCGCTCGGCGTTTGTACCAACACGTCAGGCGGCTACGAGTGCGCCTGCCGGGCCGGCTATGAAGGCGACGGCGTGAGCGCCTGCGCGGACGTCGACGAGTGCGCCGAGGGGTCGGACAACTGCGGCGACAACGCCGCGTGCGAGAACACGCCGGGCGGCTTCACGTGTGTTTGCGCGGAGGGCTACGAGGGTGACGGGCGCTCCTGCGCGGACGTGGACGAGTGCACGGCCGGCAGCCACGAGTGCGGCCCCGACGCCGTCTGCGAGAACACTGACGGCGGCTACGAGTGCACCTGCAACGAGGGCTTCGAGAGCGTGGGGCTCGCGTGCGAGGACAAAGACGAGTGCGCCCTCGAGACGGACGACTGCCACGAGCAGGCGGACTGCCAGAACACGGAGGGGTCCTACGAGTGCGCCTGCAAGGAGGGCTTCGTGGGTGACGGCCTCGAGTGCGAGGACTTCGACGAGTGCCTCGGGGGGACGTCGAGCTGTGATGCCTACGCCTACTGCACCAACACCGAGGGCGCCTATGAGTGCACTTGCGCCGACGGCTTCGACGGGGACGGCTTCACCTGCAGCACCGAGTGCGGCGACGGCGAGCTGCACGGGGCCGAGAGCTGCGACGACGGAGACGCGGAGGGCGGCGACGGCTGCAGCGAGGTCTGCGAGGTTGAATTCGGCTTCGAGTGCGGCCCCGAGCTTCCCTCCGAGTGCGTGTCGGAGTGCGGCGACGGCAAGGTGGCGTCTGTCGAGGGCTGCGACGACGGCAACGAGGACGACGACGACGGCTGCACCGCGTGCGAGATAGACGCGGGGCACTCCTGCACGGGTCTGGAGCCCTCGGTCTGTGCCGGCGGCTGCGGGGACGGGGCCCTCGGCGCGACCGAGGGTTGCGACGACGGCGACAACGACGCGGGCGACGGCTGCGACGGGTTCTGCAGGCTGGAGCCGGGCTGGCAGTGCCCCGTGGAGGGCCAAGACTGCGAGGACGTAGACGAGTGCGCCACCGGGACCGACCGCTGCTCGGAGCACGCGGACTGCGCGAACACGGTTGGCGACCACGACTGCACCTGCCACGCGGGCTTCGATGGCGACGGCGAGATCTGCGAAGACACCGACGAGTGCGCGCAGGGCGCGGAGGCGGCGTGCGGGGCCAACACCGTCTGCACCAACGTCGAGGGAAGCTTCGAGTGCGCTTGCGCTCCCGGCTACCGCGGTGACGGCGCGGTCTGCGAGGACGTCGACGAGTGCGCCGAGCTCTTCCCCTGCGATCCGATGGCGCCGTGCACGAACACCCCCGGCAGCTACACCTGCACCTGCCCCGCCGGCTACGAAGGCGGCGAGATCTGCGCGGACGTCGACGAGTGTGCTCCCGGCGGCGGCAGCGGATGCCACGCCGACGCCCTCTGCACCAACCACGAGGGCGGCTTCGAGTCCGAATGCGCCGATGGCTTCAGGGGCGACGGCGAGAGCTGCGAGGACTTAGACGAGTGCGCGGCGGGGTCGCCCTGCGGTCGTGCAGGCGAGTGCACGAACACCCACGGCGGCTACACGTGCGCGTGTCAGGACGGCTACGGTGGCGACGGCACGTTCTGCGAGGACGTGGACGAGTGCGCCCCCGAAGGAGGCAACGACTGCCACGCAGACGCGCTCTGCACGAACACCGAAGGCGGCTACTCGTGCGCCTGTGACGAGGGCTTCGCGGGTGACGGAAGGAGCTGCGAGGACATCGACGAGTGCGCGGCGGGGTCGCCCTGCGATCCGGAGGCCGAGTGCGCCAACACCCACGGCGGTGTGGAGTGCCGGTGCCCGGCGGGCTACGAGGGCAACGGCTACGTGTGCGAGGACGTCGACGAGTGTGCGCGGCCTGACCTGAACGACTGCGGTTTGCGCTCGGTCTGTGCCAACGAAGCCGGCGGCTTCTCGTGCACGTGTGCGGAGGGCTACGAGGGGGACGGCAAGGTCTGCACGGACGTGGACGAGTGCGAGGAAG
>CAZQPP010000632.1:0-4640 GCA_964594295.1 uncultured Myxococcales bacterium | reverse complement strand
GTGAAGGGGACCCAGGATCCCCACTTCGTCGAGGCCAAGCCCAGCATGATGGTCAAGCTCAACCGGGCCGACATGTTGATCCACGCCGGGCTCCAGCTCGAGGTCGGCTGGCTGCCGCCCCTGGTCGCCGGAGCGCGCAACCGTAGGATCCACGCCGGAGCCACGGGCTACCTGGATTGCTCGACCTTCATCGATGCCAGAGAGGTGCCCCTCGGAACGCCGGACCGGGCCGAAGGAGACATCCACCCCGGCGGAAACCCCCACTACTGGACAGACCCGAGGAACATGCTGCTCATCGCCGACGGCATCGCGGCCCGCCTCGCTCTCGTGGATCCCCAGCACGCGGCAGCCTACGAGCGGGGGCTGAAGGCCTTCAAGACGGAGCTCTCCGCGAAGATGACGGAGTGGGAGGCTCTGCTCGGTCCGCACAAGGGCACGAAGGTCGTGGTCTTCCACCGCTCCTGGTCCTACTTCATCGGGTGGGCCGGCTATGTCAGCGCTGGAGAGCTCGAGCCCAAGCCCGGTATCGAGCCCTCTCCCTCCCACATCGCAGCCCTGATCGTCCGGGTCAGGGGCCAGGGCGTAAAGCTCGTGCTGCAGGAGTCCTTCTACCCCCAAAACCTCTCGAAGCTCTTCGCGGCCAAGGCCGGCGCCCGGCTGCTCGTAGTGCCGACCATGGTCGGCGCCGCGGGCACGAAGAGCTACGTCGACATGATGGACAAGATGGTCCGGATGGTGGCGGGGAGCTCGTGAGGTGAAGCGATGAGAAGGATACTGTTTTTCGGGGCGCTCCTACTCGGCCTCTCCTTCTGCGGCGAGCCTGGTGAAGGGAGCTGGGAGACGCCTTCCGCGGCTGGGACGGACGCCGCTTCCGAGGAGCCCTGTGCAGGCCACGGCTCCCCCCACGGAGCACACTGCCACTGCGAAGGGGGGTGGGCGCCCATACAAGGCACCTGCCAGGAGATAGACAGGCTGCCGGTCTGCGGTCCGGGAGCCCCCGCGGGCTCCTCCTGCCGCTGCGAGCCTGCCTCCTCGGAGTGCGCATGCCCGGCCGACACCGGCGTCGAGTTCTACGTCGGGCTATACTACTGCGAGGAGGCCTTACACTGACCGGCATCGAAGAGAAGGGACAGCCCCCTTGCACCCAGCCCATGGTCGCCCTGAGCGGCGGAACCATAGGCTACCGTGGCGGCGCCTCCGTCTCGGGGGTCGATCTGCGCATCTGCCGCGGCGACTTCTGGGGCATCGTCGGCCCCAACGGGGCGGGCAAGTCGACCCTGCTCAAGACCCTGCTCGGGATGCTGCCGCCCTTACGCGGCGAGCTGCACCTGGCCCCCGACGTGTGCTTCGGCTACGTGCCCCAGCGCACCGTGCTCGACCGGCTCTTCCCCCTCTCCGCGCTCCAGGTGGTGCGGCTTGGCGGCATGGGCGCCGGAACGGGGGCCCTGCGCGGCCTGCGCGGAGCGCCGAGGCGCGCGGCCATGGGAGCGCTGGATCGGCTCGGCATCGCCCACGTGGCCCGCAAGCCCTTCCGATCGCTCTCCGGCGGCCAGCAGCAGCGCGTGCTCATCGCGCGGGCGCTGGTTCGAGAGCCGGACATCCTCGTCCTCGACGAGCCCACCGCCGGCATGGACATCCCCTCCGAGAGCGACATCCTCGATTTCCTCCAGGACCTGAACCGCGCCCACGAGACCACGGTGCTCATGGTCGTGCACCACATCGAGGTGGTGGCGAGTCGGTCCTCGAGCATCGCGCTCATCAACATGGACACGGGGCTCTTCGCCACCGGCGGCACCGCCGAGCTTGTGAACACCGAGCGCCTGAGCGAGCTCTACCGGCGCCCCATCGAGGTGAAGGGGGACTGCTGCGAGATCCACGTCACGGCGCACGTGCACGGCGACGGAGTTGCCGCTTGCGGCCGTGACCCCGAGGTCGCGCCATGAGCTTCTGGGAGTCTTCCTTCATGTGGCTCGAGGCCGTCGTCGCCTCGGTGGCGGTGGCCGCGGCCTGCGCCTTTGTGGGCGTCTACATGGTCCTGCGCCGCGTGGTCTTCCTTCCCGCGGCCATCAGCCAGGTCGCCGGGCTCGGGGTGGCCCTCGCCTTCCTCGTGACGGCCTTCTTCCCGGCCCTCTCGGGCCTGTGGCTGCTCGAGCCGGTGGTCATGGCCACCCTTATCAGCCTGGCCGCCGCGCTCTGGCTGGGCTGGGCCCGCGAGCCGCGCCGGCTGTCGCGCGAGAGCCTCATCGGCATCGCCTTCATCCTGGCCTCCGCGCTCGTGATCCTCGTGGGCTCCTTCGTTCCGCAGGAGTCCCACGACATCAAGGACATCCTCTTCGGCAACGCGGTGATGGTCGCGCGCAGCCAGATGTGGATTGCCCTGGGGGTGTCGGCCCTGGTGCTGGTCCTTCACCTCGCGCTGGCGGGCCCCTTCCTGATGGTCTCCTTCGACCGGGACACGGCCCGCTCCCATGACGTGCCGGTGGCCCTGCTCGACGGCATCCTGTTCCTGACCCTGGGCCTGGTGGCGTCGGCGGCAACGCGGACCATCGGCGCCCTTCCGGCCTTCGCCTTCACCGTGCTGCCGGCGGCGGCGGCTCTCAGCCTCTCCAAGAAGATGGTGGTGGTCTTCGTGCTTGCGCCCATCCTTGGAGCGGCGTCCGCCTTCTTCGGCTACTACGCCTCCTTCGTGTTCGAGCTGCCGACGGGCTCGTGCATGGCGACCCTCGCCGGAATCATCTTCGTGGTCGCGGCGAGCGCGGGCCGCCTCCTCGCGGGGGATGCAGACTGAGCGTAGACGCGGGACGGTGCTCTTGACCTTTCATTCTACTCTTCCCGACACCAGTCTGCTGACCGCTACCGGGGGTTCCGCTCCGCCACCAGCAACCAGGTGCGCATGGGACCCTTGCCCTTCACCTCGATCTCACCGCGGCTGCGCACCACGAAGCGCTCGCGGAGGCGATCCGAGAGGGCCTCGCTGAGCTGGATCTCGCCGGGCACGCCGTGGGACTCCATGCGCGCCGCCGTGTTCACCGCGTCCCCCCAGAGGTCGTAGGAGAACTTGCGCCTGCCGATGACGCCGGCCACCACCGGGCCGGTGTGCAGGCCGATGCGCAGCGCCAGGTTCCCCACGGGCGACACCTCTTCGGTCTGGTCGGCCACCACGTCGCGCATGTCGAGGGCCAAGGCGTGCTCAAGCATGCTCAAGCACATGCTCAAGCACACATGCTCAAGCAGACCGACCTTGACCGGTGTCTGGACCTGCTCAAGCAGACCGACCTTGACCGGTGTCTGGACCAGACCGACCTTGACCGGTGTCTGGACCTGCTCAAACAGACCGGACCTGCTCACAAGCAGACCGACCTTGACCGGTGTCTGAGCGGTGTCTGACCGGTGTCGAGCGTGGGGGGCTGAGGGGAAGCCGCGTGGCTGCGGAGGCCTGGAAGGTCTCGACGGGCAGATCTGCGAGAATCAGCCCGCAAGCAGGGTGCGGTGGGAGCAATTCGGAGCCAGGTTTCAGCCGACGCGCGGACGGGTGCGGAGCCACCCTTGGATCAACTCGTCGATGCGATGCCCTGGGCTATCGGACTTGCGCTTCAGGCTGGGAAGAGCTGGCAACGCACACCAAAGTGGCAGCGTAGGCGGTAGGTGCCGGGCGGGAAGACGATGTCCCGGCAGCCCTCCTTGAGCTTCTGGTAGGCCTCTCGGTAGGCCTCATGGAAGGCCCTGAGTCGCTCGAGTGCGGCGACCCGTGAGGGTGTGTTCCGACCCGCGACCCGTGGGTTGATCTTCTTGGGCGGACGAAGGGTCTTCGGACGGGTGATGTGCCGCTGACGCAGAACACGCTTGCGGCCCATGAAGCGCCGTCCCTGTGCGGAGACCCGCGCGGCGACTCCCTTCTCCTTCTGCCTCAACGCGCTGGCGACGATCTCACCGTACGCTTCGTCGCTCATGTCGGCGAAGTGGGGCAGCTTCTCGAACTGGAGACTGACCTCCTCGGGCATCTTCCCCTTCGGGTCGAAGTAGACCTTAGGACGCTCAACTGTCTGGGGCACCTCCACATGACTCCAAGGTGAACTAATGACACCCGGCCACTTCTTGGCCTGGTCGACGAGCTCCGCCTCGACCGGGTTGGCGAGGGCATACAACAGCTTCTCCAGCCCAGCTTCTGACGTCGTCAGCTCCACGGCGTCGTAGCTGCCTGGAGCCCAGAGGTTCTCATCGATGCCGCGGTAGACCTTGACGCATAGCGCCACGAGGCGGTCGAAGCGCTCCATGAAGGCCGGCATCTGGCCGAGGTTGTCGGTGAAGACGAGGTGGAGGTGGTTGCTCATCACCGCCACCGCGTGCACCGAGACGCCGAAGATGGAGGCGGCGTAGGCCAGGCAGTAGCAGACAATCTGGTTCACCATTGGGTCAGGGGTGAGGAAGAAGGAACGGCGCGAGCAGCGCCGAACAACGGCCCAGGTCGTCTTGGGAGGGATGTAGCGAGGCATGGTCATGCCTCTGTTGTCGACGGAGTCGTTGGAATTTGTCCGCTGGCCCTCAGGATCTAGAACATGTTTCAAGGTCGGAGCGGCTCCTTGTGCGCCAGGACTGCCAGCTTTCGCCTGAGCGTCTTCATCTCCGGGGCGCGGTCAAGG
>CAZQPP010000631.1:0-4651 GCA_964594295.1 uncultured Myxococcales bacterium | reverse complement strand
GCCAAGGCTTGAACGCTTGCGGATCTGGATTCCGCGGGTCAAGTGGGACACACGCTCCTTTTTGAGGTCGCCGTCAGGGCAGGGGGAAGGCGCCCCGCACGGTGAAGACCGGCGTCGGCAGGGCGAGGTTGCAGACCACCACGGCGACGACGGAGAGCACGATCGTGAGGCCCAGGAAGGCTCCCCAGGCCTCATACCAGGAGCGATGCCTCAAGGTGATGGCGAGGGCGGCGGCCGCGAGGCAGGCCGAGCCCAGGACCGCGAGGCCGAGGGAGCGGAGGTCCACCACGACCCATGCGACCACGAAGCGGTTGAGGGCGAGCAGGGCGATCATCGTCCCGGCTCCACGGGTCCGCTCGCCTCTTCGCCGACAGGCTCTTCGGCGTTGTGGTCGGTCGGCTCGGTGTCCGTCACAAGAGGGGCCGGGTCCGGCTCGGGCCCCGAGCGCACGATGCGTCGCAGGTTGACGAAGTTGATGCACACGTGGGCTAGGATCGGCCCCCACAGGCCCTGCTCGAGCTCTCGCAGCAGGCCGAGGCCGAGGCCGACCACGAGGGCGAAGGCTCCCCAGGCCGCGTAGCGGGTGCCCGGGAGGCCGTGGAGGAGGCCGAAGATCAATGTCGTGGCCAGCAGGCCCAGGCTGGTCTGCATTCCCCCGCGAAAGAACACCTCCTCCCCGATGCCGCTGGCGAGGGCCATCACGAGGAGGGCGCGCTGCGACGAGCCTTCCAGGATCTCGCGGATGTCAGCGGCGAGGCGTCTCATCTGGGGGCTGAGGCGGAGCAGCGCCGGGGTGCCGAGCAGGACCACGGCCGCCAGGGCAGCGCCCCCGAGCAATGACGTCCCGAGGCGGGGCCCCGACGGGAGGAGGGCAGGGCGCCCCTCCGGCCCCGCGAGCACCATCCAGAGCACACCGAGGCCGGCAAGAACGGCGTAGAAGGCGGCTACCGGGCCTGCGGACAAGCGCACCGGGCCTCTGGAGGCGTTTGCCTGCATTGGTAGAGGGGAGCCAATCATGGGACGCAAGGCACCGACTTCGCATAGCATGTCCGCCACCGAGCGTCGCGGCCCCGGTGGCTCTCGGTCGGGGCCCGGGGGATCGACGCGGCGGGATCGCGCTACTTGGGAGCCGGTGTTATATTCGCGCCGAACCCTGCGTCAGGCGTGAATGCCGCACAACACCATCGACTTGTCGGGTACCTGCCATGACCGGCCCCGAGCCTCGGCGTGGCGTGGGATGGGGAGGCTGAAGCTCCTAGCCATCGCGACGCTTCTGCTGTGCATGGCCCTTCCGGCGACCGCAAGCGCCGACGACCTGCCCGGTCTCGACCGCTTCTACCGAGACCTCCGGGCCGAGTGGGGCCTGATCGAGAACAAGGTCGCAAACCATGTGTACCGAGACGCCTACCGCCAGATAGACGCCTTCCGCGACTCCCTCGACCGCGTCGGGGTCGGGCAGGCCCTGTCGGAGCTCTTCGGCTACCTGGCCATGGCCCGAACGCTGGGCCCGGACTCCGCGGCGAACGTCTCCTACACCTTCATCAACAGGGGCGCGGTCCTCGCTCCCGAGCACCCTGCCGTGCACGCTGCGAGCATCAACGCCATCTTGGAGCACGACCTGGGCAACCTGAAGCGCCTGCCCATCGAGGCCGTCGACTTCATCCGCGCCTCCCTGGGCAGCTACGGGACGAGGCTCCGCCTCGTCGCGGTGCTCTCGAGCGCGGCGGCCATCGGCATCCTGATCTCCGTCTTCATCGTGATGTGCATCGCCCTGCTCCGATACCTGCCCCTGCTGCACCACAGGCTGTCGCACTTCACGGTCTACGCCATTCCATACCCCATGTCCCTGGTCCTCCTGCTCACCGTGATCGTGACCGCCGTGTACATGGAGGTGGGCTTCCTTCTGCCCATGCTGCTCGTGACGGCATTCTGCGGGGCCTTCTACAACACGGGCACGCGGCGCGCCCTGCTCCTCGCCCTCGCCCTGGTTGCGACTCTGCCCCTGCTGGCGCGGGCGATCTGGCTGGACGCGACCTACCGGGAGTCGTCCATATCCAGCGTTGTCGCCTGCGAAGAGGGGCTCTGCGACCCCTACGCGAACGATCTCGCGGACCCGATCCACCGCGACCGGAGCTACGCCGGCGCCGTCGCCTATGCCCAGGGCGTGCACCACGTGAGGCAGGGACAGCTCAAGAAGGGGCGCGCCCACCTCGAGACCGCCTTCTCCTTGGGTTTCAGAGACCCGGCGGTCGACGTCGCCCTCGGCAACGCGCAGGCCATGAGCCTCGCCGTCTACTGCCCCCGCACGGTCCTCGACGACACGACCCTCCCCATCGCGAGCAAGGCGGTGGAGCACTACCGCCGCGCCCTGAGCGTCGATCCGGGCAACCGGCCGGCGCACCTGAACCTGGCCATGATGCTCATGGCCGCTGGAGACGAGGCCAAGGCGAAGCAGCACTATGTCAAGGCGCGCTCCTCGGACGGCTTCGTGCCGAACACGCGCAAGCGCATGACGACCCTGGAGCCCTTCTCGGCCTGCCGGAGCGACGTCGAGGTGACCGGCAGCGTCGCCTGGGGGCGCCTGAGCTCCTCCTCTCTGCACGAGCTGACCTCCACCCTGCGCGCCGAGCGTCACCCCATGGGGTGGCTGCCTTTCCACGAGTACGCCCTCGGCCGAATGGGTTCGGACAGGTTCGCCTTTCTGGCCTTGTCCCTGCTCCTCGTGCTCTTCGCGCTCGGCTTCATAGCCACGCGCGGCATCGTGGCGCGCCGGTGCAACCGCTGCCGGACTGCCTTCTGCAAGGAGTGCGGTGAGACCGGCACTGCCATCTCCATGTGTCCGGAGTGCCTGATGGAGCACCTCCAGATCTCCCAGAAGGACCCGAAGGAGGTCTGGCTGCGTCAGACGAAGCTGGAACGCAACACCGTGCGCCGGTCCCGATTCGCTCTCATGCTGGGGCTCGTCGTTCCGGGGCTCGGACACCTGCTCGGGAAGAGGCCGCTGCGAGGGCTGGTGTGGCTCTTCCTGCTCGTGACCATCCTGGCCCTGTTCCTCGGGCCGGCGGGCTACATACCGGCTTGGTCGCCGCGCTTCGGTCTCTCTGACTCGGTCAGCTACGTCGCGCCCGGCGCGTTGCTGCCCCTGCTCTACCTCTTCGGGATTGCGGACGCGTTCCAGGCGCGGCGGGAGCTCCTCGGTTGAGCGATCCGGCAACCGACTTTCCGGGCATCATCCGCATGCTGGCGGCGAATCACCGCACGGGCACCCTGCAGGTGACCGGCGAAGGCTTCGCCGCCGACGTCGACTTCGTCAGCGGGCGTATCGCGCGCGTGGAGCCGCGCGCAGGCGGCGCCTGGCCGCTCGGCGAGATCCTGCGCGAGCTCCACCTGGTCGCCCCCGATCTCTTGGAGAAGGCCGCGCGCACCGCCGTGCGAAAGGGGAGAGAGCCCGAGGCCGTCCTGGTCGAGCGGGGTTGGGTGACGGCGTCGGTCATCAAGCGCTATCGGGAGCGCCTGAGCATGGCGCTGCTCGTGGACCTCGCCGTGCAGACCGGGTTCAGGGCCGAGCTGCACCCGCGCAGCAACGAGAAGAGCGCCAGCCAGCCCTGGGACATCGAGATCCCGGTGCCCTACGCGCTCAAGGAGATCGCCCGCCGCACCGGGGCGATGCGCAACCTGAGCGTCCCTCTTCCGGCGCCCGACGCGCGCTTCGAGAAGGTGCCGGAGGCCATCGCCGTCGTGCTCGGCAAGTCGGGCACCGAGATCCAGGGCGGCAACGCCGCGCCCTCGGTGCTGACGCCCACCGAGAAGAGGGTCTTCTTCTTCTGCAACGGGAGGGTGCAGTTCCGCAACATCCCGGTGATCACCGGCCTGACCCCCGAGCAGACCGCCGTGATCCTTCACAAGCTCTCGGGCCTCGGCGCTATCCGGCCGGCGGAGAAGAAGCGCGGCTCGGACCTCCTCGGGAGTGGCACGCGCCGCACCGCCAGGGCCTTCTTCGGCTTCGCCGGCGGCGTCGCCGCGGTCGGGATGCTCGCCCTGGTCGGGCTGCAGTCGGTGACCTGGCTGCAGCATCGAGAGGCTTTCCCGCCGCGCCCCACGGAGCAGAGCTACTTCACCGAGGCGCAGTCGGGCGCGTTCCACGAGATCCAGGGCGCGCTCTTCGCCTACTTCGTCAACGAGAACCTCTACCCGCGCAACCTGCAGGAGCTGACCGAGGGCGGCTACCTCAGCTTCGAGGCGCTGGCTCCCCCGAGAGCGGCGCGCGATCTGACCTACACCCCCGTCGAGGGAGGCCTCGCCTACCGGTTGGCGCAGTACGTGGGGCGCGACGCGAAGAAGGCCGGCTCGAAGGTGGACAAGAAGAAGAAGGGCGACAAGAAGGGGGCGAAGGGACCCAAGACGCCCGCACCCTCGAAGCAGCCCGACACCGGCGCGAGAGGGGCCGCGCCGCCCGCACCGGCCGAGGCGCCGCCCTCGGGCGACGCACCGGCCGCCGCCGCCCCCGATGCGGCCGCCGCGCCGGCGCCGACAGAGACGCCACCGGCCGAGACAGGCAAGTCGCCCGCCGCGGCGCCGCCTCCCGCCGCGCCACCCGCCGCGCCCGGCGGCGCGTCCGGCAAAGCGGCGGAATAGGCTGCTCCGTGAGCTC
>CAZQPP010000630.1:0-4661 GCA_964594295.1 uncultured Myxococcales bacterium | reverse complement strand
CGTCGCGCGGTGGTCAAGAAGTGCCTGAAGGACGATGACTGCGTGCGCCCCACCGAGGATTCACCCGCGCTGCCGGAACCCCCGGGCGGCAGCCGCTGGACGTGCACCTGGAAGAACAAGAACGCCAGCTACATGGTCAACGAGAACCAGAGCATCAACAGCCGCTGCATGCTCGTCTGCGACACGGACGAGTCGTGCCGGACGGCCTTCGGCTCGGGCTTCGGGTGCCAGGAGTACGACGCCAACATCACGGACCCCGGCTGCATGGTCTCGCCTCCGGTGTGCGGAATGGTGCCTCCCATCTTCGAGTACGGCTCCCAGACCACACATCTGGCTCCGCTGATCTGCCAGCTCACACCGGGAGTAGAGATGTCCTTCGCCGCGAATCTCGAGCAGGGCCTCGGCGCGGCGTGGCTTGCCCTCGACCCCGGCGGGCCCAACGCCGCCCAGTCGAAACGCTTCCTGCGCGACGACGCCTGGCTGGTGCTGGTCTTCGTCAGCGACGAGGACGACTGCACCGTCGACAGGGAGTGCCTGGTCGAGAGTGATGGAACCACCTGGGCCGACGTGCAGCACCTTCGTGACAACTGCCTCGGCCGAGACAAGTACGGCGTCTGCGCCACCATGGGTGACAAGACCACGGGCGGGCCGTTGGAGCCCGTCGCGACGATCACAGCCGGCATCAAGGCCGTGAAGGAGGAGCCTTCCCGCCTCATCGTCGCCGCGATCGTCGGGGACTCCCGGCAGGAGGACGAGGAGGCCCGCCAGAAGGAAATCGACGCCTTCAACCGCAGCAAGAGCTTTCCGACTCCATATGCGGCCAGCACCTATTTCTGCTCCTCAGATGGCGGAGTTGCCGACTACGGAGCTCGCTACATCGAGCTGGTCGAGTCCTTCGGCGAGAACGGCTACCTCGCCAACATCTGCGGCGCCAAGGACGCCGAGAACGCCCAGGAGCAGGCCTTCAAGGACCTGCTCGGCCGCCTCGGCGCGCGCCTCGCCAGGGAGGCCGGCGGGGAGGAGTGAGCCCCACGGCGCGGCCCTCAGTCCTTCGACTTCTCCACCCGCCGGAAGGGATTCACCCAGTTCAAGAAGGGGTTCACCGCTCGGGTCTGGACCCAGACGCGGCCCTGGCCGCTGAAGCGGCAGACGAGGCCCTCGCCGCCGAAGAAGAAGCTCTTGACCTTCTGGCCGGTGCTCAGGCCGGGGAGCACGGTCACGTTGTAGGAGAGGGTGTCCTCGAAGGCGACGATGTAGCCGCTGTCCACGAAGTACTCGCCGGCGACGTCTATCTCGAGGCAGGCGCCGTAGGTGTTGAAGAAGATGTCTCCTTCGCCCGTGGCCTTGAGGAGGACGAGGCCCTCGCCGCTGAAGAAGCCGCGCGCGCCCTGCCAGCTCCCGCTGACGTCGACGCCGGCTCCGTGGGCGACGAAGGCGCCGCGCTGGAGGTAGAGGGTGTTGCCGGAGAGGCGGTAGTGCAGGGTGTCGCCGATGGTGCCCGGGGCGAAGGTGACCTCACCGGGGCCGTCTTTGGCGGTGTAGGTGTTGATGATGAGGCTCTCGCCGCCCAGGGCGCGGCCGATGGTCTTTCCGAAGCCGCCTTTGAAGCCGGCCTTGAGGTGGACGCTCGGGTCCATGGTGACCATGGCGCTCGGCTCGGCGAAGACCTGCTCGCCCTGCTCGAGGCGAACGGCGAGGAGGGCGAAGTCGGGGCGCTCGGTGATCTGGAAGTGCAATGGCTCGCTCATGGCCTCACCTATCGTTTGCGGGGCAGGCGTTTCGGGGCGAAACGCCTCTACGCGGGGCGCTTCGCAAGCTAAGCGCCTTTTCTCGGCTTGAGCAGGGGGCCGAGGTATCTGCCGAAGCTCGGAGGGTTGTGGCTCTGGCAGAAGAGGCGCCCCTTGCCGCTGAAGTGGCAGACGAGGCCCTCGCCGCCCAAGAAGCTGCCGATCCAGCTCTCGCCGGCCTTGCCGATGCGGAAGCTCAGGGAGTCCTCGAAGGCGACGATGTGGCCGGTGTCGACCACGTAGCTGCCGTCGACGTCGACCTCGTAGATCTGGCCGAAGCTGTTGAGCAGCAGGTCTCCCTGGCCGCTGCACTTGACCCAGAACATCCACTCCCCGCTGAACAGGGCCTTGCCGAAGCCCTGCCAGGAGGTGTCGATGTGAATGCCGGCGGCCGAGGCCAGCCAGCTCGATCCCTGCACGATGAGGGTGCCGCCCCTCATGGTGTGGTGCACGATGTCGCCGGCGAGGGAGGGGCCGACGATGATCTCCTGACCCGGCTCCTGCGCGGTGAAGTGGTTCAGGAAGAAGCTCTCCCCCGAGAAGATGCGCTTGAGGCCCTTCATGATGCCGCCGCCGCCTCCCCTGGCGCGGCTGGTTGTCTGCACCTCGATCCGCGGCGACATGGCGATCATCGCGCCGACCTCGGCGGTCAGGGTCTCGCCGGGGTCGAGGCGGACGCGCGCTACGCTGGCGGCGGGCCGTGCTGTTATCTCGACTTGCATATTGCCTTGCCCCTCTGTGCGCTGCTCTCCAGCGACTCTTCTGCGGCTCAGTACAAAAAGGTGTTGGTCCAGGAGGCCAGGCCGCTGAGCGAGCGGCTCTGCAGGTAGACCCGTCCCCGGCCGGAGACCCGGCTGACGAGGCCCTCCCCGCTGAAGAAGCTCGAGAAGATGCCTCCGGCCAGGCCCATGCGGAGGCCGACGGTGGGCTCGTAGGCCACGAGGTGGCTGGTGTCGACGACGACCTCACTGCTCACCTCGCGCGTGAAGATGCCCCCGTAGGCCCCCAGCCACACCGGCCCGGTGCCGCTCACCTTGAGGCGGAACAGCCCCTCGCGGGCGATGAAGCTCGCGAAGCCCGCCCAGCCGAGGCCGAGCTTCACGCCGGGGCCGCAGGCGATGAAGGCGCCGGGCTGGAGGTAGAGGGTCGTGTCCTGGAGGTCGACCTGCACGATGTCCCCGGGGACCGCCTGGGTCAGGACGAGCTCGCCACCTTCGCCTCCCTCGGGCACCGAGAACACGTTGGCGAAGAGGCTCTCGCCGCCGAAGAGCTTCCGGATCAGCCCGAGCAGGAAGCCGCCGATGATGGTCGCGGCCATCTTGATGCTCGAGGACATGCTCGCCATGGCGTCGGACTCGGCGGTGACGCTGTCTCCCGGCTCCATCCGGATGCGGAGGTGGGCAAAGGTTGGCTTACCTGCGATCTCGACCTGCATCGTCGTCCTCCAGAGGGGCACTTTCCCCCGGCGGCGAGGGCTTGGCAAGCGCCTGCCGGAGGGCTGGCCAGTCGATCTCCACGGGCCGCGCCTCGACGGGCCCCAGCTCCTTCGCGAGGGCCGCTATTGCGGCGATGCGCTCCTCGTGCTCGGGGTGGCTGGAGAGCCAGCCCACCTGCAGGTCCGCCCCAGGCCCCTCCTCCTCCGCGCGGGCGAGCAGGTCGAAGAAGGAGGCCAGCTCCATGGGGTCGACGCCGGCGGCGTGGAGCAGACGCGCCCCCTCGGCGTCCGCGCCGGCTTCGGCTTCGCGGCTGTAGCTGCTCAGGACCGCCACGGTCAGCACCTCGGCGGCCAGCTCCACGAGCCCGGTGGCGTCGCCGAGCAGGATCTGCACGGCGATGAGCACGCCGGCGGTCTCGGCGATGCGCTTCATGCCGTGGCGCTCGGTCACGTGGGCCATCTCGTGGGCCAGCACGCCCAGGACCTGCTCGGGGGCCTCCGCCCGCTCGAGCAGGCCCGTGTAGACGACCATGAAGCCACCCGGCAGCGCGAATGCGTTCACTCGCTTGTCCCTGACGACGCGGAGCCGGAAGTCCACGCCCTCGATGGCGGCGTGGGGTGCGAGGCGCCCGATGAGCGCCTTTGTCGCTGCCTCCACCTTCGGATCGTCGAGCGCAGCTCTCGTCATGTCGTCGAAGACGGCCCCGCCGACAGCCACGTCCACGCTGAAGGGCAGGGCGCCGACGGCGGCGCGCGCCCCGGCCCGGAGCAGGGGCGGCGCCGCGACCACGATCGCCACGACGAGCAGGATCACGACGGCCGAGCCCAGCGTCGCCCTGCGCCGCTGGGCCGAGGCCCGGCGGGAGATCTCCGCGAAGGCCGGCTCGAGCCACGCCCGCCCGGACCGGCGCAGCGCCTGCTCGAAGCCCTTGGCCTCGCTGAAGATGCAAAGCTCGCCGCCTTCGCCGCGGCAGAAGACCATCTTGCCGCTCGCGCCGCCGCGTTCGAGCTTGCAGGCGCTGTAGGGGATCTCGAAGACCTCGCCGCCAGCGGTGGTCGTGGCGCGCACGCACTGGGCGCTCAGCTCGACGCGCGCGCCGGCGCGCCCGCCCTCGAGAGACTCGGAGAAGACACCCCCGGCGAAGCCCTGCTCAAGCATGGGCGCACGAAAGCAGCAGAGCTGTGAGCGCGTCAAACCAGGCGCGCTGCCCGTGAGCCGCCGGCGACCGTACACCCACCGTACGCGTACACCCCCGTACGGTCTGCTCCCGATCCGTGTTGGCGGCATAACTGCCTGGAAATGCTGGATTCACCTCTTTGCGCGCGCCGGCACGGGTCCTGCTCTTCGTGAGGGCGGCCACCGACGGCCCCTACCCCCAGACCCAAACAAGGAGTTTCGGGACGAAACTCCCCGCGTAGGGGCGTTTCGCCTGCGAAAC
>CAZQPP010000629.1:0-4668 GCA_964594295.1 uncultured Myxococcales bacterium | reverse complement strand
CGTCACGATCGACCGAGCCTCGCAGGACTGAATGGAAGACCAGCGGCGGGGCGCGGGAGAGGCCGTTGTTGGGCTCCTGCTCCCTGAGGAAGCCGAGCCCGCTGGCCCTGACCGTCAGCGAGTACTCCCCCGAGGCGCGCAGGCCGCTGCCGGTCGAGACGCTGACGAGCAGGCGCGGCGTATACGGCCAGGCTCGCGCCACGCGCACGGTCTGCTCTCGACCGTGGGGACCGAAGGTGTGCTGGAAGTGGGCCCGCCCCTGGTCGTTCAGGAGGCGCACCCTCAGGGGCACGCCGCGAACGGACTGCACCGTCAGCGCCAGCACGGTCGGCGGCCGCTCGGTGAGGAGCAGGTGGTAGTGGTCGACGTCGGCCGGCGTGTCGATGACCCCGGTCAGCACGCGCTCGAGGCCGAGGGGCTGCGGCTCCTCGGCGTCGTCGTTCGGCTCCATCTCGACCCCGTCGGAGGGGGTGGCGTCCGAGAGGCGCGTCCAGATGCGGTAGGGGTCGGTGTGGTTCTCGGTGGGCAGAGCGCCCGGCGTCCTGGGCACCTCACGGATGGAGGCCACGACGTAGTGCGCCGCCACGGGCAGGTGGGTGATGCGCTCGCCCTCGCCCACACCCTCACGGTCGATGCGGGCGAGGAGCTTGTCGTCCGGATCCCTCACCTCGAGGGCCAGGTTCATGTTGGGGATGCCGTCGAGGCGCACGTCGAGCAGGCGGGGGTTCGGGTCGGGGAGCTTCACCTTGTAGTAGTCCACGTCGGACTGGGTCCTGGTGAGGCGCTTGCCGATGTGCCCCCTCACCCCCCAGCCCACGGCGATGGGGTTGGCCTGGGTGATCGTGTCGTTGGGCTCGCCCTCGTTCCCCCGCGACCTGTGCTCGGGGGCGTAGCGCTCCCACGCCATGAACCCGCCGATGGCGATGGAGGCCGCGAGGGCCACGGCGGCGAAGATCTTCCGGCGCCGGTGCGAGGACTTGAAGGCCCGCAGCTCCATCATGGTCTGGTGCGGATCGTAGGGGCGATGATCCGCGTAGCGGTCGGTGCTGATCTCGCCCGGCGGCTTCGAGGCTCCACCGTCGGCGGCAGGGAGGACCGAGGGGATGGTCGGCCGGCGCCGGCGCCCGCGGCTCACCTCGGGCACGCTCCCCATGACGCTGCTCTCGACGCCCTTGCGCAGGCCGTCCCGCAGCTCGGCGACGCTGCCGTAGCGGCCGTCGGGGTGCTTGGCGAGGCAGGCCTGGACCACCTGGTCGAGCCAGAGAGGCACGCCGAGCTCGGGCGCGCGGGCCCGGACCGAGGGGATGGGGTCGTTGAGGTGGGAGCGCAGGGTCTCGAAGGCGCTCGCGGCGGCGTAGGGGAAGGTCCCCGCGAGCATGCGGAAGGCGAGACAGCCGAGGGCGTAGATGTCGACGCGGGTGTCGGCCGTGAGCCCGCGGATCTGCTCGGGCGCCATGTAGTAGGGCGTGCCGAAGAGGTCCGGCTGGCTCTGGGCGGTGATGCGCTCCTCGGCGTCCATGACCTTGGCGAGGCCGAAGTCCAAGACCTTCACGAAGTCGTGGCCGTCGACGTCCTTCAAGACCATGATGTTCTCGGTCTTGAGGTCGCGGTGGATGATGCCGGAGTCGTGGGCCTCCTCGAGGCTCGAGCAGATCTGGTCGAGGATGGAGACGGTGCGCAGCAC
This sequence comes from uncultured Myxococcales bacterium, assembly GCA_964594295.1. Lineage (GTDB taxonomy): Bacteria > Myxococcota_A > UBA9042 > UBA3505 > UBA3505 > CAZQPP01. Next base: position 2,984 of record CAZQPP010000629.1, on the reverse strand, counting down.
GCCGAGCGGGCCTTCCCGGGCCAGCACGCCGTAGAGGTCCTCGCCGTCGAGGTACTCCATCGCGAGGTAGAAGACCTCGCGCCACTGCCCGAAGTCGTAGACCCTCACGGTGTGGGGGTTGCTGAGCCTGGAGATGGCGCGCGCCTCACGGGTGAAGCGCTGCACGAGCTTGCGCCTGGCCAGGATGTGCTCGTGCAGGAGCTTCATGGCCAGGACCTTGCGCATGTGGATGTGCACGACCTTGTAGACCGTGCCCATGCCGCCGCGCGCGATCATGGAGAGCACCTGGTAGCGCCGGTCGATTATCTGGCCGACGTAGCTCGACTCCTGCCTCTCCTCGGTGTCGATGGACTCGTCGAAGTCCGCCGAGAGCTGCGGAGAGGTCTCGTTCCGCTCCTGCAGGCGCGCACCGCAAAAACCACAGAACTGCGAACCATCAGCTATTTCATGGTCGCAGCTTGGGCACTGCATGGGATCTGACCAGGGATGAAGACGAACAAGGATAGGGATTGCCACGGCACCCGGTCAAATAACACGCCCTTGTGCGGCGCCAGCGCCGCACAAGATGACCTCGCTGAAGCAGACGCTTCGGCCGCCAGGTGTACGTGAAGTCACGGCCGTCGCGCAGGCCGAAGCGCGGCTTAGCTCGGTCGGTGACTCGACTTGGTCCTTGTCTTCATGCTTAACAGCACCCCGTGAAAATCCTCATCACGAACGACGACGGCATCTTCGCGCCGGGTCTGGAGGTGCTCGAGCGCACCGCAGGGCGATTCGGAGAAGTGACCACGGTCGTGCCCGATCGCGAGCGGAGCGCGGTCAGCCACGCCATCACCTTGCACACGCCGCTGCGCGTGCAGTCCGTGGGGGAGAGGCGCTTCATCGTGGACGGCACGCCCGCCGACTGCGTGTGGCTGGCCCTCAACCACGTGCTCGAGGAGCGCCCGGACGTGGTGCTCTCGGGAGTCAACCACGGCCCGAACCTCGGCCACGACGTGGTCTACTCGGGCACGGTCGCCGGCGCCCTCGAAGGCTCGCTCCAGGGCCTGCGCTCCATGGCGGTCTCCTTCATCGGCGCGCCCGACTACCCCGTGAGACGAATCGAGCACGTGGTCGACGACGTGCTCGCGCGCTTCATCGAGAACCCGCCCGCCCAGGGCACGATGCTAAACGTCAACATCCCCCACCCCGACGACCCCGGCCTCGAGGGCATCGAGGTCACGCGCCTCGGGATGCGCTTCTACAGCCAGGAGGTCGTCGAGAGGAAGGACCCCAGAGGGCGGCGCTACGTCTGGATAGGCGGAGCAAACGTGAGGACGGCCGACATCCCGGGCAGCGACTGCAACGCCATCGCCGCGGGTCGGGTGTCGGTCACCCCCATCCGCCTCCAGCTCACCGACCTCAACAGCCTGGACCGCATGGCCGCCCCCTGGTCCGCCCCCTTGCGCCCCAACAACGAACCGCCCACCGAGACCCCCACGCCATGACCACCGAGAGCATCCGAGCGCTGATCCGCGACATCCCGGACTTCCCGAAGCCGGGCATCGTCTTCAAGGACATCACCCCCCTGCTCCAGGACCCCAAGGGCCTCCGCTTCGTGGTGGACCAGCTCGCCGAACGCTACGCGGGCAGCGGCATCACCAAGATCTTAGGCATCGAGTCCCGCGGCTTCATCTTCGGCGCCCCCCTCGCCTACAAGATGGGCCTCGGCTTCTCCCTCATCAGGAAGAAAGGGAAGCTGCCCTACGAGACCTACCAGCACACCTACGACCTCGAGTACGGCACCGACACCGTCGAGATGCACGTCGACGCCGTCACCAAGGATGACAAGGTCCTCGTCGTCGACGACCTCCTCGCCACCGGCGGCACCGCCGAGGCGACCGTAGCCCTCGCCCGCAAAGCCGGCGCCGAGATCTCTGAGATCGCCTTCGTGGTCGAGCTCGAGTTCCTCAAGGGGCGCGACCGCCTCGACGTGCCGGTCTTCGCGCTCTGGGGATACGGCGGCTGATCCCCGCGGCCTCAGGCCTTCAGCTCTATCCGCGTGCGTAGGCAGCGCGTCTCCACCGAAGCGGCATCCTCACCCAGCAGCGCCCTAACGATCTCGTCGGGTCTCACGCTCGGGTTCGGCTTGAGGCGCTGCAGCACGCGCACCGCCGCGACGTGCCGGGCAGGTGGGGCCCAGCGGTGCTGCTCTCGCTCGCGCTCGTCGAGGGCGATCTCCAGCACCTCCGCGCGCGCGTCACGCACGGCGGCGCCCTTCTTGCGCAGCACCTCGACCTCGTAGGTGTCGGCGCTCGTGAAGGCCTGCACCGCGCCGCACAGCCGCTCCTCCAACCCGACGAGCGAGAGCTCCGCGTCCAGCGGCTGCTCCACGAAGACGAGGGTCTCCATGGCGAGCGCGGCCCTGCTGACCGTGCGGGCCCCGTCATCGAGGCGCTCTGCCGAGAGGAAGCGGATGCCGGGCGGGCTGCTCGCGTTCAGGCGCTCGGGGATCTTCGAGATTGGGCCGAGGCCGCTCTCGAGCACGCCGGCGTCCAGGACCTCGGCTCTGCTCTCGACGCCCACCGGCAACGGCGGGCCGAGGGTGAGGGCCGGGTGCGGCCGGAAGCCCTGCGAGTACGCGGGCCTGATGCCGGCGCGGCGCAGGATGCGCGGGATCCGCCTCGCCGTGTCGAGGTGGCCGACGAGGTGGGCCGGGGCCAGGCGCTCGTAGCGCAGGCGCAGCCGCGCGGTCGGTCCCTGGGGAGCCCGCTCCGGCGGCGCGTTGCGCGGGCGCCGGCGGCCCGGCTTGCCGGGCGGCGGCTCGGCGGGAGCCGGTGGCGGCGGAGCCGGCTCGATGGCGTCGAGCTGCCTCAGGGAGTCCGCCCGCTGTCCGCGCATCGCGTCGAGATCGCACTCGAGGCCGCAGTCGTAGCAGACCAGCTTGCGCTCGTCCGACACGTGGTCGCGGAGGTTGTCGTGGTGTCCGCTCGCCGTCCTCCCCTCAC
>CAZQPP010000628.1:0-4701 GCA_964594295.1 uncultured Myxococcales bacterium | reverse complement strand
GAGGTTTCAGGCCGACGAGGTCCCGCCAGTCGATGTCCCACGCAGGTCTGATGCCGGTTTCGTCGATGAACTTTTTCTTGCATTGGTCTGCTGTCAGGAGCTTGGGGCGCCCTGACCGACCTGTCCCGTTGGCCTGGCTTGGTTTCCATTCGCTCTGGCGTTTCGCGGCCATGTACTACCTCCGGGCTAGTGCGTCCTACGAACTGGAGTGGGGATGGGTGTTCGTAGGAACCCACCTGTGCACGTTGGCATCCTGGGATGCGGCCCCGAGGCCACTAAACGAACAAGAGGCACCCATGGACTTTGCCGACGCACATCCCACCCTGACGTTCCACCCCACGAAGTATTCACCCGCCGCCGAGGAGAAGGCGTTCCTCTTCCGCAGCCACGAACGCACTGTCGCCGGAGTGGGCGCCGGCTGCGCGAATGGATCTCCCGTGGGCTTGAAGTAGTTCCATGGGAACCGCCGGACCCCCTGTCATCGTTGTGCCCAACCTCTACGCCAAGGCCTGGGACGGCAAAGCCGCGAGCCTGACCAACTGCCCCCGCTGGGACCTCGGCACCGGCCCTCCCAGCTACAACGGCACCCCGATCTGGTGCCCACAGACGACCCTCTACGCCGCTCTGGCGACCAAGTACCAGAGTGACGCGCAGGCGTTCATGTACGCGTTCGTGCACGAGGGCCAGTGGGTGTCCTGGGGCACCCGGCTGCTGAAGGACGGCCTCGAGGCCGCGCGCGCCGCCGGCTACGAACCCTGGTGCACGGTCCTCGTCGCCGATGTGGACAGCCCCCTCGAGGTCCGCAAGGCCGGCCAGACCGCCGCCTGGAAGCAGGAGCAGTGGACCGCCACGGCCTCGCTCCCGGAGTACGGCCAGGCCGCGACCTACGACACGCCAAACGGCATCCGCCTGGTCTGGGCGCTCGAGCAGCCCCGCCGGCCGGAAGACTACCGCGACCTGGCCGCGTCCTTCTTCGACCGCCTGGAGAAGCACGGGGTCGCGGTCGATCGCAACCTCGAGCAGTGGTCGCACTCCTTCCGACTGCCCTTCGCCGTGCGCCTGGGGAAGCCCCTGCGCCTGCCCACCCGGCTCGACACCATCGAGCCCTTCGGCTGGCAGGTGCCCGCGGACTACGTGCGGCCAGCCCGCGCCCGCCGGGAGCTTCCCGCGGAGGTGCACGAGGGAGGGGACGCCACTGGGGCCGGCCGAAACGAGACGCTCTTCCGCGCCGCCTGCGCCATGCGCCGCCAGGGGATGACGGAGGACGAGATTCTCGCCGCCATCGAGGTGATGAACGACCAGCGCTGCAAGCCGCCGCTGGAGGACAGCGAGGTCGCCGCCAGCGTCCGCAGCGCCTGCAAGTACGACCCGGCACCGCAGCACGTGAAGCCGCAGACCGGCTTCGACATGCTCGCCGCCGCGGAGGCCCTGCTCGCGAAGCAGGAAGGAGCCGGCGCGGCCCAGGTTCTCAACGCCGGTGCGCCGCCGGCAGCCCCGCCGCAGACCGCGCCCGTGGCCATGGGCATGGCCATTCTCCAGGTCGGTGACCAGACAGAACTCTCCCGGCTCGCCCTGCGGGATATCGAAGGTGATGGGGTGTCGATAGTCGCCGACGAGGGCAACCTCTGGACCTACGGGCGCGTCGGCGCGGTGTGGAGCCAGATCCGCCGCGAGGAGTTCATGGGCCACGTTACCAAGCGCTCGGGCGAACCCGTGCTGGGGAACCAGCGTAAGGACGGCAGCTACGCCACGCGAAAGCTCATGGTGCAAGCCCCCATGGCCACAGGAGCCTACAAAATCGCTCTCACGGAGCGCGACGCCCCGGACTTCTTCGCCCAGGCCCCGGCGGGCGTGGCCTTCACGAACGCCTTCGTGCGGGCCTCGGCGCAGGGCCTAGCCGTGGAGACGCCCGACCCGGACCAGCGCTGCAGGGCCTGCCTCCCCTTCGCCTACGCGGAGGGCGGACCCCCTGAGCGCTTCCTGCGGCTGATGGACGACTGGTTCGAGGAGGACGAGGACAAGGAGCAGAAGATCGCCTGCCTGCAGGAGGGCTTCGGTGCCACGCTCTGCGGCATCGGCACCCGCTACGAGAAGTGGTTCCTGCTGCACGGCCAGGGCCGCGACGGGAAGAGCCGCACGCTGCGGGTCCTCGAGTCCCTCTTCGAGCCCTCGGTCGTGACCTCCCTCGCGCCTCAAGACCTGTCCGGGGAGTACAACCGCTCCATGCTCGCCGGCAGCCGGGCGAACATCTGCGCGGAGTTTCCGGAGAAGGATCTGACCCACGCCAGTACCTGGAAGGCCATCGTCAGCGGCGACCCCATCCCGGCCCGGACCATCCGCGAGAGCCCCTACACCTACCGGCCGACCGCCACCCACTGGGTGGCCGCTAACAGCCTCCCCAGCGTCCGCGACTCCACGAGGGCCTTCTGGCAGCGGATCATCGTCATCCGCTACCCGCGGGAGATCCCGGCCGAGAAGAGGCGCTGGGATGTCGCGGAGGAGGTCGTCAACAACGAGCTTCCCGCGGTCGCCTACTGGGCGCTGCAGGGGGCCGTGCGGTTGCTCGCCTCCGGCCAGTACACCATCCCGAAGTCGTCAGAGACGGCCGTCAACGAGTGGCGGCAGGACGATGACCACGTCCTGAGCTTCGTGCAGGAGGTGCTCGAGCCCGTCCCCGACGACCCCGGTGCCTGGACCACCACGAGAGCCCTCCACGTGTCCTACCGGAACTGGTGCGCCGCCAACGGCCTGACGGCCCTGACGGAGCGGAAGTTCAGCCAGCACCTGCGGACGCTTGGCTACGAGAAGGTCCACCGCGAGCGCGGGAGGACGTTCCCCCTTCGCGTGAAGAAGCAGGTGGGCGAGTGAGGGCCAACATCGCGTGCGCGCGCACACGCGCTCACCTGCGCGCAGGCGCACGCGTGCGTCTTGTTTCCCGCGCGTGCGCCTGAGGCCGAAGCCAAAAAGCCGGCCTCATATGACGCTTCGTGAAGCTTCTTTGGAGAAGCGTCATGCTGTTTGCCTAGTGATTTCAAGGATATGAAGGCAAATGAAGCATTACGCTTCGGTCCATACCCTATAGCGAAAAACCCCTTAACGCGTGTGCGTGCGTACATGTGCAGGAGGCCAGAAGCTTCATATGCTTCATTTGTCACGTAACTTGTTGATAACACAAAGAGAACACCATGAACTAAGTAAGCATTCGGTGGACACGTAGCGTGCTTGCGGCCGCTGTCGGGATTGAGCTGAGGCAAGAGGAGGCGGCTGGGAGGACTGAGGCCGACCATGGAGGTGGCTCTGGTCTGGACACAAGCTCGGACTTGTGGCAGAGATGGTCGCGTGGACGCGACTGCGAACATACACCTGGTGCCCAGCATGTCGGCAGGGCCGGAAGTGGGGGCGGCTGGGCTCGAGCGGATTCGGCTGTCGATCGGGGGAAGAGAGCCCACGCCCCTGGAGCGTGAGGTCATCGGTCTACGCACCGAGGTTGGCTACTGGAAGCGGTTGCACCGCGATGCGTTGGAGCGAGAGAAGCGACTCGACGAGCGGTTGGCTGAGCTCGTGGCCGAGGTGCGGGATCTGAAGCAGAGGCTTTACGGTAGGAGCTCAGAACGGGGGTCGAAGGGGAAGGACGAGACGGGCAGCACGAAGACAAAGGGTGGCGAGCGCAATCGTGGCCAACAGCCGGGTGCGCCGGGCCACGGACGACGGCGCCACGGTGGTCTTCCTGCGATACCGGAGGACCGAGATCTCGGCCCTGACGAATGCCGGTGCGGGAAGTGTGGCAAGCCCTTCGAGCAGATCTCGGGGACGGAGGACTCCGAGGTGATCGAGGTGGAGGTGCGGGCGCATCGTCGGATGATCAGGAGGAGGCGCTACAGGTCTACGTGCGAGTGCGAGGAGACGCCGAAGATCGTCGTGGCGCCGCCGGCGCCCAAGTTGTTCGAGAAGGGAGCCTACGCGATCTCGTTCTGGGTCATGGTCCTCGTGGACAAGTTCCTCTTCCAGCGCCCGACGCACCGCCTGCTCGAGGATCTCCGGTTGACGGTCGGTCTCGACGTGTCCCAGGGTACCGTCACCGACGGGCTCAAACGTATGCTGCCGTTGCTGGAGCCGCTCTACGACGAGCTCCTGGCGCTCAACGCATCGGGGAGCCGCTGGCACGCGGACGAAACGCGGTGGCTGGTGCACTGCGGAGCTCGAGGCTCAAGGCGGTGGTACCTGTGGGTCTTTCGCTCCGAGAGCACGGTGGTGTACCGGGTCGACCCGTCGCGAGCTGCTCGGGTGCCCAGAGCCCACTTCGGGCCTGATGCGCAGGGGATTCTGAACGTCGACCGCTACGTCGCCTACGTGAGCATGGCCAACGACGAGGGCTGTCAGATCCAACTGGCCTGGTGTTGGGCCCACGTGCGCCGCGACTTCCTCAAGGTCGCAAAGTCCTGGCCAGGACATCAGGCCTGGGGCCACGCTTGGGTCGAGCGCATCGCGAAGTTGTACCACCTCAACCACCAACGGCTTGAGCTGAAAGGCGCGGGGAAGCCTTTCGGCCGCGCGCAGCGGCGGCTGGAGAAGGCCGTCGAGAAGATGAAATACGAGTGGGGCGACGAGCTGAAAGACGACGCCCTGCACCCCGTTCGGCGCAAGGTGCTCGAGAGCCTCGAGCGCCACTGGCCGGGTCTGGTGCTCTTCGTCGAGCACCCC
>CAZQPP010000627.1:0-4702 GCA_964594295.1 uncultured Myxococcales bacterium | reverse complement strand
GTGGAGCTGCTGCTGGTGGTGGTGCTGCGGCGGGGGGTGGAGTGGGAGCGGGGGCGGCGGGTGGTGGAGCCTGGGGAGCGGCCGGCGGGCGCGTCGGCTGGGGGCGGGCGGCCTCCACGGCGTCGAGGGCCCTGAGCAGGTCCGGGTCCTCGAGGAGCTTCTTGAGCTTCTCGATGGCCCCGTCCGTCGGCGCGTCCGGCTTGCCGTCTGCTCTCTCCGGCCCGGTCAGGGCGCGGGCGAGGCTCTCGATGGCCGCCCGCACCTCCGGGTTGTCTTTCAAGGCCTGCTTTCGGTCGGGGTCGCTGGCGATGCGCACGAGGCGCGCGAGGGTCTGCACCCCGTCGTCCTCAACCTCGTCGAAGACGTTGTAACGCGCGACGAAGGCGCCGGCGTGAGAGGCCTGGTAGTGGATCCAGAGGGAGGGCGCCTTGCGCGCGACCGCTTTGTTGGCCAGCAGCAAGGTCGCGAGCACGACGTAGACGAGCAGGAGGCCCTTGGCCAGGCCCAGGATGCCACCCGTGATGCGGTCGGGCCCGCCGGACTCGAGGCGGGACTTGCGCCAGCGGTCGATGAGGCCGGCGAGGAGCAGGCGGAACAGCACGTAGGAGGCGAACCATAGCCCGAGCAGAGCCACCGGCTGGCCGTGGCGCGGGGCCACGTCGAGCAGCTCCGCGACGGGCACGCCGAGGTAGATGGCTCCCCAGCGGGCGAGGAAGAAGGCCCCCACGATGAGCCCGAGGTGCACGGCCTGGAGGAAGGCCCCGTTCCGGTAGCCGGAGGCGGTGAAGAGGAGGAGAAGGGCTATGCAGATGATGTCAACGGCCATGGGGCTCGCGGTCCTTGATGGAGCTTGAGTAAAGCAGGGGGCCGCGTGTCGGGCAACGATTCACGTGGGCAGGAGAACCTGCTAGACGATCGCCCCCTTCGCTCCCGGATAAGGCGCTACCCTCGGGAAGCGCCCCGCGGTAGTGGCGTCTCGCCCGCGAGACGCCTGCCCCGCCACAACCCGATCGAGGTCCCCATGCCCTATCCCTTCTCGGAGATCGAGCCCAAGTGGCAGCGCTACTGGGAAGAGAACGAGAGCTTCCGCGCGACCGGAGAGAGCTCGAAGCCGGCGCTGTACGTGCTCGACATGTTCCCCTATCCGTCGGGCGCGGGGCTGCACGTCGGCCACCTCGAGGGTTACACGGCCACCGACATCATGACCCGCTTCGAGCGCATGCGGGGCAAGGAGGTCCTGCACCCCATGGGCTGGGACGCCTTCGGCCTGCCCGCCGAGCAGTACGCTCTCGAGACGGGCATCCACCCCCGCATCACCACCGAGCGCAACATCTCGGTCTTCAAGCGCCAGATCAACGCCATGGGCTTCTCCTACGACTGGCGGCGCGAGGTGGCCACCTGCGAGCCGAAGTACTTCAAGTGGACCCAGTGGACCTTCATCCGCATGTGGGAGAAGGGGCTCGCCTACATGGACGACATCCCGGTGTGGTGGTGCCCGAAGCTGGGCACGGTCCTCGCCGACGCGGAGGTCATAGACGGCAGAAGCGAGCGCGGCGGTCACCCGGTCGAGAGGCGGCCGATGCGCCAGTGGGTGCTGCGCATCACCGCCTACGCCGACCGGCTCCTCGAGGGCCTCGACAAGCTCGACTGGCCGGAGCCCATCAAGGCAATGCAGCGCAACTGGATAGGCCGCAGCGAGGGGGCCGACGTCACCTTCACGGAGACCGAGACCGGCGCCCCCATCGAGGTCTTCACGACGCGACCGGACACGCTCTTCGGGGCGACCTACATGGTGCTCGCCCCCGAGCACGATCTCGTCGAGCGGATCTGCAGCGCGGAGCAGAGGGCGAAGGTGCTCGCCTACCGGGAGGAGACCCTCCAGAAGAGCGATCTCGAGCGCACGGACCTCGCCGAGGGCAAGTCAGGGGTGTTCACCGGAGCCTACGCCCTGAACCCGGTCAACGACGAGAAGATCCCCATCTGGGTGGCCGACTACGTGCTCGGCCACTACGGCACGGGCGCCATCATGGCCGTCCCGGCGCATGACCACCGGGACTACGAGTTCGCGCACACCTTCGACCTGCCTATCCGGGTCGTCGTGCTGCCCACCGACGGCACTCCCTTCGACATCGAGGAGGGAGCCTTCGACGGCGAGGGAGTCTCCTGCAACAGCGGCGCCTTCTCGGAGCTTGAGAGCGCCGAGATGAAGAGGGGCATCGTCGCCTGGCTCGAGGAGAAAGGCATCGGCAAGTTCAAGGTGAACTACCGGATGCGCGACTGGCTCTTCAGCCGGCAGCGTTATTGGGGCGAGCCGATCCCGATGCTCCACCTCGAAGACGGCACGGTGAAGCCGGTGCCCGACAGCCACCTGCCGGTGCTGCTCCCCGAGGTGGAGCGAATCCAGCTCTCGGGAACAGGCGAGTCCCCGCTGGCGGCCATCGACGAGTGGGTGAACACCACGGACCCGGAGACCGGCAAGCCCGCGCGCCGCGAGACCAATACGATGCCGCAGTGGGCCGGCTCGTGTTGGTACTACCTGCGATACCTGGACCCCGACAACGACGAGGCCCCCTTCGACAAGGAGGTCGCCGACCGCTGGCTGCCCGTGGACCTCTACGTAGGCGGCGCGGAGCACGCCGTCTTGCACCTGCTCTACGCGCGCTTCTGGCACAAGGTGCTCTTCGACCTCGGCCTCATCTCCCACGACGAGCCCTTCTTGCGCCTGGTCAACCAGGGCATGATCCTCGGCGCGGACAGCAACAAGATGAGCAAGTCGCTCGGGAACGTGGTCGTGCCCGACGACGTGGTCTCCAAGTACGGCGCGGACACCCTCCGGTGCTACGAGATGTACATGGGCCCCATCGACGTGGTGAAGCCCTGGCAGAGCGAGCAGATTCTGGGCGTGCACCGCTTCTTGGACCGGGTCTGGCGCATGGCCGGCGGGGAGATCGGCGAGGGGGATCCCGACGAGGAGACCCTGCGCCTGGTGCACCGCACCTTGAAGAAGGTCGAGGCCGACACCGAGCGCATGCGCTTCAACACCGCGCTGGCAGCCATGATGGTGCTCTCGCGTCACCTCGGCCAGCAGGAGAGGCCGTCGCGCTTCGCCGCCGAGAGCATGGTGTTGATGCTCTCGCCATACGCGCCGCACCTCTGCGAAGAGCTCTGGCAGCGCCTCGGCCACGAGCCCTCGATCCTCGACGTGACCTGGCCGGCCTACGATCCGGAGCTGGCCACCGAGGAGATGGTGACGGTGGCGGTGCAGGTCGGCGGCCGCGTGCGTGCCACCCTCGAGGTAGCCCGCGGGACCGACCAGGCCGAGCTCGAGGAGATGGCCCTGAAGGAGCCCAACGTGCAACGCCACATCGAGGACAAGACGGTCCGAAAGGTCATCGTAGTGCCCGACCGCATCGTGAACATTGTTGCGACCTGAGGCCGGCAGCCGGCCGATCTGGCTGGCCCTGCTCCTCGTGGCGGGGACGTGGCTCTACCTCTTCCCCTACAGCGCCTCGCTGAACAACCCGAACGAGTCCACCCGGGTTCTGCAGGCTCGCGCCCTGGTGGAGCACGGGCGCCTGAGCATAGGTGAGTCCTTCCAGAGGGGGAGGAGCTACTGGGTGCGAGACCTCTACGGGCGCGTCTACCGGGGCGCCTTCGTCAACGACGTGGCCCTCGTGTGCGAAGACCCCGAGCACGAGCCTCCTCGCTGCGCGGGCCCCATCTACCCGGCCAAGGCCCCTGGCGCGACCCTGCTGGGTGTGCCGGCGCTGTTCGGCGCCAGGGTCGCCGGCCTGCTGCCCGAGGGGCCCGACTCCGAGCTGCGGGCGACCTGGATCGTGCGCTACGGGGGCGTCGCTCCCTTCGCTCTGTCCGGCCTGCTCGCCCTCGCCCTGCTCCTCGGGCTCGCCGGCGTCGGGGTCTCGCTGAGAGCTCGCGTCGTGCTCGCGGCCGGCCTCGGGACGGGGGTCTTCCCCTACGGGATCACCGCGGTGGGCCACGCCGTGGCCGGGGCGGCTCTCCTGTGGGCCGTCTACCTGCTCGCGAGCGCGAAGCTCGCCGCTCGCGGCGCCGTGTGGCGTGCGGCGTTGGCCGGCGCCGCCGCCGGAGCCTCGGTGCTCTTCGAGTACCACGCGGTCTTCGCCGCCTCCGTCGTGGCGCTGTGGGCTCTGCTCGACAAGGACCGCCGCCGCCTGCTGCCGGGCTTCTTGCTCGGGACAGCCGCGATGGCTGCGCTTCACCTGACGCTGCATCACCTGATGTTCGGCCGGCCCTGGGAGACCGGGCACCTCCACCTGATGACCGCCCACAACAGGGCCGGCCAGGCGAAGGGATTCCTGGGCATAGACGGTCTGCACCTGGGCTCTCTGCGCGACCACCTCGTCGATCCGTACATGGGCCTGCTTCCGGTCATGCCCTGGCTCGCGGCCGGCGGCCTGGTCGGGGCCGCCGCCGTGCTCCTCGGGCGGGCCGGCAAGCCCGCCCGCGGGGCCGCGACGGCGCTGCTCGGCGTGGTTGGCGTCTACCTCGTGTTCGTCTCGACGCTTGGCGATTGGCGCACCATGAACGGCTGGTCCGTCGGCCCGCGCTACCTCGTGCCCGCGACTCTGCCGCTCTGCGCCCTCGCAGGGATCGGCTGGGCGCGGTTGGCCGAGGCGCGGCCGGCCGCAGGTCGCGCGATCGCAGGTCTGGCGGCCGCGTCTGT
>CAZQPP010000626.1:0-4706 GCA_964594295.1 uncultured Myxococcales bacterium | reverse complement strand
CGCAGCTGTCGATGGTGCACGGGTTCTGGTCGTTGCACTCGGTCTGGGAGATGTCGGTCCCGGAGCATTGGCCGCCGGCGCAGGCGTCGTCGATAGTGCAGGGGTCGCCGTCGTCGCACGCCGCCTGGTTGTTCTCGTGTTGGCAGCCACCGGACGTGTCGCAGGTGTCGTCAGTGCACGGGTTGCCGTCGTCGCACTTGTTGCCCGAGGTGTCGACGCCTACGCACTGGCCCTCGGAGCAGGCATCCCCCTCGGTACATGCGTCGCCGTCGTCGCATGCCGCCGCGTTGGGGGCGTGGAGGCAGCCGTCGCCCGCGTCGCAGGAGTCGTCGGTGCACGGGTTGCCGTCGTCGCAGTCGAGGGCGGAGGTGTCCGTCCCGGAGCACGCGCCGAGAGCGCAGGTGTCGCCCGTCGTGCACGCGTTGCCATCGTCGCACCCGGCGGCGTTGTCGACGTGCTCACAGCCGGTGGCGGGTTCGCATGAGTCGTCGGTGCAGGGGTTGCCGTCGTCGCAGGCCTCGGCGCCGGCCGGCGTGTTCGAGCAGCCGTCGTCGGGGTGGCAGCTGTCCGCCGTGCAGGCGTCGCCGTCGTCGCAGTCGGCCGCCGACGTGTCCTCCCCGCTGCAGCCCCCTGGCACGCAGATGTCGCCCGTCGTACAGGAGTCACCGTCGTCGCAGTCGAGGTCGAGCGGGCAGGGGCAGTCTTCGTTGGCTTTCAGCGCCACGCACGCCTCCACCTTGGCGCCGAGCCACATCACCACGTCCGCCGTCGAGGTGCTCCCGTCGCTGGCCTCGAGGGTGTAGCTGAAGCTGGTCTCGCCGCTGGCGTCGCTGGCGTCGTAGCGGAACCAGCCGCCGCCCCCGTCGAGACGAATCTCGCCTTCAGCCGGCTGGGTGAACTCCGAGATGGACGGAGGATCGTCCTGGTCGTAGTTGTCGTTCCCGAGCACGCCGATCAGGCGGTTCAGAGCGCCAGGCGGGACCACGAGCGAGCCCTGTGTGCGGTAGTGGTCTCCCACCGCGGCAAAGGCGGGAGGGACGGGATCGTCCGGCGTGGTCACCGGAGACAGCGAGAAGTTCAGGCCCGCGGAGACCGCGTCGAGCCCGGGCTCGCCGTCTTCGCCGAGGGCGCCGGTCGACACGTCGGCCATTCCGCGGAAGAGCGGCGCCATCTTGCAGATCTCGAAGAGGTTCTCGCACACGCCGCCGTCGATCTCGGCCGTGCAGGTCTCGGCGCTCCGGTCGATGGGCTGCAGGCAGGTGACGTCGACCCCGCCGTTGACGAGCGTGGCGCTCAACACAGGCTCCTCGACGTCGATGCCGGCGCAGGCGCAATCAGGCGCGCCCCGGTTCACTCCGTCGACGAAATCGGTGATGACCATCAGGCCGCCGAGGCGCCCGCCACCCACGGCGTCCGGCGACGGCGCAACGAGCGGGACGGCGCCGTCCGGCAACGGCGTCGTCGGGGAGCTCACCGGCGTGTCGACGGTGCGCAGGCCGTTGCTGCGGTCAAGGTCGATCTCGAAGACGACGTTGCGGATCGGCATCTCGATGACGGCCCCGTTCGGCAGCGGCAGTCCGAGCAACAGCTCGTCGGTCTCCGCTCTGAGGGTCGTGCCGTCGAAGCTGCCGCCGGCGCCGGAGTAGCGGGGCGTAACGCCGTCGAAACCGGTCCGCGAGAGCTGAACCTCGAAGCCACCGGCGCGGCGCTCGGCCGGGTCCGCGTCCGGCACACCGTCGTTGTCGAGATCGAGGTCGGCGGGATGCCAGGCGAAGCGGATTGGGCCGTCGCCGTCGAGGCCGTCCACCTCGAAGGCATAGGCGATCTGGCCCTTGGCAAGCATGGCATCGATGCTTCGTTCGGCGGACTCCGCGACGCCGAGGCCCTCGACGAAGTCCATCGCCTGGTTGTCGACGGTGCCGTCGCCGTCCAGGTCGAAGCAGCACGGACCGCGGTCGCCGTAGGGGATCTGGATGTTGTGGGTGTAGGCCAGATCGGGCGCCGGACGGTAGTCCTCGACGGTCGCGGGCGCGACGCACTCGCCGTCCTCGTCGCAGCTCTCGCCGAGGGCGCACGCGCACCCGCCAGCGGCGCCCGTGTCGCCCGGTCCGTTGTCGATCGAGGCGAGATCGTCGGCTGCGCCGTCCTCCGTGACGGCGCCGTCGCCCGGCAGGTCGGTCCCAAAACCCTCGTCCGGACCGGCGTGGTCGCCCGGCAGGTCAGCAAGAGAGCCGCTGTCGGCAGTGGGCGGCGCGTTGCCAATCCCGCTGGGGTCCGGGTCGTCGTCGCACGTGCACCCCGAGAGGGACGCGATCAACAGCACCGCCACCGCGCGGAGCGGCAGGAGGCGAGCGGGGAGACGAGGGAGCAGAGCAAGGAGGGGCGCCGCTGGTCGGTAACGGTTCATGCAGATCTGCCTATGTCGGTTCGGCCGAGGGGACGGCAACAAAGCAGCTGGGAGGCCGCCGCGCAATCGGGGAGAGGAGGGGCGGGAAGGAGCTACCGTCGCTCCACCTCCGGCTCCCGGCAGTCGCGGATGGGCACGTGGAGGCAGCCTGAGCCGGGCACGCAGCTGTCCTTCGTGCATTCGAGCCCGTCGTCGCAGTCGCGTGGCTCCGGCCGGCATCTCCCCGTGTTCGGGTCGCAGGTCATGGTCGTGCAGATCTCACCTGCATCCGGACAGCGTCGCGGCAGGCTGAGGCAGCCGATGGAGGGGTCGCATAGGTCCAGGGTGCAGGGGTCGCCGTCGGAGCAGTCCACCGCTACGGAGGAGCACAGGCCCATGCTTGGATCGCACACCCCCCGATCACAGGCATCGGAGGAGCACGTCACCGGGCGCTGGACGCAGCCGACCCCGGGCACGCAGGAGCTGGTGACGCAGAGGTTGTCCGGGGCAGGGCATTCGACGAGCTCGTAGGCGCACCACCCCTCACCGTCACGGTCTTCGCAGGCGCCCGGCACGACACACGGCTCGTCTCCTCCGAGGGGCTCGCACTCGCTGTCCGATGTGCAGGCCAGGGGGCAGTCGGCGATCGGCACCACGACGCAGCCCCCCGCGTCGGGATCGCAGTAGCTCAGCTCGCACTCTCCGTCGCCCGAGGCGCAGTCCAAGGGCGTGCTCGAGCACACCGCGGTGACCTCGTCGCAGGAGTCCACGGTGCACGGGTCTCCGTCGTCACACCGATCGCGGTGGCCGCAGACACCCAGGTCAGGCCGGCAGAAGTCCTCGGTGCAGGGGTCGCCGTCTTGGCAGTAGAGGCTCTCGTACGTGCAGCCCAGGACCGAGTCGCAGGAGTCGTCGTTGCAGGGCGCGCCGTCGTCGCAGTCGACGGAGGTGTGGAGGCAGGCTCCATCTCGCTCCTCGCAGCTGTCCGTGGTGCAGGCGTCGTGGTCGTCGCAGATCTTGGGCTCGACGGTGCAGATGCCGGCCAGCTCGGTGGTGTCGCACTCGCCTTCGGGACAGTCCGCCTGGTCGGGAGGGCAACAGTCGGAGTCGCTCTCGCACTTGCGGTTCTCTTCGTTCTTGCAGGCGAAGGCCGCCTCGCAGCTCTGACGTGCACAGGGCCCTATGTCGGGGCACGTCTTCGTGTGGAGGCAATCACCGCTCACGGGGTGGCAGGTGTCCCGGGTGCACGGGTCGCCGTCGTCGCAAGAGAGCACGAAGCTGCGGCAGGTGAGGGTGAGGGCGTCGCAGATGTCCTCGGTGCAGGGGAGCTCGTCGTCGCAGTCCTCGTCCTCGTGGCATTCAAAGGCTTCGGGGCAGGCGGGGTCCTCGGAGGGGTCGACGCGGCGGCAGCCGATCATCGGGATGCAGGTGAACGTGCACGGGCCCAGGTCATCGCAGGCCGAGGGATCGGCCTCGAACACACACACGCCGTTGCTCGTCTCGCAGGAGTCCGAGGTGCACGGGTCGCCGTCGTCGCAGCGCGGGCCTCCGGGAACGCAAGCAAGCTGGCAGCCGTCCGGCATCGGCTCGTGGACGCAGTCGCCGCTATCCAGGTCGCAGTAGTCGACCGTGCACGGGTTGTCGTCGCCGCACGGCTTCGCCTCGTTGACGCAGCCTCGACTCGGCCAGCAGGAGTCTCGAGTGCAGCGGTCGTTGTCGTTGCAGTCGAGCTCCCTCTGGGCGCACTCACCGAGGACGGGGTCGCAGAAGTCGACGGTGCAGGGGTTGCCGTCGCGGCAGTCGAGCGGGAAGTTCGTGCAGCCGGCGCTGAGGGGCGCGCAGCGGTCGACGGTGCAGGGGTCGTCGTCCCCGCAGTCGATCTCGGCGAAAGCGCACTCACCGGTGGAGGGATCGCAGCTGTCGACGGTGCACGGGTCGCCGTCGTCGCATCCTGCCAGGACTCGCTCGCAGACGCCGGTCAGGCGGTTGCAGAGGTCGATGGTGCACGCGTCGTCCTCGGGCTGCTCCACGCAGTCGCTGTCGAAGACGCAGGGCTCGTCGCAGTGGTCGGGCACGTGCCAGCATCCGTGGTGCGGGACGCAGGAGTCCCTGGTGCAGGAGTCGTGGTCGTCGCAGTCCACGGGCGCGTAGCTGCAGGCGCTTGGGTCGGCCTGTGTGTCGCAAGCGTCGACCGTGCACGGATCGCGGTCGTCGCAGTCGACGGGGCGTCTCGCGCAGTCGCCGGTCCGCGTGTCGCAGCCCTCTTCAGCACCGATTTTCGCGCGCGCCCGAAGGTGACGAGCCGCGTGGTCGCCGATGA
>CAZQPP010000625.1:0-4719 GCA_964594295.1 uncultured Myxococcales bacterium | reverse complement strand
GGAGCGCTGCGACGGCCGGGACAACGACTGCGATGGAGACACGGACGAGGCGGTGCCCGAGTCGGTGTGCGAGAACGAGAACGAGCACGGCTCCTGTCCGGGGGTCACCGCCTGCGAGGGAGGTCAGGTCGTCTGTGAGGGCGCGGTGGCGGCGCCGGAGCTCTGCGACGGGGAGGACGACGACTGCGACGGTCTCGTGGACGAGGGCTTCGCGGACACCGACGAGGACGGGGCGGCTGACTGTGTCGACGAGGACGACGACAACGACGGGATGCTCGACGCGGCGGACAACTGCCCGGCGCAGGCCAACGGCGAGCAGGAGGACCTCGACGAAGACGGCATGGGAGACATCTGCGACCCGGACACCGACGGCGACGGCTCCGCCGACGAGGAGGACTGCGCGCCCACGGACTCGTCGGTGCGTCCCGGCGCCGTCGAGCTGTGTGGCGACGAGGTCGACAACGACTGCAACGGCGAGGTCGACGAAGCGAACGCGCAGGGTTGCCTGCCCTACTACTCCGACGGCGACTCGGACGGCTACGGGGTCGCGACCGATTCCAGCTGCCTGTGCGCGCCGTCGGCCCACTACGTAGCGCCGGTCGCCGGGGACTGCGACGACGCCTCCGGAGAGGTGCACCCCGGGGCGACCGAGGTGTGCAACGACGAGGACGACGACTGCGACGGCGAGGTCGATGAAGGAGACGTGTGCGCGCCCGAGCCGAGCGCTCATCTGGTGGGGGCGGGAAGCTCCTTCTCGATGTGCGCTGGGCAGTGCGTGACCGATCTCACGGTCGGCGGCGCGGTCCTCGACCTCCGGATCAGTGGGTGGGACGACACGCTGTACTTGCACAACACGGGAACGCTGACCGTGGCCGGCATCCAGAAGGAAGCAGAGCTTGCGGCAGCTACTCTGGAGCAAGAGCTGCAGGCCGTCTACGGTTGCCCCGACTGCGGCGACGGCGGCCTGTCCCAAGTCACGCTCGTGAGAAACGGCACCGAGAGCAAGCACACCTACGAGTACATGAATCCGCCGGAGCTCCTCGAGGGCCTCGATGCCTTCACCGGGGAGCTCATCGGGGGCTTGAGGTCCTGCACGTCCGGCACCATGCTCGTGGTGGACGAGGGCTGCGTCCCATACGGCTTCGACCCTGATCCGCCGGAGGGGATGTGCCGGAGCGCCACGGACTGCGCCGTGTACGAGGTCTGCCACGCCACAGGCGATCCGCCCCTGTGCGGCATGTGCGCGATGCGCGAGAACCCGTGCACGGAGGACGCCGAGTGTGAGGATGGCACCGTCTGCGACTACCAGCGTGGGACTGAAGAATGTCCCAGGTGCGACCCGGGCAAAGAGTGCGTGCCCCCGTGCGCAGACGACGGTGAGTGTCCGGAAGGCCAGCTCTGCCACGAGACGGGGCACTGCGTCGACTTGACCTGCTCCTCGGCCAGGGATTGCCCCGCTCTCTTCGTCTGCAAGCCGGGGGACCCCTCGGTGTGCCGCCGCGCGACGTGCCAGGACCAGGCGCCTTGCCCCTCCGGCGGGCGCTGCGTGAACGATCAGTGCTGGCAGGACTTCGGTACCTGCGAAACACCGCCGCCCTGACCGTCCCCCCTCCTCCTGGTCATGTGGATCGCACTGCTCGCGCTCGCCCTCCTTCCGGGTTTCGTCCTGGTCGTCTACTTCAAGAAGAAGGACGCCTTCCAGCCAGAGCCGTGGTCGGTGATCTGGCGCTCCTTCTTCGCCGGGGCCGTCCTCACCCTGCCCGCCGGGTTCATCGAGGTGGCGTTGATGGACGAGCCCTCCGGGCACGCCTTCCTTCCCATGCTCTTCTACTGCATGGTCGTGATCGCCCTCGTCGAGGAGCTCTGCAAGCTGGCGGGCATCCTGGCCGTGCCGGCAAGGGATCCCCACTTCGACGAGCCCGTGGACGGCATCGTCTACGGAGCCGCCGTGGCGGCGGGCTTCGCGACCGTCGAGAACGTGTTCTACGTGCTCGACGGCGGCTTCGGCGTGGCAGTGATTCGCGCCGTGCTCTCCGTGCCCCTGCACATCCTCCAAGGCGCCATCATCGGGTACTGGACCGCCCGGGTGCGCATATCGAAGAGCACCACGCCCCTGCGCGGCTACGGTTGGGCGCTCTTCATCACGGTCTCGACCCACGGCCTGTTCGACTTCGCGTGCCTCTACGACGGGATGGGCGCCTTGCTCTTGCTGGCATTGCCGGCGCTCCTCATCGTCAACCTCGTGATCGTACGCCGCTACCTCGTCGAGACGCTCGCTGAGAGCCTGGTGGCGCCGGAACCCAGCCCCCCCGCGGACGCCCCTCCGACCCCGGAGTGGCCCCGCTCCCGCCACGCAGCTTCCGCGGCGGTCCTGTTCATGCTCGGCACCCTCTTCGTGTGCTTCGGGGCGTTTCTCGTTCTCGGAGTGGTGGGCACCGCCTTGGAGGGCGAGCTCGAGGCGGTATTCCTGCTCTTCCCCGTCTTCCCCCTCTTCTTGGGGATATGGCTCATTCGCAAGGGGCGTAGCCTCGGGTGAAAGCGCCGTCCCGCGCTCCTCCGTCCAAGAAACCAGACGAGCGCGACCGGCGCGCAAACGACGCGCACGGTATCCCCCTTGGGACTACCGATGAGCTTCACCCACCAGCTACCTGGTCGCATTTGTAAAAGCCGCCGGAACCGATTGTAAGTTTGTTCCCGTCCTGAAACTCCCGTTTCAGGACGGGGGCTGTTAGCCGTTAGCTGTTAGCCGTTAGCCAGGCACCTGAGATCACTGCATTCCGGCTAACCGCTAATCGCTAACCGCTAATCGCTGCATCCTGAAACGCGAGTTTCAGGATGCACACAAGTTTGCAAAGGCTGCCGGAACCGATTGCAGACCTCAAGGCGCGCGAGGAGGCTGTGCTCGGGCACTGGCAGCGGGCTCACGGGCTTCATCCGGGCCTCTCCGGGCTGAGTCAGATCCAAAAAGTGTTGACAGCACACGACGACAAGGCGTACCACGTGAAGTTGGTAGTCTGGTAGGCGAAGAAAGCTGGCAAAAACCGATGCAATATCGTGCGCGGGATTCGTCTCGCGTCCGTGGATCCATTGCGCGCGGTGGCGTGACCCGCCCCGCAGCAGGTTCCACCCCGGCGGACTGGTGCGTGAGCATACCCCGGCTCACTCCACCGTCGGTATCGCCTCCAGAGGAACTCGCGCACACGCGCGTGCGACATACGTATATACGCCACAGGCGGATGTAGGAATGCGGGCGCGTGTGCACGGCCAGTCGGAGGACTCGGGCAATGACTACTCAGAGCCGGTACGGCCACAACCCCCAGGTTTCAAATAGGCGGCAGCTACCTCTCCTGGTGCTGCTTCTGGCGATCTTCCAGGTCGCAGCCTGCTCCAACAGCGACATCGCGTTCACGGAGAACGACGTCTTCGCGGAGCCGCCTTACGGGGATCTCTCGGCCGCCGATGCGGCTACGGACGCAGCCTCCGCGCCGGACGCGGACAGCGGAGATCCGGAGCCACTGGACGCGACGGCGCCACCTGCCGAGCCAGAGGAGCCCGCGGGCTCGCTCGGCGCCGCGTGCCTCGAAGACGAGGACTGCGACTCGAAGCTCTGCATCCCGGCCCGCGTCGGGCGCGTCTGCACCGAGTCGTGTGAGGAGACCTGCCCCAAGGAGGGCTTCGCGTGCCGGACCGTGCAGGACGAGGGTCGCGCCGGTGAGCGCAAGCTGTGCCTGCCCCTCGATGAGCCCAAGCTCTGCCGTCCGTGCGCTGGCGACGCGGACTGCGCCTACCCCGAGCTCGGGGACACGGGGGCGCGCTGCATGTACTTCGGTCCGGAGGAGGGCTCCTTCTGCTCCACGCTCTGCAGCGCCGACGAGGACTGCGACGCGGCCTATCGCTGCGACGCCCTGACGGCCCGCGGCCACCTGAACGCGAGCAAGGGCTGCGTGCCGCGCTCAGGCGAGTGCTCCTGCTCGGCCGAAGCGGTGCTCTCCGCGGCGACCACGGCCTGCTCCGTGATGAACACGCACGGGGTGTGCCACGGCGAGAGGCAGTGCGGGGAGCTCGGCCTGTCCGACTGCAGCGCGGCCACGCCGGAGGCCGAGACCTGTGACGGGGAGGACGACGACTGCGACGGGCACGTCGACGAGGACATCGCAGCCTCGTCCTGCGAAACCGAGAACGAGCACGGCGTCTGCGCCGGGCAGGTGAGCTGCGTCAACGGCGAGCTGCGCTGCGACGCTCCCGGGGCCGAGCCGGAGCGCTGCGACGGAGTCGACAACAACTGCGACGGCCAGACCGACGAAGGCTTCCCCGACGAGGACTGCGACGGAATCCCGGACTGCCTCGAGGGCGACACGGACGGCGACGGCGATCCCGACGAGACCGACTGCGCGCCCGGGGACCCGGCCATCCACCGCGCCGCCCCCGAGATCTGCGACGGAGCGGACAACAACTGCGACGGGGTCGTCGACGGACTCGACGCCATAGGCTGTAAGGTCTTCTACCGGGACCATGACCAGGACGGATTCGGGCTGACGGGTGACTCCGCGTGCGTCTGCGAGGGGGCCCAGGGGCTCCACCTCGTGTCGGTCTCCGCGGACTGCGACGACGAGGACGAGGACGTGCACCCGGGCGCCGCCGAGATCTGCGACGGCGTCGACAACGACTGCGACGGGTTCACCGACGAGGCTCACCCCGACAGCGACGGCGACGAGATCC
>CAZQPP010000624.1:0-4721 GCA_964594295.1 uncultured Myxococcales bacterium | reverse complement strand
CGAGGAGGTCACGATCCGCAACCTCACCGTGCTCGGCGCCTCGGTCCACATCACGGACCGGGACCTGAACGTGCGCGGCCACCTGCTCGCTGACGGCACCACGGGCCTCGGGAGGTTGGCTCTGCGCGGAGAGCGCCGCCGCGCGCGGGGCTGCAAGCTCGCCAACGTGCACGTCATCGGGAACATCAACCTGTCGGGTCGCATGGAGGTGCTCGGTGAGACGAGGATCCACCCCGGCGCCAAGCTCCAGATCGGGGCGCACGTGCTCGACGCGCAGGGCGACCTCAACGTGGAGATCTCCAACGCCGTCAACGACGGCCTCCGCATGCTCGAGCCCGACGGCGTCGTGCTCGTGGGCGGTGACGCCACCTTCCACGCCGGCAGCGGCCAGGGAGCGGCCACCTCCATGGGCAGCCTCACGGCGGGCGAGATCCACTTCCGCGGTGACTTCTCCCAGAGCTCGGGCAGCAACGCCTCCGGCAGGGCCTTCGTGCCCACCGGCACCCGCGCCTACTTCGACGGCCGCACGCAGCAGACCGTCTCCTTCGAGGATCCGGACGTCACGGCTTCGCGTTTCGACGCGGTGGACTTCGACAACACCGACGCGGTGACCATCACGAGCCGGCTCGTCGCCACCGGGGAGGTGAAGGTCAACGCTGGCGCCTACGCGACGGCAAAGGGCGACGCTCTCCTCACAGGACCCCTGACCGTCGACGGAGGCACCCTCTCCGTCGACGGAACCTCCGCGCTCGCGGGCAAGGTGAGCGTCACCGGCGGAGGCATCCTCGAGCTCAGCGGCGGCAACTCGCTCACAGGGGGAACGGAGATCGCCGGAGCGGGCTCGGTCTTCTCCTTCGGCGGTCCTGCGGATTTCGCCGGCGCGGTGGAGGTCCTGCAAGGCTCGACCATGACCGGTACGGGCGACACCACCTTCGGCAGCCCCGTGACGGTAGACGGCGGCACCCTGGAGCTCTACGCGAAGTCGTGGATGAACGAGGCGGTCACGGTCACCAACGGCGGCGCCCTCTCCCTCGGCGACGTCGCCACCTTCGACGGCCGCGTGCAGGTCCTGGGAGGCTCCACCATGAGCGGCACCGCCGGACGCTTCACCTCCCGCCTGCCGGAGGTCGACGCCTCGGCCTACACCGTCACCACGACCTACCCGTGGGGCGCCCTCTCCATGCCGGTGGACGTGACCCTGCCGAGCACGACCACGGTGCGCATCCTCGAGGAGAAGAGCCTCACCCTGAACGGGCACACCCTCGACCTCGGCGGAGACCTGTTCGTCCAGATCTCCAACACGCCGGGCGACGGGCTGCGCCTGAACGACGACGCGGACGTGCTGCTCGTGGGTGGGAAGGCCACCTTCACGACCGGCAGCCACAACTACGACGGCACCTCCGAGGGCAACCTCAGCGCCGGCGAGATCCACTTCCGGGGAGACTTCGCCCAGGAGATGGAGGACCAGTATACGGCCGGGCGCGCCTTCGTCTCGACCGGCACGAAGGTCTTCTTCGACGGTGAGAGCGACCAGACGGTCAGCTTCAACAACCCCGGCTACTCCCGCTTCCACGCCCTCGAGCTCGACAACCCCGGCCAGATCAACTTGACCAGCACGCTCGTGGCGGACGGCGACGTGACGGTGGCAGCCGGGGCCTCGGCGCAGGTGAGCGGCTCGGCGGAGCTCGGCTCCAGCCTCGGCGTGGACGGCGCCACTCTCGAGGTCCAAGGCAGCGCCAGCGTCGAGACGGACGTGTCGCTGAGCTCGGCCGCTACCCTCTCTGTCGGCGGGACCAGCAACATCGGCCGGCGACTGCTCGCCAGCGGCGGCTCGGAGATCTTCTTGGGCGACTTCCACGTCCAGAGCAGGACCTCCTTGTCGCAGAGCTCGCTGCTGCGAGGCGCGGGCGGCACCCTCAACGGCGACGTCGTGCTCGATGCCTCCGACCTGCTCGCCAACAGCGCCGTGACCTTCGACGCGACCGTCGAGCTGAGCAACGGCGCCGGGCTGAAGCTCGCCTCCGGGAACGTCGTCGAGGATGACGTCACCATCGCCGGGGCCTCGTCGCTCAACTTCGGGGACATCACCTTCGGCGGCCGCCTCGAGGTGGGCACGGGGTCGTCGGTGGCGGGCACGGACGCCTTCTTCGGCACGCACCTGCCGGTCGTGGACAACGCGACCTCCACCTACACGGTCGGCACCACGCACGCGGCGGGAAAGATCTCGCTCCCCCGAGACATCACCCTGCCGATCACCACCAACCTGCGCGTCAAGGAAGGGAGGGGCCTGAGGCTCATGGGGCACACCCTCGAGCTCGGCGGCGATCTCTTCGTCGAGATCTCGAACGACGGGAGCGACGGCCTGCGGCTCAACGACCCCCAAGACCTGTTGATCGTCGGCGGAGACGCGACCTTCACCACCCACACCCACAACTACCAGGCCACCAGCGAGGGCGGCCTCACGGCAGGTGAGATCCGCTTCCGCGGGGACTTCACCCAGACGAGGCAGGACCACAACACCGCAGGGCTCGCCTTCGCCTCGGCCGGGACGAAGGTCGTCTTCGACGGCACCGGGCCGCAGGCGATCTCCTTCGAGAACCCGGGCGGCGGAGGCTCGCGCTTCGACGACGTGGACGTTACGAACACCACCGAGGTGAGCTTCGAGAGCGACGTCTACGCCACCGGAGACCTCGACCTCTCGGGCAGGCTCACCGTGCAGGGCGGGACCTTCACCCTCGACGGGATCATGACTCTGCGCACGGCCTGCACGCTGAAGAACCTGGGCGCGATGACCGTGGGGGACTGTGTCAAGGAGCAGGGGATCACCATCACCGGCGCGGACCCCTGCCCCTGACCTGACGTCAGGTTCTCTACTGCCCTCCGAGGGGCTGACAGGTGGCCTGGACCAGCGGCTGGAGGTAGGCGACGACCTTGTCCACGAGCACCGCCGGCAGATCCTCGGGTTGCACGAGGGCCGCGCTGACGGTGGCGCAGTCGCCTCCCTCGGTGCCGTCCGCGTAGGTGAGGCGCAGCGTGATGGCCTGGCCGATGAAGCCGGTCATGTCGGGGGTGGTGACCTCCGCGATGGAGCCCTTGGTCGGACACGTGCAGGTCGCGGGGCGGTCCCAGACGAGGTGCTCGGCGGACTCGTTCTCCACGGTCTCGAGGCCGAAGGTGCCCTCCATCGTGGTCTTGGAGCCGCTGAACTCCACCTCGTGGGTCGTCTCGGTGCGGCTCAGGCGGAAGACCTCGAAGGTGATGGTCTGGCTGCACTCCGGGCTCCCGGTCTTGGAGACGACCAGGCCGTCTTTCGAGCGCATCTCGACGTCTAAGGGATCCGGCTCGCGGATCACGTAGACGACCTCGCCCGTGATGGTGGTCTCGTCCACCGCGAATGCGTCGAAGTCGGCGCTGCCCTTGTGGAGGCCTTCCTCAGGCGGGTTCCGCTTGAGCAGGAAGGAGCCGTCGTAGGTCGTGCCCGCGATGACGCACTGCTCGAAGGTCGCGCGGATGCCGCTGACCAGGCCCGCGGCACACTCCACGGTCGTGCTGGCGGTGCCCGAGTCGCACGCGAGGGTGGGCGCCGCGTCGCAGACGGCCGCCTGCCAGCCCTCGGTGAGCGCCTTCTCGAGGTCGCCCTGCTGGATGATCTGGGGGATGACGCGGAGGAGCCGCATGGTGGCGGTGCCGGCCGTGTCGGCGAGCGCCTTCCAGGCCGTGCCCTCTCCGGTCGGGACGTTCCCGGCCTGGGACTCGAGCAGGTCCTTGAGCGCCTGCACGATCGCCTTGACGATCTCCTCCTTCGCGGCGTCGGGGACCGACAGGTTCGCCTCGACGTCCGGCTTGCTGCAGATGGCGGCGTTGCCGGCCTCGGCGCCGAAGGTGGCGACGAGCGAGAAGTCGACCTCGTTGACCTTGGCGGTGACCTGGAAGGAGCCCGCGGTGGGCCCGACGCACGCTTCGGCCGGACCTGTGAAACGAAGCGGGTTGGCCTGCCCGTCTGCGTCCTTGGTGCTGACCGTGAAGACCCGCGACCCACCCTGGCGCTGGAAGCTGGCGTCGATCTCGACGACGATGCGATCCGCGCCGCTGCGGCTCGTCACGATGGACAGCGGGCTCAAGGTGATCTCGACCGCCACCGGATCGCCCTCGGCCCGGTGCGCGGTCACGACGAAAGGCGTCTCGCCGGTCTCGACGCCGAGCTCGACCCCGTCGGCGGAGCGCAGGGCGGTCACCGTGACGCTACCGTCGTAGGCGAAGGCGCCCCTGCGGAAGTCCTCGTAGGTGAAGGTGAAGGTCCCGCCCTCGTTCTTCTGCACCGTGACCTTGCCGGAGACCTCTTTGCCGCCCTTCTTGCAGGCGCCGCAGCCTCCGCCGTCCCACGTCATGGTCACGCCGCCGACGCGCTTGGCGCCTCCCTCGGCGTCCACGCAGGCCAGCTCGTATGACGGGCACTTGCCGACTGACTTGCCCTCGAGCAGGGCGCACTGCTCGGCCGTCAGCGCGTTGGCGAGGGGGACCGTCTCCACGAACTCGGGGTCTCCGGTGGTCTCCAGCATGGCACGGGAGAGCGCGAGGCCGGTCATGACCATGGCGCTGGCCTGCTGCCCTGCCGCCTGCATCTCCTCGTCGGGGATCTGCGCGCCCCCGCCGGGATCCGTGCTCACGCCGGGGTCCTCCTCGGTCTTGCCGGGGTCCTCCTCGGTCTTGCCGGGGTCCTC
>CAZQPP010000623.1:0-4726 GCA_964594295.1 uncultured Myxococcales bacterium | reverse complement strand
CTTGTGCAGGAGGACGAGGAGGGGAAAGGTGCACGCGCACGAGGAGGAGTACGTGGACGTGTACGTGTACGTGCGCGGCACCCCAGTCAGCCCATGCACTCAGCGCACGCGCCAACCGCCGCCTCACCCATCTTTGCCGCAGTCAGCTAGCCGCTCCCCCTCCTCGCACTCGGTCCCCTCCGGGCACTCCCTGGCTATGAAGGCCGTCCCCTTCTCGTTGCACACGAGGAGCTTGCCGCCCTGGCAGACGGGCGGGTCGCCGGTCCGGCAGACCGGCTCGTTGCAGATGCCGCCGTAGCAGCGCTGCTCCTCGGGCAGGGCTCGATCGAGTTTCGGCACAGGACGGGCTCCTCCTGCCGGGCGCGGCGCTGGAGTCCGACGACGGGACCCTGGGCATGGTCCACGGCGGGCGATTCACGCTGGCGCTGGGGCGCTGAGGGTCAGTTCAGCGGGTCGGTCATCCCCACCGCCGCGTCCGGGTGGAAGCGGAAGTTGTCCAGCAACACCGTCGACGAGTAGATGGCGTCCCCCTCGTCGTGGACCGAGAATGTCAGCACGAAGGTCTCGCCCGGCTCGATGGGCCAGCTCGTCCGCAGCCAGCAGGTGGAGCCGCCGTAGACGAAGCCCGAGCCCCGCTCCGAGCAGGGGTGGAAGGGGTTGGCGAAGTAGTTGTTGTTGATCTCGATGGCCTTGCCGGCGGCGTCGAACGAGATGTTCGTCGGCTGGCCGTCGTGCGTGCTGTCCGCCTGCAGGATGGCGTAGAAGGTGTCGTTGTACTGCGAGCCGATGTAATCGGGGTACTCTGCCGAGAAGAAGCGGAAGTCGAAGGAGAAGCTGTGCGCGTCCGCCGGCGCCGTGAGCTCCAGCTCCACCTGCGCCAGGTCGCAGATGTTCGCGCCGTCTGCCTGCATCTCCCGGTCTCCGTACCAGCGGGGCATCGGGTCGGTGAAGGAGCCGCCCGCTCCGCCGGCGCAGGAGCGGGAGGCGCCGGGGATCGTCTCCCGCTCGCCAACGTTGCCCGACGACAGCGCCGCGAAGCTGCAGCCCTCCCGGGGCGCTGTGTCTATGCCCTCGTACAGGCCGCCGAAGCTGCCCCAGCTCTCGCCCTCGGCCCCCTCGGCCGTGTGCAACGCGCGCGTGGCCTCCGGCGGCGAGTCACAGACGCCCAGTGACGCGGCGAAGCTCGGCTGGACGCCGCAGTCGCAGGAGCCGGCGTGCTGCTCGCCGTCCCGAATGATGTCGCAGTAGGCCGCGGCCAGGGCCCGGGCCTCCGTGATGTCGTCGTCCTCCGGGGCCGCGTCCAGCGCGTCCAGCATCTTCGTGCAGGCCTCCTCCTTGGCGGCAGCCGTGCCTGTCCGCAGCGGCCACAGCTCCTTGATCCCCTCGGCAAAGGCGACCAGCCCCTTGCCCTTGGCCAGGTTGTCCGCCTGCTCACCCAGGATCTCGTCCAGGGTGAAGGTCGCGTCGACCTCCTGGGACTGCCCCTGCCGGGCGTCCGTGTAGCGCGCCACCACCCGGAACTCCTCCTCGCCCGTAGTGTCGTCCGGCGCGCAGGTGCCGATCACCTGGTTGAAGATCATCTGATCGTTGGGGGCCAGGTTCTGGGGCTTGACCTCCTCCGGCTCGGTCGAGACCTCCTCACCGTGGAACACCAGCATCTGCCAGCGGGACGGCAGCGCCAGCTCCACCCGCACGTTCAGCGCCGCGATCTCCAGGTTGGAGAGCAGCCGGCTGCCGAACATCCGGTCCGCCTCCTCCGGCGCGTCCAGGAGGAAGTAGGCGCCCTTGCCCGCGTCCGTGACCGCGTCCATCAGCGAGTCGTTGAAGCCCTCCCCGAGGCCCACGCCCGCCAGGTAGATGCCCTCCTGCTCGGCCTCGCCCGCATGCTGGGCGATGAGCTCGATGGAGGTCTCGCCCGCGTTGGCCGCGCCGTCCGAGAACAGGATGACCCGCGACAGCCGGGTCTGGTCGTGGTGCGCCACCGCCTGCTCGTAGGCCAGCCGCAGAGCGGTCTCCAGGTCCGTCACCCCGTTGGGGACCAGCGCCTCGAGCAGGGCCTCGGTGTCCACCTCCTCCGCGGCAACGCCCTCGAGCAGCACCTCGCTGTTGGCGTCGAGGCGCACGGCGCTCACGAGGGCGCCGGGCTCCAGGCTCTCCAGCAGGATCCGCACGCTCCGCCTCAGCAGCGCCAGCGGCGGGCCCGCCATGGAGCCCGAGCTGTCGAGGACCAGCACCAGGTTCAGCGGACGGGCGTCGCCGTGATCCATGTCCGGGGCCCGCACGGCGATCTGCAGGTCGTACTGCCCCGGCCCCTCGTCCGAGGGCCGCAGCTCCGGGTGGATCGCCAGCCCCGACTCCGGCGCTTCGTAGGCGAAGTCCGCGTAGTTGAGGAACTCGTACGTACGGATCACGCTGGCTGGCACGTACCGCCCCGCCCGGATCAGCTTCCGGGCCAGGACGGGCGAAGCCTGCGAGTTGGAGTCGTCCGCGGACAGGAACAGCGACGTGGGGCCGTTGTCCGGGCACTCGGCCGGCGGCCACGTCGACTCCTCCTCCGGGGGCGCCTCCGGCTCCGGCTCCGCCATCCCCTCGGCGCCGCCGCGCTCGCCGTCCTCCATCTCGGCGCCGAAGTGCGGGCCGGACATGGGGGCACCTGCATCCGAGGCCGCGAACGAGCCGGCGTCCATGCGAACGGCGCCTCCCGGGTTCGTGTTGGGTGACGTCGCCGCGTCGCCCGTAGCGCCCGCGTCGATGCCAGGAGCGCCGGGCCCCTCGTTCGAGGTGGCGGGGCTCGAGCTGTCAGACGAGCAGGCAACAAAGCTGAAAACGAAAAGGAGGCAGATGGTGAACCAGGACAGGACCTTCATGACACGCTCTCTCTTCCGGTGTCGGTGCGCTCGGAGTGGAAAGCATGATACGTGCCAGGTCGCCTGGCAGGAATGCCCCCGCGGGAGGGTGACTGTCGGCAAGCGGCCGAGGATCCTCGCCGAGACCGTCCGCGCCCGAGCGAAGCGCCGGGACACACAGTCAGCCCTCGGCCCACCCGATCCGGACATCGATGTCAGTCGACTGACATCGGGATCAAGGTTCTTCGCCTTGCGCCCGGGACCGTGGCGCAGGCTGCACTGAGGGTTCGGGGAATGGACGCGACGCGCAGGTAGCCGTTCCGGCCGCTGACGCCGGTCGGCTGATGGGCGCGGTGGAGTTGGCTCCGTCGCCGCCGCTGTGTGGCTGCTGTAGTGGGCGGCCCCCTGGATGTCTCGCGCAGTGCTATTGCGGCCAAGATCGCCTGCACAACATCAGGGTAGAGCATCCCTACAGCTACCACGACGGCTTCTACTTCAGAGACCTGAACCTCAACGCCGCCTCCGTATCCCAGGACAGCTACCTCATCAACGTGCCGGCGCCCTGATCCCCCCGGCCGTCGTCGGCCTCCGCCCGGTCTCCTTCTTCCTTCAGGCGGGGGGGCGTGAACTTCTCCGGGCAGCGCGCCGTGATCTTCGAGTAGAACTCGCGAATCCGGTCCATGTCGGCGCGGAGGTCGTCGGTGGGCTCCATGGGCGGGCTGCAGCCGCCCCGTCTCCGGGCGTAGTCGAGGTAGCCGAGCACGATGGGTACGTCGAGACCGCGGGCGATGTGGTGGAAGCCCGACTTCCAGAGCGCGCCCCCCTTGCGCGTGCCCTCGGGCGGGATCACGAGGACGAAGGGCTTGTCTGGGTCGCCAAAGCGCTCGACGAGCTGGCCCACGGTGCCCTGGGGAGCGCGGCGGTCGATGGGGATGCCTCCGAGCCAGCGCATGAACCAGCCGAAGGGCGGAGCGAAGAGCGTGTGCTTGCCCAGCCAGCTCGGCTGGATGCCCATGACCCAGCCGAAGGCGATCATGTGGGGCATGTCCCAGTTGCTCGTGTGTGGAGCGGCGACGAGGACGTAGCGCCGGCACGCGGGCGCGTCGCTGTCTCTCCGCCACCTGAATACGCGCAACCAGATCCAGGCGATGAGCCACTTGGGGATTCGAAGCATGTTGGACAACGGCCGGGCTTTCGCTCAGTCCACTCCGAAGCGGACGCCGATCGACGGGTCGCCGAGGTTCATGGTTTCAGCGTCACCGCGGCGCGCGAGCGCTCGGACGATGCCGATGGTCCGGCCGGCGTCCCGCTCGAGGACCTCCGCGTCGGAGGGGAAGATGCTCTTGCCGGCGAGCTCGACCGCCTCCTCGAAGTCACGCCAATGGCGCCAGCCGTCCTCGAGGGTAGCGGTGCGGACGTCTACGACCTTGCCGCAGCGGCCCCAGCGCTCGCGCCACCATTCTGCGGTCTTGAAGCTGTGGCAGTCATCCTCCCAGAAGACCCTCCCGTTCGCCTGGGCCTTGAGCAGGTGGGCCGGGACCTCGTCGATGGCGCGCGTCAGCCCCGGCACCACGACGCCAATCTCTCCGCCCTCGCGGACGAAGTGGGACAGGTAGCCGAGGTAGAGCTCGTCGGTGCCGAAGTACTGGTAGGCGTCGACGGAGACCACCGCGTCGAAGAAGCCCCGCGCGAAAGGCAGCGAGTGGGCCTCGGCGCGGAGCGGACAGACCCGGTCGGCCACGCCGGCGTCGAGCACGCGCTGCCAGTTGTTGTCGGGCCCGATCCAGAGGTCCGCCGCCCAAACCCGCGCCTTCAGCTCGCGGGCGAGGTAGACGCTGGTCATCGCCCGACCGCAGCCGAGATCGAGGACACGCATCTCC
>CAZQPP010000622.1:0-4727 GCA_964594295.1 uncultured Myxococcales bacterium | reverse complement strand
GTGCACGTGGACGAGTACGTGGACGTGGACGTGCAGGTGGACGACCGGTCGCCGCAAATTGCGCCGCAGTCTGCTGGCCGCCGACTTCCACGGAGACGAGTTCGATGCCTTGCTCGAGCGCCTCTGGAACGACTTCTGGGACCCCTCCGACAACTGGGAGGAGGACATGATGGGCGACGCCACCTAGTTCGCCCCGGAGGTGCTCTTCCCGCTCGCGGCCGCCGGGCACTGCCGTGAGCCCCACGACCGGGCCGTTCAGACGGTGGACCATGAGGTGGAGCTGCTCAAGCAGTTCATCGTGGACGGCACGGTAGACCAGGACGCCGTCATCGGGGCGCCCTCGCTGATCATCGGGTACCGCTGGACGCACAACCACTTCTACCAGGCCACGGCGGGCATGGGCATTCGCTTCATCGGCGGGCAGATCGTCGCCGACCCGGAGTCTTTCGCCGGCATGTTCGCCTCGCCGGTGGCCGCGCTTGGAGCGACCGCATACGAGGTCTTCGACTACCTCGACGCCACGGGGAAGGAGGACATGGTCGAGCTCGGCATGGAGGTCATCGGCAAAGCCCGGGCCGACTACTGGGACGCGGAGAAGGGGGTTTACTCCGACGAGGCCATGGGGATCTGGGACTGGTCCGAAGCTCTCATGCTCATGGCCCTCGCGAGCGCCTACAAGGTCACCGGTGACGAAGAGCTGCTGCAGCATGCCGAGGAGCTGGCGGCCTCGACGAAGGCGCTGCTGTGGGACGAGGAGAAGGGCGGCTTCTTCGCGTACCCGGACTGCGCCGGGAAGGGCCTGTCCGGCCTGGCCTTCCTCGCCCGTGCCTTCCTCCTGCTCTACGAGGTCACGGCCGACCCGGAGCACCTGAGCACTGCGGCCGCGACCCTGGACTACTGCTTCTCATCGGAGCTGTACGACGGAGACCTGATCCACCACGACTGGACCGAGGAATACGGGACTGCCACCTCCTACTGCACGGGCTGCAACTTCTTCGTCCTGTCCAACCTGTGGCTTCACCAGGAGCTGAGCGCGGACACGGGTCCGGGGGGCTGAGACCGACACCAGGACGGGCGGCGTTCACGCGGCCTTCAAAATCCACCGACAGTCCGCTAGTTTCCATCGGCTCGCCCAGGGCCCCTGGCAGGAGGTCGCGTTGCATCGAGCCGCTCTGCTTCTCTTTGTTTCGTTCGTCACTGCGTCGGTCGCGCTTGGCTGCGCGCAGGGAGGTGGGAGCACGCCGGCAGGCAGCTTCCCCGCCCCCGGGTCGCTCGCGTTGGGGGCTTCCTGCACCGGCGACTCCCAGTGCGCGTCTGGCGCCTGCCTCCCCCTGCAGGGCGGGAGCGTGTGCTCGGTCCCGTGCACGGCCAGCGCGCCATGCACGCCACCCGCTCGCTGCGAAGACCTCGGCGCCGTCGGATCCTGGTGCGTCGCCGGGGCCTGCACCCCGAGCTGCGGTGAGGCCGTCTGCGGCGACGACGGCTGCGGCGGCTCCTGCGGCGAGTGCGCCGATGGGCAGGGCTGCACGGGCGGGCAGTGCGGTTGCGCTCCACGCGCCTCCACGCGGTGCCACGAGGGCGACGTCTGGTGGGTAGACGGCTGCAACCGGATCACCGAACGCCGCACCGAGTGCGCGGAGGGGTGCGCCGACGGCGCCTGCCGCTCCTGTGTAGCGGACTGCCGCGGGCGCAACTGCGGCGACAACGGCTGCGGCGGCTCGTGCGGCGACTGCAGCGAAGGGACCACCTGCTCTTCGGCGACCGGCACCTGCGTGACCGGCTGCGTGTCGAGCTGCGAGGGTCGGCAGTGCGGCGACGACGGCTGCGAGGGATCCTGCGGGAGGTGCACCGGAGGCAAGGTCTGCCAGGACCACACCTGCGTGTGCACCGCGAACGTCTCGACGGGCTGCCACGACGGGGACGTCTGGTCTTTCGACTCCTGCGGATCGCCCACCGAACGCACGATAGCCTGTGAGACCGGCTGCAAGGACGGCCGCTGCGAGAACTGCGTTCCCACCTGCGGCGCCGCCGTCTGTGGTGCCGACGGCTGCGGCGGTACGTGCGGCGAGTGCGAGGGTGGCAAGGAGTGCGCCGGCGGGGCCTGTGTCTGCACGCCGCGGGCCTCCAGCGCCTGCAACGAAGGAGACGTCTGGTGGCTCGACTCCTGCGGCACCCCGACCGAGCGCATCGCAGAGTGCGAGCACGGCTGCGCCGACGCACAGTGTCTCGGCTGCGAGCCGAGCTGCGGCGCGCGGCAGTGCGGCCCGGACGGCTGTGGCGGGGTGTGCGGACGCTGTGAGGGAGGGCGAGCCTGCAACGAAGGTGTCTGCGAGTGCGCGCCGAAGGTGGAGCACGGCTGTCACGGCGACGCCGTGTGGTGGTTCGACTCCTGCGGCACGGCGACCGAGCTCGTCGCGCAGTGCGAGCACGGCTGCAGGGACGGCCGCTGCGAGAGCTGTGCTCCCACCTGCGGCACGCGCCGTTGCGGCTCTGACGGCTGCGGCGGAACCTGCGGAGAGTGCGGCGGCGGGCGCCAGTGCATGGACGGCACCTGCGAGTGCGTGCCGAAGCACGAGGCGAGGTGCCACGACGGCGACCTCTGGTGGCTCGACTCCTGCGGCGTTCCCACAGAGATCATCGCAGACTGCGAGCACGGCTGCGCCGACGGTGTGTGCCAGTCGTGCGTGGCGGCCTGCTCCGATCGCGTCTGCGGCTCGGATGGCTGCGGCGGGAGCTGCGGGAGCTGCACGGGCGGGAAGAGCTGCGAAGCGGGCCGGTGCACCTGCCTGCCGCGCTCACAGAAGACCTGCCACGATGGCGACGTCTGGTGGCGCGACTCCTGCGGCGAGCTGACCGAGCGTGTGGCCGAATGCGACTTCGGCTGCTCGGCCGGCGCCTGCGAAGGCTGTGCGCCGGCCTGTGGCGAACGCACCTGCGGCCCCGACCCCGTCTGCGGCAGCTCCTGCGGCACCTGCACCGACGCCGGGCTCACGTGCAGCGCCAGCGGACGTTGTGGGGAGTGGTGTGAGCCAGGGACCACGACCTGCGCCGACGACTACGCCTTCCGCGGCTGCGGTCCCAGCGCCCCCGGCGAGACCGACTACGCCATGGGGCCGCGCATCCCGTGCGCGCGCGACCAGGTCTGCCAGACCGACACCTCCGCCTGCACCCGCACCACCTGCCTCGAGGCCGAGGTCTTGTACGTGCTCGACCGCTCCTCCAGCATGCTCGAAGGCGACACCTGGACCTGGGTGCGCTCTTCGGTGGAGCGCTCGCTGAGGCTCTACCAGGCCCGGGGCGCCCTCGGCCTGCGGCAGTTCCCCTACGGGGAGGGCTGCACCGCGGACGAGGTCGTGGCCATGGCCCGAAACAACGCCGGCCGGGTCATTGGCGAGATCGAGACACCCGGAGTCTCCGCCTCCACGCCCATCGAGACCGCTCTCGCCGGGCTCGCCGACCACTACGGAGACGCCGGCGACGGCCAGGCCGCCATCCTGCTGACCGACGGCGACCAGAGCCCCGCCTGCGGCACCGCCCAGGGCGCCGTAGACGCCGCGGCCAGGCTCTGGCACCGCGGCGTGCGGGTCTTCGCCATCGCGGTCACGACCACGGCCAACAAGGCGTTCCTCGACAGCCTCGCTCGCGCGGGGGGCACGAGCTCGGCGCGGCTCGTCACCGACGGCGCGGAGCTCCTCGCCGCCCTCGACGCCGTCATGCAGGAGCTCGACGCCTGCCTGTGCGGCGGGGCCGAGACGCGCTGCGACGACCGCTGCGTCGACACCAAGACCGACACCGGGCACTGCGGCGGCTGCGGCTCCCCCGTTGCGCCACCGCGCATCTGCCGCGCGGGCGCCCCGACGTGCCCGACCCTGGGCGACGCATACTGCCCCGTGTCCGACGTCTGCGCCGACCTTCAGACGAGCACATCCCACTGCGGCGCCTGCGAGAACCCCACGGGATCGGCGCGCATCTGCCAGGAGGGCGTGCCCGTTTGCCGCTGGAACGGCTACAGCTACTGCCCCGATCTCGACGAGTGCAAAGACCTCTCGAAGGACAGGAACCACTGCGGCACCTGCGGAAACGATCTCCCCTACGACCAGGTCTGCGAGAACGGCGTGCCCACGTGCAGCTACGACTACGACCTGATGTGCGACGGCTCGTGCATCTACCCGGACGAGGACCACTGCGGCTCCTGCGAGCGTGTCTGTTCCTCCGTCGCCGGTACGGAACGAGACGGCTGCACCAGGGACGGAAAATGCACCTACCAGTTCACCTCGACCTCCAGACAGAGGTGCAGCTGGCTCTGCTCGGGCAAGGACCTCGACTGCGTCGACGCCGAGATCGTGCGATGGAGCGGCATGCACTGGCGCGACAAAGGCTGCGACTACGACCCGCCGCACTACAACGGCGGCTACTTCGAGAGCATCGACTGCGTCTGTAAGGAGAAGTGAGCCTGAGCCTCCGGCTCCCGTAGCGCTCCCAGACAAACGATCAGGGGCCCGGCTTCGCCTGGGCACGATGAGCCCGACAGCTCATTGTGACTAGCAGACTGCGGCGCAATTCGCGGCGACCGGTCGTCCACCTGCACGTCCACGTCCACGTACTCGTCCACGTGCACCTCCTCCGTCCCCTTCCTCGTCCACCAGGGCTCCAACCCGTGCAAGACGAGGCCCCTTCGCGGCTCCACCGCGTCACCACGCAGCGAGGTCGGAAGAGCCTCGCGCCAA
>CAZQPP010000621.1:0-4758 GCA_964594295.1 uncultured Myxococcales bacterium | reverse complement strand
GCTCCGCCATGGGTGTTAGTCTGCCGTGACGCTGGAGCGCGCGCGAAAATCGGTGTTCAGTGCAAAGGTCACCGTCGTCGCAATCCTTGAGCGTGTTTTGGCAGAAAGCCTCGGGGGGTGCGCCGGCGAGGAGCTGCTCCTCGTCGCACATGTCGAAGGTGCAGGCGTTGTCGTCGTCGCAGACGGAGGGGTGGGAGCACGCGCCGGTCAGCGGATCGCACAGGTCCTTGGTGCACGGGATGGAGTCGTCGCAGTCCTTGCCGACCCAGTAGCATTCGGCCGACAGAGGGTTGCACCTGTCGAAGGTGCAGGCGTTGCCGTCGTCGCAGCCGTGCCCGTAGGACCACTCTCCGGTCATGGGGTCGCAGTAGCTGAAGTTACAAGGGCCCGGCGGGAAGCCTTCGATCTCTACGTGGTAGCAGCCGCCTCGCCAGGAGGCGCAGTAGTCCCTTGTACAGAGGTTGTTGTCGTCGCAGTCGCGCGCCTCGAACACACACTCCCCCGTGTCTTCGTTGCACTCACCCATCGTGCACAGATCGCCGTCGTCGCAGTCGCCCGCGCAGACGATCACCAAAACGTTCTACTCGTCGCACCTCCAGAACATGCAGAGATCTCCCTCGTTGCACTCGTAGTCGTCGTCGCAGTCGCGCGGGAGGAAGCTGCACTCACCGGTCGCCGGGTCGCAGATCCCGTCAATACAGGGGGCGGCGTCGGTGCAGAGGGTCTGGATGTGGAAACAGGCACCGGCTTGGCGGTCGCAGCCGTCCGAGGTGCAGATGTTGCCGTCGTCACAGTCGCGCGGCTCGTGCTCGCACTTTCCAGAGTCTTCGTCGCACGCATCCCCCGTGCAAGGATCGCCGTCGTCGCAGTCGACCACGCTGACGAGCTGGCACTCGTGGTTCTCGTCGCACCTGCTGATCGTGCAGAGATCTCCCTCGTTGCACTCGTAGTCGAAGTCGCAGCAGCCCTCCTCGGCCTCGTAGATGCACCCCAAGGTGGGCCTGCAGAAGTCGACGGTGCACTCGAGTCGGTCGTCGCAGTCCTTTGGGAAGTACACGCACTCGCAGGTGAGCGGGTTGCAGGTGTCGATGGTGCAGAGGTCCGCGTCGTCGCAGTCCTCGTGAGCGCTGCAGACCTCACAGAGCTCGGGGACGTCGGTTCTG
The DNA here is from genome assembly GCA_964594295.1 of uncultured Myxococcales bacterium. GTDB lineage: Bacteria > Myxococcota_A > UBA9042 > UBA3505 > UBA3505 > CAZQPP01. Next base: position 3,595 of record CAZQPP010000621.1, on the reverse strand, counting down.
CCCGGGTCCCTGCCGCCCTCATCGCCCGGGTCTGGCGGCGTGCCGGTGTCTTCGTCGCCTGGCTCCGGCGGCGTGTCGACGTCCTCCTCCTCCTCGCTGTGGTCGAGCGTGTCTCCGGTGTCTACTACCTCCGCTACGCTGGGAAGGTCCGCGGCGTCGTCGCCGGGGTCGGAGCCCCGATCGGAGATGGTGTCGGAGGTGGTTTCCGGCCGGGGCTCGGAGCCGGGGGTGGAGTCGGCGTCGGAACCAACACGGGCTCCGGGGTTGGGCACCGCCACGACGTCACGGGATCTCTCCGAGGCGACTGGATCTCGGCACCCGCACATGCACACGCACAGCCACGCCGCCGACAGCGCAGCTCCGGCGCTCCGTGGGCTCATACGCTCCCCCATCGTTTCCTCGCGTCGCCCGCGAAGACAAGGCGTCTCGGCACGAAACGCCCGCCCCGCGAGCAAATGGTCGCAAATCCGGCTTGCGAGATCACGTCCGACGCAGTCGCCTCGCGAGGCGTCTCCCCGCCGGCGTTGTCTGGTGGCCTACCGCGACCGCGCTGGCTACTCCAATCATCCGCGCGTCGTGCAGCCCTCCGGTAGTCGTGATGAAGGCCGTCGAGGACGGGCCGGAGCAGCGGCGGTGCGGGAGCGGCATCTTGGCGCAGAGCGTGGGGACGGTCCCTGCTCCAGCCGCGGCGTTGAGGGCTGGCCAAGGCCCTCGCGATCCGGCATCGTCGCTCGCGTGAAGGAGCTCCTCAAGGGATACGTCGGGGTCAAGTACACGGCGGTGTGTCGGAGCAAGACGCTGCCGGTCGACGAGCGCGCCGCCTTTGTCCGTTGCGGCGATCGGCTGCGGGAGCACCGGATGACGCCCGCCAACGGCGGCAACATGAGCCTGCGGGTGCCGGGCGGCTTCCTCGTCACAACCTCCGGCAGCCACCTGGGCGCGCTCGAGCCGGAGGACCTTGCCCTCGTGCACGGCTTCGACCTCGCGTCGAACACCGTGACCTACTCCGGCCCCCAGAAGCCATCGTCCGAAGCCCTGCTGCACGGGCTGATCCTCGAGCGCTTCGGCCAAGTGGGGGCGGTGGTGCACGCCCACGACGAGGCGGTCACCAGCGGCAAGGCGGGCGAGCACCTGCCTCAGACCGCCCGGGAGGAGCCATACGGCACGGTGGCGCTGGCGGAGCTGGCCGCGGCCGCCGTGGCTGGAGGCGGCGAGATCGTCGTGCTGCGCAACCACGGGTACGTGGCGGTGGGGCCGGACCTCGACTCGGCCACCGACGTGGTCGTTCGCATGCACCTGCGGCTTCTGTGACACCCGACTGGCCTGCGTTTCTTCACCGGTGGCAGGGGAGATCGGCCAGAAGCTCGGGCTACCCGGCCGCCAGCTTCGCCTCGACGGCGTCACGCCAGGCCGTCTGCAGGAGCCAGGCACGAACAGCCTCGGGGCACGCTCCCGCGAGCCACGGAGCAAGAGGCGCGCCATCCCCTGTGTCCTGCTCCAGCCGCTCATGGACGAATTGCAGCACGGCGCGGGCTGTTCTCTGGTCCAGAGTCTGGGGCCAGATGCCCGCGAACACCGACAGGCCGTCGTAGTCCACGAGGCGAGCCAGCAACACCTGTCTGTCTGTCAGCGAGGCCGTGGCCGCCCGCTCGTGCACGAAGCGCTCTTCCCCGGTCTCCAGTGACCTGACACGGAGCCCCTCGTCCTTGCGGACCTCGAGCACGTCCCACAGGTCGGGCCAGGCGCGTGATTGGGCTTGCAGCCACTCCCGCTCGCGCGCCGTGACGCCGTGCCCGCGCGCGGTCAGGAAGAGGTCGACCACGCGTTCGCCGTCGACCTCGTCATCGTGAAGCAGCCATTGGCTGAACCACGGGAGAAAGTCCACACCTTCGATGCCGGACGGAGCCTCGAGCCTGTTCTCCGAATCGAGGATCCACTGGGGGCTGAACTCGTCGGCCACCAGATCGACGAGCTGCGCCGTCAGCTTCCTGTCCATGCCGTGGATCGCGGTGGCGCGGTCGCTGGGCCTCGGCTCCTGATCCTTGCGCAGACAGCACCTCTTGTACTTCTTGCCGCTGCCGCATGGGCACGGCTCGTTGCGCCCGGCTCTCGCGGGCGGTGGAGGCTCCACAACCTGTAGCAGGCGCCCTCTCTCATCATGGTAGGCGGCGTGCGCGACCAGCATCGACTTGGCCGCGCCAAAGCGTCTCAGATCGCTCATCGCGCGGCTCAGCTCGCTCCCGCGGTTGTCTCCGAGCGCTTCGCAGATCTCCTCTTCTCCTTCGAGCCCCCAGGAGTCGGCCAGGTAGCGCACCAGCCCTCGCAGGTCGGCGAGGATCGCGGCGCCCCCATCCGGAACCGTCGTGAGGGGCGACACCACTCGCCGCGGGAGCAGCTCGAAGACCACGTGCTCAATGACCTCGGGCGTCAGCTCGTCGGGCAGGACGAGGTGCCTGGTCGCGGCGAGCCTGAGCACGGAGAAGCAGGTGTCCGTGTCGACCTGCCTCCCCAGCTCCGCCGCGCGCGCCTCGTAGCGCTTCGCTATCCCGGCCGTGAGACGGCTCAGGTTCACGTCGGCGGCGACCGCTCCCACCGCCTCTAGCTTCTCACGGACCTCGTCGAGCGAGGGCACGGGCTCTGAAGCCTCCGGCTCCACGTCCTCACCTCCGGGCTGCCGCTCCTCGAGCGCCTTGACCATCTCCAAAACGAAATCGGCAGGCGCCTCGGATTCGCACATCACCCCGTGGATGGCCTCCGTGACGGCCATGCCGATCGCGTGAATCGCTCCGTGGCGGCACACGCCCCTCGCCTGTGCAGCGGCGAATGCGCTCACCAGCTCGGGCGGCGGAGAGTCAGCGAGGTTGCTCTCGGCCACCACATGCGCGACGGCGTGAAGGTCCTCGAGCTCACCGGTCGGCAATCCGTTCTGGGCGTGCCAGGCCTTCACCGCGATGAGGCGCTCCTGCTCGTCGGCCGCGAGCCACTCTTCGGCGTTGGGGCCTTTGTTCGCGTCGTACGTCAACATCGTTCGACTCCCCGGTCTACCTCGCTCTCGCGAGCAGGGTCTTCATCTTCGCCGCCGACTTCGCCGTCAGCTTCCCTGCTACCTCGATCGCCTCCGGCTTCGTCGGGTCCACGACGACAACCTTCATGAGGTCCGCGACGAGGATCAGCACCGCGGACAGGGCGAGCGACAGGAATGAAATGGCATGGCTCATCAGTCAGTCCTGCGCGCGTGAGCGCGAACCAGCGACGGTGGACTCCCTACCAGAGATCTCGCCGTCGTGCCGCGGCAGCGGAGTGACCAGCCAGCTTGTACTTCCCAGCCGTCAATGCCAATCTAGATAATCATCCAGATTGGCATGTTGGGCTTTAGGGGATCCGAGCACAGCGGAGAACAGAACAAGGCACCTGGAACAGGGAGGTTTGTTGGTGTATTACGAGAAGTTGTTGGAGAAGCTCGCCTCATCCGAACTATTTGGAGGCCTGGATCCCTCGTTTCTGGGGCAAGTTGCCAAGAGAATGGAGCTGGTGGATCTGGAGTCCAGACCTCCTGACATCCCCCTTGTCAGAGGCAGTAATGGCGGGGGGAAGG
>CAZQPP010000620.1:0-4766 GCA_964594295.1 uncultured Myxococcales bacterium | reverse complement strand
GCCGCAAGTGCGCAGGGTTTCAGGCTAACCGCTAACAGCTAACAGCCAACAGCTAACAGCCCCCGTCCTGAAACGGGAGTTTCAGGACGGGAACTAAGGAACGAACACCCCGCAGGACCGCGCCGGCACCGTGATGGTGGCGCCGCTCCCAGCCTCGCCGATGGCGGCGCCGAGGCCGATGATCTCCTGCCACCCGGCGGCACCCTCGGGGACCTCGCGGGTGACGCTGCGTTCCGCGCCGCTGCCGTTGATCACGACGAGGGCCGTGGCGCCGTCCGCCTCGCGCAGGAAGGGCAGCACCTCCTCGGTGGCACCCAGCGTGCGGTAGCCGCCGCGGCGCAGGGCGGGGTTCTCGCGGCGAGCCCCTCCGAGGGCGCGCACGGCCGCGAGCAGGGCGGCCTCGCGGTCATTCAGCTCCGGCACCGGGCGGTGCAGCTGGCGGTTGTCCGGGTCCGCTCCACCGTGCTGGCCGTACTCGTCGCCCATGTAGATCATCGGGGCGCCGGGGATGGTGAGCAGCCAGCAGAAGGCCGCGCGGAGGCGGTGGTAGGGCTCCTCCTCACCCGGACGTTCGGGCAGCACCTGGCCGGCCCAGCCGTGGTAGGCGACCTCGCCGGGGTGCTCCGGGTCCTGGCCGCGGTAGTCGGCGACGCTGAGCGCTCGCGAGGTGTCGTGGCTGCCGACGTAGGGGACGATGACCGAGCCGGGGCGGTACTCCTCCTGGGACTTGCCGGTCCAGACGTCGAGGTGGATGAAGCCACGCTCTCCGCGGAGCAGGGACGAGGTGACGACGGCGTGGAAGAGGGTGAAGTCGAACTGCCCGTCGAGGCCGTCGGGACCGAGGTAGCGGTTGGCGATCTCGTACTCCGAGTCGCTCGCGTCGAGGTCGTCGCCGCCCCACCCGGTGGCGGTCTCGCCGACGAGGAAGTAGTTGGTGCCGGCGGCCTCGAAGCGCTCCCGCACGCGGGTGCCGAGGTTGAAGACGGCCAGCTCCGGCACGTGCTTGACCGCGTCCACCCGGAAGCCGTCGAGGTCGAAGCGCTCGAGCCACCACAAGGCGTCGGCCACGAAGGCCTCGGAGGCCTCCGGGTGCGTCCAGCTCACGTCGGGCATGTAGGGCCGGAAGAGGCAGGTGAGGGCCTCGGCCGTCCAGTCGCAGCCTTCGGTGCCGCAGAGGCAGCCGTCGTTGAACCACTCCTGGTGCTCCGTGGCGTACTCGTGATCCTCGTGCACGTGGTTGATGACGAAGTCCGTGATGACCCTGATGCCGCGGGCGTGGGCGGCTCTGACTACGGCCTCGAGGCCGTCTGCGCCGCCGAGCCGCGGGTCGACCTCTCGGGCCGCGACGGGCCAGTAGCCGTGGTAGCCGGTGACCCCGCGTCCGCCCTCGACCTCCGCGCCGGCCGCGCCCGTGTTCGGCGGCGTGATCCACAGCGCGCGCACGCCGAGGCTCTCGAGGTAGCCGTCCTCGATGCGCTCGAGCAGGCCCGCGTAGTCTCCGCCGCGCCACTCGGCCTCCGCGGATGAGCCCGGTGAGGGCGGGGGATCGTTTGTGGGGTCGCCGTTCACGAAGCGGTCGGTCATGGCCATGAAGATCACGGCGTCGCGCCAGTCGAAGGGCTCGTCCTCGACCCAGAAGGGCAGCAGCAGGGCGTCGGTCTCGCGGCCTGCGGAGTCGGTGGCCCATAGGCGCAAGGTGTGCTTGCCCTCCGGCAGATCGGAGAGCTCGACGGAGAGCTTCCACGCGTCCGCGTCCCAGTCGGCGCTCACCGGCTCGCTCTCGAAGGCCCGTGAGATCTCGGCACGCACCTCGGCGGGAGCGGCGCCGTCGCTGCCGGCCCAGAAGAGGGCCGTCGCGCGCAGGCCCGCGTCGGGCCTCTCCGGCGGGCCCTCGAGGCGTAGCTCGGGCAGGCCGCAGTCGGGCACGCGCAGGGCGGAGTTGCGGGCGCCGTCGCAGTACTTCTCGTAGGAGTTCTTCGGATCCCGCATCCACTCGCCGTCGACGATGAGCTTGTAGCAGTAGACGCCCGCGGGGAGCTCGAGCTCGGCCAACCAGGCGTCACCTTCCCGGCGCATGGGGAGCAGCGTGAGCCAGTCCCACTCGCCGGCGAGGATCACCTGACTCGCGCCCGGGTCCGAGTCGAAGCGGAGCGTTGTCGTGCAGGATCGCACCCGCACGGGTGGGGAGGGCGGGAGCTCCTCCTCCGCGCCGACCTCGGCGCCGCCGTCGGCACCGTCACCCTGCTCCTCACCGCCGTCGCCCCCATCCGGCGGGCCCGGATCGGAGAGCGGGTCCGAGTCCGGCACCACCGGCAGATCGGGCTCCGTCGCGGCCGGGTCCTCGCCCGCGACGGTGTCGTCGAGCGCGTCCCTCGCGCCGTCTGGGGGCGCCGGGTCGCTGTCGCTCACAGAGCCGGACGCGTCTCCGGTGGTGGAGGCAGCGGAGCCCTGTTGCGGCTTGGAGCAAGCGCAAAGCAGTGTCAGGGCCAGGGCGAGGGCGAAGCGCGTGACCAAGGTGGCAGACTCCTGAGAAGGCGACGCTCGACGTGCAGCGCGCGATAGTTTAGTTCCCGTCCTGAAACTCCCGTTTCAGGACGGGGGCTGTTAGCCGTTAGCTGTTAGCCGTTAGCCAGGCACCTGAGATCACTGCATTCCGGCTAACCGCTAATCGCTAACCGCTAATCGCTGCATCCTGAAACGCGAGTTTCAGGATGCACACTAGTTTAGCGCTTGATCGTCAGGAGGCATGCATGCGCTTGCTCGTCACCGGCGCGACCGGCTTCATCGGCGGCCACCTCTGCAACACGCTTGCGGAGGCCGGCCACGAGGTGACGGCGCTGGTCCGCAACCCGAAGAAGGCCGGCAAGCTGCCGGACGAGGTGGAGCACCTCGAGGGAGACCTCTCGCTCTTCGCGAAGCAGGACACGGTCCTCGCCGAGCAGGACGTGGTGGTTCACCTCGCCGGGGTTGTGGCCGCCGACTCCCTCGCGGACTACGAGACCTACAACTACGGAGCGGTGCTGGATCTCGTGGCGTGCGTCGAGCGCCAGCAGTGGAAGCCCAGGCGTCTCCTCTTCGCCTCGTCGCTGGCGGCGGTGGGGCCCTCTCCGCCCGGGCGCGCCTTGACCGAGGAGGCCCCGCTCGCCCCCATCGACCCCTACGGCGAAGCCAAGGCGCGCGCGGAGGAGGCGCTCGCCGAGGCCCCCTTCCCGGTCACCAGCTTCAGGCCGCCGCCCGTCTTCGGCGCCGGCGATCCGGCGACGCTCACCTTGTTCAAGTCGGCGAAGTCCGGGCTGGGCATGCGCGTGTTCGGGCCGGCTCAGAAGCTGAGCTTCATAGACGTGCGCGACCTCTGCGAGGCGATCATCGCCATGTGCGAGGACGAGCGCCCCGGCAACCACACCTACTTCACGTGCCACCGCGACACCATAGACACCACAGACCTCTGGGCGGCTCTCGGGGCGGCCTTCGAGCGCAAGGTCGCCGTCCTGCCGCTCCCCCGTTGGGTGCTGTGGTCGGCCATGAAGGTCTCGACCCTCGGGGCCGCGCTCTTCCGCTACAAAAACCAGCTCGACGCCAAGCAGTACCGGCAGATCATCGAGCCGGCCTTCGTCTGCTCGGCGGACGCTCTCAGGGCGGATCTCGGCTGGGAGGCCCGCTACGGACTCGAGGAGTCGCTGCGGGACGCCCTCGAGGGCTACCGCGCCCTCGGGATGCTGTGAGCCGGCCATGCGCGCCTCTCCTCGACTCACCCTGATCGCGACATCTCTCGCTCTCCTCTGGCTCTGGCCGGGTTGTAGCGGAGAGAGCGGCACCCCGGGGCAGGTGCAGGTCCTCGATTGTTGCGAGGGAGGCCCGGCCGACTCGGGCCCGGTCGACCCCGGCCGGGTGCCCGTCGACTCCGGCAGCCTCGACTCGGGCGCGGCAACGAAGGACGCCGGGAGCACCGCCGACCCGGGCGAGGGCGATCCGGGACCGGGAGCAGGGGACTCCGGGAGCACACAGCCCGGCGACCCCGGTCGGGATCGCCCCGACACTCCTTCCGACGGCGGCGCGGATCTCCCGGAGCCGCAGGCCGACTACCTGATCGATCCCCCCGACCCCTGCTACTCGGCCTTCTGGGTCGAAGGCTGCCAGGAGGGGGACGCCTCGACGGCCTGCGGCGGTGTGTGCGCGGTGGCCAACGCCTGCTCGCCGCCGGAGTGGGCCTCCAAGGCGGACCTGGAGATGACCTTCATGTGCCCGCGCGCCATGATGCTCTCCCCGGAGATGATCAGGGCGGTGAGAGACGACGCCCGGCGCTACGGGTGGGAGCAAGAGGAGCCCTTCACCTACGCCGTCGCCGGCCACGACTCCGATCCCCTCCTCGACGGCGGCGCGCAGAGCACGTGCTGCCAGTGCTACCAGCTTGTCTACGAGAGCCCGGAGCCGGGCTCTCCGAAGCCTCCCGAGCTCCCAATCCCCAAGCCCGTGATTGCGCAGAGCTTCAACACCGCGGCGGGCGGACCCAAGAACTTCGACCTCTTCATGGGAGCCGGCGGCTACGGCGCCTTCAACGCCTGCTTCGAAGACCCCCTGTTCGGCAACAACAGCACCTTCGGCCGCTTCGTGTACGACTCCTTCCCCGTCATCGACAGCCAGTCCGGCAACGGCAACGTCACCTTCGTCAGCCTCGAGGAGTGCAAGGCGGAGCACAGCGTGACCATGGAGTCGCTGCAGAGCGACGCGTGCCGGGACCGGATCCTGGAGCTGTGCAACGAGGCCAC
>CAZQPP010000619.1:2223-4797 GCA_964594295.1 uncultured Myxococcales bacterium | reverse complement strand
CGTCCTGCTGAGCTCCGACGGCAGGTGCACGCGAGCGGCGGTCCGCGGCGACATGCGTGAAGGCCACATGCGCTTCCACTGTGTCCGTCCGGGTGACGTGCCGAACAAGATCCTGTCCCTTCTGAAAGAACCATGTGCGCCCGGCGCGGGGAGATAGTCATGAAGTCTGTCGCAAGACCTTCCGTACTCCAGATCGTGACCCTCCTCCTCGGGGTCGCCCTGTTGCTCCTGGCGAGGCCGGAGCTCTCCGCCGCGCAAGCGACCGTCGAGCCCCGGCCCGAGAACCTCGGCATCTGGGAAGAGGGACGCTCGGACGGGTTCAAGGACTCTTCAGACGTGTGGCGTGTGTACGCGGCGCGCGACGACTTGCGCATATACGCCACCACCGGCGAGCTGGAGAGGCGCTGGCCCAAACGCGCCAAGCCGAAGAAGAAGGCGCGCTGCTCGACGAGGCTGATGACCAGGTACGTGGTCGCGCAGACCCACAAGAAGGGCAAGCTTCGCATGCTGTACCTGGTGACGGGCAGAAACGTCGGCCAGGACCACTTCGAGATCCGGGGGAAGTGCGGCTGGGCTCACGCCGACGACCTGATCCTGAGCAACGAGCCCATAAGCGACCCGCGCTCGGGAATCCGCCGCAGGGTGATCGCCGTCCTGGACACCGGCGCCCTCGGTAAGCAGGGAGGGAGCACGGATCTCTTCCAAAAGGCCGCGCTCTACCCGCGGCCGAATCGGAGCGCCAGGTCTCGAGGCGGCCTGAACATGGCCGGCTTCGCCTACGTCTACAAGACCATCAAGGCCGGGGCTGATCGATGGCATTTCGTCTCCGCGTCCGCCGAAGCTCCCTACAAGAAGGCCGACAAGCGAGTGCGTAGCTGGGGCTGGCTCCCCGCCAACTCGGCGGTTCGCTGGGACACCAACGAGGCCCTGTGGCCGGCCCACGACCGCCCCGAGCCGGCCCACGTCTTCGAGGAGGAGGGGCAGGTTGTCAGCGCCCTCGAGGGCAACAAGGTGGAGCCTCTCGTTGCGGACAAGCGCTTTCGACAAGGTCAACAGCCGCGACGGCCGATGGGGCGCATGCCCTATCCCATCGTCGGAGGGAGGCGGCGGACTCAGTGCGACGACGTCGGCGCTACCTGCGCCTGGGTAGCCGTCGTCGACAGGCTAGCTTACGGCGGCGAGGAGGAGGCCGAAGCCGCGCAAGGAGGAGAGGAAGCCGGCACGGACGGAGAGGGAACGGATACGCAGAGGGAGCAGCCGCCCGCAGGCGACATCGACTTCGAGCTGACCATCATCGAAGAGTCCGAGGACGCGGCCAGGACCGCGCTGACGAACGTCAACGTCGTCTTTGTGCTGGACGCCACGCTGTCGATGCAGCCGTTCATCGACGAGGCGAAGAGAGTGGTGGCTTCGGCGGCCGAGGCAAAGAGCGGAGTGCTCGGCCCAGTCGCCGAGGAGACCGAGATCAGGTTCGGCGCCGTCGTGTACCGCGACATCTACGCCGGCGAGTCCATCATCGAGACACAAGCCATGACCAACAACCTCGAGGCTGTCTCGGCATGGATCGGGAACGTCAGGGCCTCCACCGAAGACAAGCTCGTCGGCGACGACCGCCCCGAGGCGCTCTACTGCGGGCTTCGGGCAGCCGGCGACCTCCTCTCCAACGTGCCGGGGGCGGAGGAGCACATCAACATCGTCGTGGTGATAGGTGATCAGAAGCCCGGGCTGGGTCGCCCGTGCGCGTCCGACGACGCCATGTCAGCCGCCCTCGCATTCCGCGACGACCGCCCGGAGAGCCGAAGGACCCTCCTGCTGAGTATCATGTGGGCATACGGCGTTCAGCACGCCACAGCCGACGTCGAGGGCTTTCGGAGATCGCTCAGTGAGATCTTCCCCGCAGTGAAAGCGGAGAGCGGGTTCTACCGGGACGAGAGCCACAGCCTCGAGGCGGCGGAGGCCTTCGGGGCCAACCTCATGGACGCGATCCGAGGCTTCGTCGAGGACCTCGACACCGAGCTCGACGCCATCAGCTGCATGAGGGAGGGCCTCGGCGCGGATTGCGGCAGGGCTCCGGCCCCTGCCCCCGCCCCCGCTGCCGAGCGCGCCGCCCCGGCCGAGGCGCCGAAGCCCGCTTCCAACAAGCTCAGGCAACGCGTCAAGGAGGTGGTCGTCAACCGCCTGATGAGGGAGCACAAGATGAGCAGGCAGGACGCGCTCGCCGCCTGGGAGCGCTTCCGCCGCGAGCGCGCCATGCTCTACGTCTACGGCTACACCATCGTGCAGAACGCGAGGAAGCGCGCCGTCACGAAGAAGGCCGTGCTCTTCTCCGAGGAGTCCCTCCACCTCTACAGGTTCGGGCTCGCCAACCTCCTGAGAGAGAGGGACAAGAAGGCCATGCTCGCGACCTGGACGAAGACCTGCCAGGGGGTCGTCCGCGACGCTCAAGCCGAGGGCCAGGTCTGCAATCGCCTGCGCGAAGGGCTGGAGTCCTTGGAGGAGCACGACCTGCTCAAGGCGGACAAGGGTGAGGTCGAGTCCTGGTGGGATCGTGTGCCGCCGGAGAGGAAGGAGGAG
>CAZQPP010000619.1:0-2213 GCA_964594295.1 uncultured Myxococcales bacterium | reverse complement strand
GTCCACACCTTGCTCAGCCACAAGTGGTATATGGACGAGATCTACAACGCGGCCGAGCGCGCCAGAGACAGGCTGAAGGCATACGCCGGAACCGGACGGGAAGAGGGCGAGAGCGGCCTCTGGTTCAAGGTAGGCGACGAGTGGCACATCTGGCTCATCCCGGGGGAGGACATCCTGTGAGCACAGCATCCGAAGGCAAGGGCCCGACAAATCGTCACGGCCCCTTGTTCGAGCTCACGGGCTTCAGGCGGGAGCACCCGAACGGAGATGCGGTAGAGGGCGACGTCACCATCCGCCGCGGGCGCGTCACGGCCATCATGGGCAAGTCCGGCTGCGGAAAGTCGACGATCCTGAACCTGCTCGCCGGCATCGACACCTTCTGCTCGAAAGACGAAGAGACCAGCCGGCTGACCTTTCACTCCCCGGAAGGCCCTCGCGCGTGGGGTCCCGGCGTTCCGCCTCCGGTGGCCGAGCTCCGACGGCACTGCGGCATCGTCTTCCAGTCCGACCAGCTCGTCGACCAGTTCTCCCTTGGCTTCAACGTGGCCCTCCCGCGCCTGCTGCACGGGGGAGAGCCCGTACACGCGGAGGTTGAAGGGGCCCTGTCGGCGGCGAGGATGCGCGCCAGCGACGCCCGCCAGAACCCGGCCGACCTGTCCGGGGGCGAGCGCGCCCGAGGCGCCTTCTTCCGTGCCCTCGCCCATTCACCCAGCGTGGTCTTGTGCGACGAGCCCACGTCGGATCTCGACCCGGAGCTCTCCCGGACGCTCCTCGGCCTGCTCATCGGATGGCAGAGGGCCGAGGAAGGGCGGAGCGTCGTGTTCGTGACCCACGATCCAGACGCAGCGTTCCGATGGGCCGACGACCTGCTCGTGTGGCTCGAGGTGGAGAAGGGCTCCGAGGGCCGGAGACAGTCCTGGGAGGTCGATCCCTACGAGCTCGATGCCATAGACGAAGCGACGCTCTCTCTGACGTGGGCAAAGGTCCTACGCTCCCTCCGGTGCGACTGGCTGATCAGGGGCGGCCCCCCGGAACGCTCCGAAGAAAAGCAGGCCCGAGCGCCGGCCGACGGGGAGGCGAGGCCGTCTCCCGGAGAGACCGTGCCGGGCGCGGGCGAAGCCGAGGAGATGCTCGCGAGGGCTTCCGCCTTCCTCGCCCTCAAGCCTCCACCAGGAGGCGGCGGCCCCGGCTTCGGCACCCTCTGCCGCCTGGCCTACCGCGACTTCTGGCCCCGCGGCCAGTCGGCAAGCCCCTTCGGCCCCAGCCGCCTCTTCCCCGCCCTCATCGTGCTCGTCTCCCTCGCCCTGTACTCGGTGCTCTTCTTCGCCTTCGGCGTGCAATCCGGCATCGACGCACACATCGAAGCCCAGAAGAGCGACCCGGTCTTCCGCATGACCAAGCTCATGCTCCCCGACCGGACAAACGAGAAAGGGCGCGCGATTCTCGGCCGCTTCGACCTGGAGCACGCCGCCTACGTCCGGGTCGACCTCGACGTGCTCGAGGACCAGGACCCATCGCCCAAAGCTCCCGGTTCGCGGGCAGCGGACAGGCGCGAGAGCAAGCCCAAGCTCACTCTCTTCGGAGTAGCCCTGGACCCGCGCGGGGAGATCTTCGGTGCCGTCGTGGGCTCGTCGCTCACCCGATTCCACGAGACCGAGTTGGAGCGCTTTCGGGAGGAGGGGCACAGCTACGACGGCGTCATCATCGCCGAAGCCGTGTGCAGCCAGATCTTCGAGGCGAAGACACCGCGTGCTGTTCGCGTCAAGTGGCCGGTAGCCGAACCGAACGTGGAGCGAGGCGACGTGGACGTGGTCTACCACCACATGCTCTTCCCGCTGCTCGGCTGCGCTTCGTGGCTCCCGGGCGGCGCCAGGATCCTGGAGCCGCTTGCCCTCGGAAGGGGCCAGTCGCGCGGCCACGAGCGCTACCTGCTGCACGACGGCATGCTGCTCTTCGACCGCGGGTCGGGCTCCATGAACGGCAAGCGATTTGAAGCCCTTCGCGCCAAGCTCGCGCAGTCCCTGAGCCGCTTCGCATCGCTCGAGCGAAGGGAGGAGGTCTCAGAGATCCGCCTGGTCCCGGAGATGGCCAAGAAGGTCGGGGAGCGCTACGGGGTGCCCGTTCGCATGCGGACGCCGACCGGAGAACGGATCCGGCTCTCGCGCGGCACCATTCGCGCCGCCGTCGCCGAGGTGGACGCGTCGCTCGGCGTC
>CAZQPP010000618.1:0-4804 GCA_964594295.1 uncultured Myxococcales bacterium | reverse complement strand
ACCTGCTGGGTGCCTCCCAGGAGCACAAGGTCAAGCCGAAGAAGTTCGCCCAGACCGACATCGACGAGGTCATCATCGGCCACACCAACGAGGCCGAGTACAAGCGCCTGCTGAACAACGAGTTCATGGAGGCCCTGCGCGACCGCACCATCAAGATCGACATCCCCTACATCACGAAGGCCAGCGAGGAGGTCCGGATCTACGAGAAGGACTTCCGGCAGGAGCGCGTGGCCGACGTGCACGTGGCGCCGCACACCCTCGAGGTCGCCGCGATGTGGGCCGTGCTCAGCCGCCTCGAGGAGCCCAACCGGCCGAACCTCACCATCGTCCAGAAGATGAAGCTCTACGACGGCAAGTCCCTGCCGGGCTTCACCCAGGACAACATCAAGGAGCTGCGCAAGGAGGCCCGCCGCGAGGGCATGGAGGGCATCAGCCCCCGCTACGTCCAGGACAAGATGAGCAACACCCTCGTCAGCCGCGAGGGGGCGGGCAGCATCAACCCCTTCATGGTGATGAACGAGCTGCTCGGCGGCCTCAAGACTCACAGCCTCATCACCGATGAGGATCTTAAGAAGCGTTACCGCGAGCTGATGGCGCTCGTGAAGCAGGAGTACGAGGACATCATCAAGAACGAGGTCCAGCGAGCCATCTCCGCCGACGAGGACGCCGTCCGCAGGCTCTGCAGCAACTACATCGACAACGTGAAGGCCTACACCCAGCGGGAGAGCGTGAAGAACCCCTACACCGGTCAGTCCGAGGAGCCCGACGAGAGGCTCATGCGCTCGATCGAGGAGAAGATCGGCGTGCCGGAGGCGCGCAAGGACGACTTCCGCCGCGAGATCATGAACTACATCGGCGCGCTCGCGGTCGAGGGCAAGAGCTTCGACTACAACAGCAACGAGCGCCTGAAGAAGGCCTTGGAGCTCAAGCTCTTCGAGGACCAGAAGGACACGATCAAGATCTCGACGCTGGTCAGCAACGTCGTCGACCGCGACACCCAGGCCAAGATCGACGTGGTCAAGGAGAGGCTCATCCGCGACTACGGCTACAACGAGGAGAGCGCCACCGACGTCTTGAACTACGTGGCCAGCATCTTCGCGCGCGGCGACGCCAAGGAGAGTGACTAGCCTTGAGCGACAAGCAGGAGAGCGGAGGCAGCCCCTGGCGAAGCTCCATCAAGGAGCCGGAGATCCTCGGCATCGAGCGGGATCACTGGCGCTTCAAGGAGATCGTCAAGGGCAACATCCGCAAGAACCTGAAGGAGTTCATCAGCGGCGGCGCCATCCTGGGCCGGCGGGGCAAGGACAAGGTCTCGGTCAACATCCCGCAGATCGACATCCCGCGCTTCCGCTACGGGCAGAAGCAGTCCGGCGGCGTGGGGCAGGGCGACGGTGAGCCCGGCGACCCCCTCGGCGCCGAGCCTGGCGAGGATGGCTCGGGCGAGGCCGGAAACGCCCCGGGGGACCACGCCCTCGAGGTGGACATCAAGATAGAGGAGCTCGCGCAGATCCTCGGCGAGGAGCTCGAGCTGCCCCGCATCGAGCCCAAGGGGCGCAAGAGCATCGTCAGCACCAAGGACAAGTACACCGGCATCCGCCGGGTCGGTCCCGACTCGCTGCGCCACTTCAAGCGCACCTACCGCGCGGCCCTTCGCCGGCAGGTCTCCATGGGGACCTACAACCCCGACAACCCGGTCATCATCCCGGTCCGCGAGGACATGCACTTCCGCTCCTGGAAGGAGGAGAAGGTCCCCGAGACCAACGCGCTCATCGTCTACATGATGGACGTCTCGGGATCCATGGGGGAAGAGCAGAAGGAGATGGTCCGGATCGAGTCCTTCTGGATCGACACCTGGCTGCGCTCCCAGTACGAGGGCATCGAGACCCGATACATCATCCACGACGCGGTGGCCCGGGAGGTGGACCGGGAGACCTTCTTCCACACCCGCGAGTCCGGCGGCACCATGATCAGCAGCGCCTACAGGCTCTGCGCCGAGATCATCGGCAACGAGTACCCGGCCGACGAGTGGAACATCTACCCCTTCCACTTCTCAGACGGCGACAACTGGTCCATGGACGACACCGAGGTCTGCATGGGCCTGCTCAAGGACACGCTCCTGCCGGCCGCCAACATCTTCTGCTATGGCCAGGTCGTCAGCGCCTACGGGTCCGGGCAGTTCATCAAGGATTTGCGCGAGCACTTCGGCGAGCACAAGCAGGTCGTGCTCTCCGAGATCCCGGACCGCGACGCGATCATGCAGTCCATCAAGGACTTCCTAGGCACCGGCAGGTAACGACACAAGATGAGTCTGCCAGACTACCTCGACACCAACCGGCTCGTCGTTCGCGAGACAGCCCTGCGCGCCGGCCTCGACTTCTACGAGGTCCTGTTCGAGCTCTTGGACTACCGCCGCATGAACGAGGTCGCGAGCTACGAGGGCTTCCCCAAGCGCTACCCCCACTGGCGCTTCGGCATGGAGTTCGAGCGCAACTTCAAGATGCACGGCTACGGGCTCGCCAAGATCTACGAGCTCGTGATCAACAACGACCCCTGCTACGCCTACCTGCTCGAGGGCAACAGCCTGCTCGAGCAGCGCCTGGTGATGGCGCACGTCTACGCGCACTGCGACTTCTTCAAGAACAACGCGTACTTCCAGCGCACCGACCGCAAGATGGTCGACTCCATGGCCAACCACGGGGTGCGCATCCGCCGCTACATGGACGTCCACGGCGTCGACAGGGTCGAGCAGTTCATCGACAGCTGCCTCTCGCTGGACAACCTCGTCGACCCCTTCGCGGTGGCGGGCAAGCAACGCCCGCACAGCCCGGAGGGGTTCGACGGCAAGGAGGTCGACCCGAGGGAGAAGCTCAAGGTCGGCCGCCTCAAGGTCGAGCGCTCCTACATGGAGGAGTGGATCAACCCCGAGGAGTACGTGGAGGCCCAGCGCAAGAAGCTCGAGGAGGAGCAGGAGAAGGAGAGGCGCTTCCCTGCCGATCCGGAGCGCGACGTCTTGGGCTTCTTGATGGAGCACGCCCCGCTGCAGCGCTGGGAGCGCCACGTCCTCGGCATGCAGCGCCAGGAGGCCCTGTACTTCCTGCCCCAGCGCCAGACCAAGATCATGAACGAGGGCTGGGCGAGCTACTGGCACAGCAAGCTCATGACCGAGAAGCTCGCGGGCCCGAGCGAGATCGTCGACTTCGCCGAGACCCACTCGGCGACCATGTCCATGTCACCCGGCCAGGTGAACCCCTACAAGGTCGGCCTCGAGATCTTCAGGGACATCGAGGACCGCTGGGACCGCGGCAAGTTCGGCCCCGAGTGGGAGGCCTGCGACGACCTCGAGATGCGGGCCAACTGGAACCGGCACATGAACCTCGGCCAGCAGAAGATCTTCGAGGTCCGCCGAATCCACAACGACGTCACCTTCATCGACGAGTTCTTGACCCCCGAGCTCATCGACCGCCTGCGCCTGTACAACTACAAGTTCGACCCCAAGCACCGGCAGTGGGTCATCGAGAGCCGCGACCCGGCGCCCGTCCGCGAGTCGCTGCTCTTCCAGCTCACGAACTCGGGCCAGCCCGTCATCCTCGTCGAGGACGCCAACTACAAGAACCGGGGCGAGCTCCTGCTGAGACACCGCACCGACAAGGTAGGGCTGGACAAGGCCTACGCGAAGCGGACGCTGGGCAACATCCACGGCATGTGGAAGCGCCCGGTCCACGTCGCCACCGTCGACGGTCGCGGCAAGGAGTCCGTCTGGACGCACGACGGGGAGAGCTTCGGGAACGAGGGGAGCTGAAGGCGCCCTCTCTCTCTTCCCTCTGCGCCTCTGCGCGAGACCTCTTCCGCGCCTCCCGGCACGGGCACGGGCACGGGGAGAGCCCGGCGCGCTACGCGCTTGGGGCTCTCAGAAGAAGATGCTCAGCGGCACGCAGATCGAGATGAAGCACTGCAGGCACACGCCCGCGCAGTTCCCGCAGCCGTTGGAGACGTGCTGGGTCGGGGCGCAGTGGCCGTCGCCGCTGCACTTGCCCTCGACGGTGACGTCGCGGCACAGGTCGTAGTCGATCTCGACGCTGCACGTGACCCCTGACTTGGCGGCGCAGACCCCGGCGAGGCACTCACCGTGGGGGCACGAGAGCCCGCCGCCGCGGTGGCAGGGCGCGTAGTCGAAGGGCCGCGGGTCGAAGCGGCAGCCGCCGTACTCCACCTTGCACTCGTCGTAGGTGCAGGGGTTGCCGTCGTCGCAGACCTTGGTCGTGCCCGACTTGCAGTCGCCGCCCACGCAGCGGTCGTTCTCCGTGCAGGGGTTGCCGTCGTCGCAGGCCGCCGCGCTGTTCTTGGAGAAGCAGCCGGTCAAGGGGTTGCAGACGTCGTCGGTGCACTGGATCCCGTCGTCGCAGTCGAGCTCGTGCATGCCCTCGCAGACTCCGTGGTTGCACATGTCCACCTGGGTGCACACGCTCCCGTCGTCGCAGGGCACGGCGTGGAGCTTCTGCATCTCGCAGCTCCCGTCGGCCTTGCAGGAGCCGATGGTGCACGAGTTGCCGTCGTCGCAGAGGGACTCGTCTGCGGTGCCGTTGCAGTTGTTGTCCTTGCCGTCGCAGATCTCCATGAGGTTTGGCGCGTTGCTCGCGTTCAGGGGCTCGCAGTCGTCGGGGTCCATGGAGCCGTCGTTGTCGTCGTCGGGGTCGCAGGCGTCGCCCATGGAGTCCCCGTCGTTGTTCTCCTGCTGCGGGTTCGGATCGAGGGGGCAATTGTCCTGGAGGTCGATGACGCCGTCGTTGTCGTCGTCGTCGTCGAT
>CAZQPP010000617.1:4122-4845 GCA_964594295.1 uncultured Myxococcales bacterium | reverse complement strand
CATGGCCCGCTGGAGGTCGCTGCCGCTCAGCTCGCTGCGCAGGCGTGCCCGAAGCCTGGGGCTGTAGCGCCGGTCGTGCTCTCTCTCGATGGCCTTGGTGAGGTCCTGCCGCCCCGTCCAGAGGGCGTCGAAGATGGCCCGCTCGTCGGTGCCCATGCCGCGCATGGCCTTGTCGAGGGCGCGCGCCCGCGCCACGGCGTTGAAGCCGGGCGGGATGCGGAGCTGGGCCTGCCCCTCCCGGTAGCTCATGCCGCGCACGCCGCCGGTGTCGGTCGTCCTGCGCGGCTGGCCAGTGCGGTTGGTGCGGCTGGTGGTGGTTGGTGTGCGAGTCGTGCGGGAGTTGGGCGGCACGGCGGACTCCGAACCGGGGACCCTGTCGGGGGACGGGGCCTGGGGGACGGGCAACCCTACCGCCTCGGCGCGCCCTTGCGAAGGCGCGGGGCCCGCGACGGTGGGGTTTTCGTACAGAAGAGAGCAGGCCGGCGCGACGACGGGGCATTCGCGCCGCAGGCGGCGTTTCTCGTGCAAGGTGCGTGCCGCGCGCGACCCTCCAGTCGCGCGCTGCGCGCGCGCGAGGAAGCCCAGGGCAGGGAGTGTGTCGCCGGGACCTCGTCTCGTGACATGTCCCGGTGGGACCTGTCCCGTAGGTCACAGCCTAAGGTCACACCCAGGCACCGTGACATCCGGCCGACGCGCGGCCCCAAAACGCCACATACCCCCCTA
>CAZQPP010000617.1:0-4112 GCA_964594295.1 uncultured Myxococcales bacterium | reverse complement strand
AAAAAGACAGCACTCTGCCACCCACACGCCGTGATCACGCCCCTCGACCCCCTGTGTTGGCACGGTCCGTGCTCATAGCCGGGCCGTACCTCACAACTCAATGCCGCTACCGAACGGCACCAAAAAATCTAGTTTGGCCCCTGAGGCGATGGGCCCGAGGCCTCCCCGGAGGTCTCGGGCCCGCCACCTCCACCCGCTTTCAAGCTATGAATTCCATTACCTTTTTCTTGAAGACTTGAGCCTAGACACACCAATAAGCCTCAAGGTCCCGTCCCACCCGCCGATGTCACAGTCACACGGTGGCGACGGATGCATGCGTAGCCACCGGGTCTACCCCCATCACCCTCGGCGGCCGATGCGGCAACCAAACGACTCCCCTGATACTTTACGCGCGCCCAGGCTGACCTCAGAGGTCTTGTCGCTGGCAGAGCCCTGGGCGCTCAGAGTTGTCGCATCGGTCCAACCGAGGGGTACCAACAGGCTGGTAACGCTCGAAGACGTCCTCGTGCTCGGTCGCAGCACCGGCGGCGAGGGCATCTCCCTCGACGATCCCCACCTCAGCCGCTCCCACGTGCGCCTCGTCGTCGACGAGGAAGGCGGCCTGATGCTCCAGGACCTCGGGAGCACCAACGGCACCTACGTCAACGGCCGTCAGGTCGACACGGTCAAGCTCAACGAGGGGGACGTCATCCGAATCGGCTCCACCCTGCTCGTGACCACGCGCGAGTCGGACAAGGAGCGAGTAGAGAACGCCGAGCAGGGGGTCGTCGGGGACTCCCCCGCCTTCCGCTCCGCCTGCGGGCGCGCCATCCTCGGCGCCGGCTCGCAGCTGCCGGTGCTCATCTTGGGCGAGACCGGGACGGGCAAGGAGGTGCTCGCCCGCCTCGCCCACCGCCACAGCGGACGAAGGGGCCCTTTCGTGGCCGTCAACTGCGCCGCCATCCCCCACGACCTCGCCGACGCCCTGCTCTTCGGCCACCAGGCCGGAGCTTTCACAGGTGCAGATCGCGCGCGGCGAGGCCTCTTCCGTGAGGCCGAGGGCGGCACCCTCTTCTTGGACGAGGTCGGAGACCTGCCGGGCCCGCTACAGTCGCGCCTGCTGCGGGCCCTCGACCAGCAGGAGGTGCTGCCGGTCGGCGCTTCGCGTCCCCTGCACGTGAACGTCAGGGTGATCGCGGCGACCAACGCACACCTCCAGAGCGCCGTCGAGGCCGGGACCTTCCGCGGAGACCTCTTCGCGCGCCTGGCCGCGTGGCGCATCACCCTGCCGCCGCTGCGGGAGCGCCGAGAGGACGTCTTGCGCCTCGCGCGGCACTTCGCGGGATTCCTGCCAGAGCCGGAGCGAGGCGAAGAGCCTCTCTGGACGCCGGACTTCGCCGAGGCGCTCCTGCTCTACCCGTGGCCCTTCAACGTGAGAGAGCTTCGCCAGCTCATGGCGAGCCTGAGCGTGGCCGGCCAAGAACGGCCCTATCGGGCGAACATGCTCCCCCGGGATGTCCTGGATGCAACCCGAGAGTCCATCCCGACGCCGGCCAAAGCTCCCTCCGAGCGCTCCCAGGCGCCCAACCCCGTCACGACAGAGGTCCGGCGCAGGCCGAGCCCCTCACGGGACGACCTCGTCGCCCTGCTGCAAAGGCACGGCAACAACATCAGCGGGGTCGCACGGGCGCTGAACCGGGATCGCAAGCAGATCTACCGCTGGCTGGAGCGATATCGCATAGATCTTCATGACTTGGCGTCATAGGCGGAATGATGGAGCCATGAACTAGATCGCAGGTGGGAGAAGACGCGGGCCGGGGCCCGGCGAGAGCCGGCCCCGGCTCGTGCCGTTAAGAGCTACTGGCGGGGGCGGGCGTTCTGAAGCAGAACGCCCCTACCGCGGGAGTTTCGTGCCGAAACTCCTTAATAGCTGTTAGCTGTTAGCTGTCAGCGGGGAGCTTGAGGAGGAGGAGGCGCACTGGCGCGCCCACCTCAGCCCCGTAGTAGCCCGTCTTTCGTGGGTCTCCGGGGCTCTTCACCACCTCCTCGAGCACGACCTCGGCGCCGCGCATCTCCAAGAGATCTCGGCACACGGAGCGCAGGGGGAGCCGGGAGCGGGAGACGCTCTCCAGGAGAGGGCGTTCGGGTGTGTAGCACCGCACCCCGAGCACGAAGTAGGCCGGGCCCTCGCCACGTCTGCGCAGCCAGTCGCGGGCCTCGCGTACCCGCACGCCACGAGCTTCGAACAGGTAGTCGGGGAAGTAGAGGTGCACCACGGTGCCGGTCTGCGGGGTCGTGATGTCTCCGTAGCCCAGCCTGACCAGCTGCAGCTGTTGCTCCGGGAGCGCCTCCAAGACCTTTCGGAGGAATGCCTCCTCCTGATCCTCGGGAGTCGTCTTCATGGCGTCCACCCAGGGAGGCACGAAGGCGACCGCGAGGGCGACGGCGAAGCCGACGGCGATCGGGGCTCGGGCGCCGCTCCGGGCCTTCGCCATGTGCTCGGCGGCGAAGTCGAGGCCAAGGGCCACCGGCAGCATGAGCAACAGCGAGCCGAGCACCTGCACGCGCCCGATGTTGGCGGGGCAGAGGTCCGCCCAGGTCAGCGCCAGGGAGAGCGCCGAGGTCACGATCAGCGCCAGCACCATCCGGCGCGTGGATCTCTCGCGCAAGGCAAACACGGCGAAGGGCCAGAGCAGAGCGGGGTAGAGGCTCGGGTCGATCACCCCGATCCTGGCGAACGAGATCGACTGCATGAGAGGCAGGCTGTGGCGCGCGGAGAGCAGCGCCGCTCGCTCACCCACGTGCACCGCCTGGGGAAGACAGAGCAGGGCAACCGCCACAGCGGCCGGCCAGCCGGCGCGCAGCAGCCAGCCGAGGCCCGAGAGCCCGCCGCGCGCGAAGCCGAGCGCGATGACCACGAAGGGCACGAGGGCCAGCTGCTCGGGCCTGCTCGCCATGCACATCGCGGCCAGCAGCAGGGCGGCGGTGAGCTCCAGAGGGCGGCGCCTGTCGAGAGCATCGCTCAGGAGCACCAGGACACCGGCCAGCCACCACAGGATTGGGACCGTGTTTGCCTCGGAGGTGTCGTGCACCACCACCGTGGGGAGCAGCGCCAGCAGCCACACGACAAGGATCGAAGCCCTCGTCCTGCCGAGCAGGCGGCGCGTCACCACCGCCCAGAGAGGGATGGACGCCACGCCGAGCACCGCATGCAGCCAGAGCACGCTCTGGTGGTCGGGTCCGAGGACCTTCATCGCGAGGTGGTGGAGCGCAAAAGCGCCTGCCCCGTAGCGGGGGATCGGCTGCAGCGCCAGGGCCGACGCCATCAGGTCGTAGCCGGTGTACAGGGCGATCAGCCGGTGCGGGACCACCACCCAACGCAGGACGGCCGCGGCCGCCACCCCCCCGAAGAGTCCCGGCCCCGCCTCCCTGGCGAGCGCTCGCAGATCGGGCCACGCGCGCACGTAGGCCAGCACCATGCACGGGAACATGAGCACGATGAGGACCCAGGCCACGGGGAGCTGGAGGTGGAGCAGGGGGCGCATCCACAGGGGCGTCGGGTGCGCGTCGGCCTCGATCCAGGTCCATGCAGCCTCTGAGGCCCGCAGGCGCCCGCTCAGCGCCTCCAGCAGCTCGGGAGCGGGCTTGCCCGAGACGGTCTCGAGGGCGAAACGCTCTGTTCGGACCTCGGCCGCGGCGGAGGCGTCCCGGTGGTGCAGCTCGACCCTCGTCGTCGCACCGGTGCCACCGTGCTCGTAGGTGAACGCGGCGTGGTTCTTCCTGATCTCGCCGCTGGCCATGACGTAGCCGGCGATGGGCGTCTTGGAGCCGGAGCCCATCCAGCGCCCGAGCTGCTCCCCCTGCTCGGGCACGATGCGGAACTCCGAGTCGGACCTGGCGACCGGCGCGCGCAGCGCGAGCCAGACCAGCGCGGCGACCACGGTCGCGGCGAGCAGCAGCCAGGGGGCGAAGCGTGTCATCGTCTTCGAAAGCGACCGCACCAGATGATCATGCCCAGCAAGATCAGGCCCAGGGTCACGCCCAGCCACGGGAGGCGCTCGTCCTTGGTGCCCTTCGGAGGGGGTGCCTCTTCACCCTGGTCAGAATCTCGCAGCAGTCCCCGCAGCAGCAGC
>CAZQPP010000616.1:0-4860 GCA_964594295.1 uncultured Myxococcales bacterium | reverse complement strand
CCCGGCTCCCCGACCGAGGAGCTGAGCGCGGTAGCCGCACTCGTGGGCGTCGTAGTTGCGGCAGATCCGGGGCTTGCTCTCACCGTCGTGGAGCCGGCAGGAGGCTCTGCGCCGGTCGAGCTCGGAGCAGAGGGCGCGATAGGCGACCTCGACGCCAGTGCCCTCACCGTAGACCACCTCGACGCGATCGAAGCCCGTCAGGTAGCCGAGGTAGTCGATGTCGCGGAAGCTCCTCGGCTCGAGGTCGTGGAGCGTGACCGTCGAGCAGCAGGGCGCGACGCAACCCTCGCAGGGGTTGCCTCCTTCAGGAGGGTCCGGGGGCACGTGCCCGGCGGCCGACGAGAAGGAGCGGAGCAGACGGGCCGGACCCGGCCCTTGACCTCGTACAAGCATGAGCCTGCACCGACTAGCACATGTTCAGCCCGATGCCGAAGGCGGCGCCTGGTCCCGGAAGCTCGGCCTACTTTACGACGCGCAGGTAGGGCACCGACGTGGGGCGCCCGAGCTCGGGCAGCTCGTCCTCTGCCGGCGGCTCGTCCTCCCCCTCTTCCTTTTCGCTCACGTGGTCCGACGCTGTCTCGTGCATCGCGTGATCGGAGATCTGCCGCGCGTACTCCTGCGCGCGCACGAGGAGCTCCTCGGGGATGTCGGCCGACCAGACGTGGAAGGTGTCGTCGGTGTGACTCCTCATCGCGAAGAGCGCCGACCAGGGCAGGTTGCAGTGGAAGCGGGTGCCGCTGAAGGAGAGCGACGCCGAGACTCCGTCCTCGTCGATCTCGAGATCGGGGATGCCGAAGCGGAACGAGAGGTTCAAGGCCAGCGCCGGGTTGTCCGCGTGCGCCGGCGGCACCCGCACCCCCCGTCGTCGGGCGTCGAGGTGGATCATGACCATCCCGCGGTCGAGCAGCTCGACCAGGCGCTGGTGCTTGTCTGTGCTGGGGTGGGGAGCGGGAGGCATGGATCGATCGGGGAGGGGAGAGGGATCGACAATAGACCGCGCCGCCCCCCGGTAGCAAGTGAGAATAGGGGGGCGGGTCTCTCAGGACCTGCGAATCACGTGGTTCGTCTCGTAGCTCAAGAAGGACGAGACGCCGCGCCGCGCGCCGTTGTACGCGAAGACCTCCGTTCGCTCGCAGACCGAGCAGGGAGAGCGGTTGACAAGGTCTCCGGAGAGCACGGGCCGGGAGCCGCGTAGCAGGCGCTCGCCGTCCCAGCTCAGGTCGGCGTAGAGCGGGGTGTTCGCGATCGCTCGGGCGCAGGAGCCGACGTGCTCCCGCAGGGCCCGCTCATGGGAGTCGGGGCGGCCGAGGGCGCCGTGGCCGCGGTGCTCGTTGCGCACGGCCACCATGCGCTCGAAGAAGCGGAGAGTGCTCTTGGGCATCGCCTCGCCGAGCGCGGGCGCCCACTTCCGCAGAGCTTGCATCCAGTGGCCGAGGCTGGGCTTGTCCGGGAGCGAAACCCCCGGCGAAGGCCCTTGCGCGGCGGCGGCGGCGAGCTTCAAGAGCAGCTCACACAGGTCGATCAACCGCAGGAGCGCGAGGGAAGGGCTCTCCAGGAAGCGAAGCTCCCCCAGCAGGGCCGGGATCGGATCGGCCCAGGGACGATCCGCGAGCGACTCGAGGGCTTCGCGCACCGGCGCCAGACCGCGGCTCGGGCTTCGCCCCTCGAGCTCTACCCAGATCTCGTCGGCGCTCGAAGGGCGCTCGTCAGGGTCGGCGGAGAGACAGCGCCGAACCAGACGCCGGAGCCACCTCGGAGCATCGGGCGCGCGCTCACCGATCTCTGCTGCGGGCGGCGAGCAATGGAAGGCGATGAGCTCCTGGTCCGTCTTCGCGCTCACGTAGGTCTCGCCGACGATCGCCCGCCAGAGCAGACCGCCCACGAGGTAGACGTCGCCGCGTGGCGTTCGCTTGTTGTCGAGGGCGTGCTCGGGCGCGGACCAGGGGCGCACGAGCGTGTGGAGCTGCTCCCACCCGTAGGCGAAGCCTGTCACCTTCACGTGTCCATCCGGTCGAACGAGGATGTTGGCAGGGTGCGCGTACCCGTGGACCAGCCCCCGTGTGTGAAGGTAGACCATGGCGTCGACGACCTGCTGCACGATGGGCAAGGTCTCCGCCACGCTGAGACGTCCGCGCGAGAGCTTGTCATCGAAGGTCTCGGCGCCCTCGAGCTCGTAGACGTGGAAGTGCCAGTCCCCGGCGTCGACACGGTCGAGGAGCCGGAGGATGTTCGGGTGGGAGAGGGTCGCGACGACCCTGCCCTCCTCCTCGAAGCAGTCGAGGATGCCTTCTTGGGTCTGGGAGCGCCGCATCCCCTTGACCATGACACGGCGCTCCGTCTCCTCGTCCCAGGCGGACCAGAACCAGGTCCCCAGCGCCGCCGGACGCACCTCACCCTCGAGTCTGTAGCGCTCGCTCTTCCAGCCCGGCGGTTCGTTCAATTCCGTGTCCACAGCCACTGGGGTCGTGGTTTGAGGTTAGCAGCCGGCCGCACCCAAAGCCCACAGCCAGGACAACCGCATTCGATTCAGACTGGTACGGGGACGGTGCTCCAGCGGGTCGAGCTATGCCGCGGCGGCCACCCGCCTCTCCGCCGACACCACGACCAGCCTGCGGCCGTCGGCATCAGCGAGACGGTCTTGTGCGGCCTCACGGCCGCATGAGCCCGCTTGCCTCGGGTCGTGCAAACAGGGACACTGCATTCCCATGAGAAGAGCGCATGTCGGCACGAAGCCGCTATCGCGGGTGTGGTTGAGCTTGTCCTTGTTTCTGGTGCTCGTCTTTGCCGGGTGCAAGTCGGGTGATGACCCGCCCCTCGTGCCGCCCGGCGGCCAGACGGACACAGAGGAGCAGGACCTGACCGGGCGCTACGGCCCATCGGAGGACCCCGGGGAGAGCAGCGAGAGCGACACCGGCGAGGTGGAGTGCAAGAGGATCACCGACTGCCCCGACGAGAAGCCGCTCTGCGACAAGGAGCGCGGCGTCTGCGTGGAGTGCATGATCGAGGCGGACTGCGGCGGCGAGCGGCGCTGCGTCGGGGGGAAGTGCGTCTCCGAGAACGCCTGCGTCCCCGGTGAGAGGGTCTGCAACGGGAACGAGCTGTGGACCTGCAGGGAGAGCGGGGCCGGCTTCGACACCGAGGCCTGCGCGGGCATCTGCTACGGCGTCGGCTCCCCACGCTGCGTGGGGTGCGAGCCGGGCAGCAAGCGCTGCAGCGGGAAGGTCGTCGAGCTCTGCACCATCGGGACGGAGGGGCCGGAGTACACCGAGCTCGAGACCTGCGAGAGCACCTGCCGGGAGGGCGGGTGCCTGGTCTGCCCGCCGGGCGCCAAGCGCTGCGCGGAGGAGGTCATCGAGGAGTGCTCGGACCAGGGGACCGGGTGGATGCAGGGAGAGGACTGCTCCGAGGCCGAGGGCGGCCAGATCTGCTACCGCGGCTCCTGCGTGGACCCCTGCTCGGACGCCTACAAGTTCAGCACCAACGTCGGCTGCGAGTACTGGGCCGCGGACCTCGACCAGGCCGTCTCCCAGGGCTTCGACGCCGACAACGGCCCCTACGCCATCGTCGTGGCGAACGTGGGCGACAAGCACAACGCCACGGTGACCCTCTTCAAGGACGGCACCGAGCTGACCTCGGCCGAGGTGGGGCCGCTCGCCCTGCACGTCTTCGACAGCCTGGCACCCCACAACATCACCGGCACGATGCAGGGCAAGCGCAGCTACCAGATCAAGTCGACTCGCCCGATCATCGCCTACCAGTTCAACCCCCTGGACAACGTCGACGTCTTCAGCAACGACGCCTCGATGCTCCTGCCCCAGAACAGCCTCGGCAGGCGCTACATGGTCCTCGGGTGGCCCCAGCGCGGCACCTTCCGGACCTACGTGACGGTGGTCGCGACGCGCGCGGACACCGAGGTGACCGTCCAGGTTGCCGCCCCGACCCTCGCGGGCGCCCCGGTGCCCGCCATGCAGGCCGGAGAGGCCTACACGACGACCCTCCAGCCCTTCGAGGTGCTCAACATCGAGACCGACGGCCAGGGCGCGGACCTCTCGGGCACGATCGTCGAGTCGAGCAAGCACGTGGCGGTCTTCTTCGGGACCGAGGCCAGCAACGTGCCCTGGAGGACCCCCTGCCTCGGCGGGCAGTGTCTCTACACCCCGCCCATCGAGTGCACGGAGGACCTGCAGTGCCCGATCTCCTGCTGCGCGGACCACCTCGAGCAGCAGCTCGTGCCCCAGTCCGCCCTCGGCAAGAAGTACGTCGCGGCCCGCAGCCGCGCGCGTGGAGGCGAAGGGGACTACTGGCGCGTGCTCGCGATCCTCGACAACACCAACGTCACCCTCACGCCCTCCCTCGCCACGGTGCCGGTCCTCAACTCGGGCCAGATCTACGAGTTCGAGACCCTCGGCTCCTTCGTGCTCGAGGCGAGCGGCCCCGTGCTCGTGGGGCAGTTCCTCGTGAGCGAGAAGGGCCCGCGCCCCGACTTCGGCGGCAACTGCGTCTCCATCGCCCAGCGCCGCCTCTGCAGCATCAGCGGCCGGATCTGCAGCACCGACGCCGACTGTGCCCACGGCGGCGTGTGCGAGCAGGGCGTCGCCGGCGTGTGCGCGCAGAACACTCAGCAGGGCTGTGGGGCCGCCCAGCACTGCGTGGACTCCTACAACCCCTCCGATCCCAACGTGGGCGATCCGGCATTCATCATGGGTGTGCCGGTGGAGCAGCTGCGTGACGACTACATCTTCTTGGTGCCCGACAAGTACGCCGAGAACTACGTGACCATCTACGCCGAGGAGGAGACCGAGGTGAGGGTCGACGGGCACCCGCTCACCTCGGAGGCCTGGCTCCCCGTGGCCCAGGGCT
>CAZQPP010000615.1:0-4866 GCA_964594295.1 uncultured Myxococcales bacterium | reverse complement strand
ATCTAGAGGTTATTCCCCTAGACAAAGGTATGATTAAAATCAAGGGAAAATCAGATCTCGGTGCAGGTAGAGCCTAACCCCGACGAGGTGCGCGTCTGCCTGACGGTGGGCAACGGCGCAGAGGTCTGCCAGCGCCCGCCGAGTGAAGAGTCGAAGGTCGTCTTCGACAACGTTACCCTGCAGTCGGGAACCACTCCCATCAGATGGAGCGGGACCGACAACGCTGGGAACGAGTCCCCTCCTCGCCAGGCCACGCTATCGCTCACCACGGACGCGCCACTCGTCGTGATCGAATCTCCAACGGCCGGTGGCGTCGGTACCCAAGACCACGTTGATGTTGTCGCTCTCGTCACCGACGTGGACTCCGGAACTCCAATCGCGGGGGCCAAGGTGAAGCTGTTCCGGAATGCGCTCCCTCTCTTTTCTGGCACTGCCGCTGCGGATGGACGATTCAGCTTCCTTGCGGTGGGCATGCACCCAGGGCCGAATGCTCTCCAGGTGTCGGGCAAGGGCGACGGCTTGGAGGGATTCTCCATCCCAGTCACCGCCGTCTACAAGGACACGAGGCCGGCACTCTCCTTCGTGTATCCCGAGGACGGAAGCACGATCAACGTCGCCACAGGCGCATGTGCCGAGAGAGAGGGCGATTGCCATCTCGACGTTACTTTGCAGGTGCAGAACGCGGAATACAGGAGTGCAGGTCAACTGGAGGTCAGTTGTGCGGGCAGCAATGCTCCAGTTGTCTACGAAACGGCGCTCACCGACGATGTGCTGACCTTCTCCGATGTCCTCCTGACCGATCAGCGCACGTGCCAGCTCACGGCAACGGTGACCGACCGCGCAAGTCTTGTATCCGACCCGGCTTCAATCGAGTTGCACGTTGACCGCGTGGCACCGGTGCTTTTGGAGTTGAAGCAGCCGGCGAGCTTCATCGTCGGCTTGGCCGATGACCTTGACCCGGTGGAACCGGACATACAGTTGATTCTTGGCGTCGAGGCGCGCGGGCTTGAGGTCGGTCAGAGTGTGCGCTTCACGATCACGGCCGACGACGGAACCACGCAGTTCCTTGAGCACATACTTCAGGAACACCTACCGGAGAACAGCTCACAGGTTGTTCAGTCAGAGCGAGCAACGCTCAACAGGGGCACCTCCATCGTGAGGATCACGACCTCAGACTCCGCTGGGAATGCGGCGGATCCGCTGGCCCGCGTGATCCGCGTTTTGGGTGAGTAGCCGGATAGACGAGGGGTGATTTTCGCGACTGAATGTGGTTTGCGACCAACCAAGGGGCACCTTCTAGATCCTTCGCGCGGCCTACTACTGAGGAGATTCTCCCGGCGTACCCTCCTGGGCCGAAACACAACCATTCCAGGGGCACCAGCGCCAAGGCGGCGGGTGCCATCCACCCGGTGTCAACGGCGCCAATACCCCATGCGCTCCCCTAGAGCCTCGAGGGCCTCACCGATGGCCTTTCGCACAGCGTCGACAGGTCCGTACTGCACCGACCCGACCTTCTCGAAGTGTGCGCCCTTGACGTTCTCGAGGGCCGCGGCCTGCAAGACCTTTCCGTCGCTCGTCTCCACGAGCGAGGCCGAGGCGTTGGCGTAGGCGTACATCACCCCACGCTCGACGGCGTGGAGACGGCCTCTCAGAGTGACGAGCAGCAGGAAGGCCGCCTCGTGCCGCGCTCCTAGCTCAATCGCCGCCGCCGTGTCCGAGAGCGCGGCGTCTACTTTCCCCGCAACCGTGGTTGCGACGGCGAGGCCGGCGTCGACGGCCCTCTTGCGCAGCTCGGCCTCCACCTCCTCCCCACAGACGCCCTCCGGCTCGGTCTTGCAGTCGACGATCAGCGCCGTCCTGCCCCTTCGCACGCGCACAATCCGAGACCACTCGGCCGCCGGGATTGCCACCTTGGCCCGCATCACGTCCCCCTCCCGGCAGAAGGCGCGGCGGGTGCCGCGGAACTCGACCGGCACGGCCTCGGCAGTCTCCACGATGAGGAACTCCTCCTGGTCGCCTTCGCTCGTGCGGACGGCTTTGAAGAGCTGCTCGGAGGTCACCCGGACGCCCAGCTCGCTTGCGGCCTGCACGAAGGCGTCGACCAAAGCGCCAGTCTTGGCCTCTGCCTCGTCGCTCTTGTTGCTTTCGCCGGTGAAGACCCTGTCCTCGGGGGCGGCATGGACGCGCAGCTTGCAAGGGGCCGTGCCCACGGCTCCGCCGCAGCCGGCCAGGAGCAACGAGAGGACCAAGGACGAGCACATCGCGGCAGTGGAGACCGCCCGAGGGACAGACTGGGACCAGCAAAGGACGAATCGACTCTCAACCCACATGCTCACCTTCCTTCAGACCATGAGCCCGACGGCATGCTCTCCGGCACCGCTCCCGCCGCTCGAAAGCGATGGGAGCTCCCCTTGCGTGAAGCTATCGCGCGCGCAGCTTCTCGATCTGAGCGTCCAGGTCCTTGAACTCGTCTTGCGCCCGCGCCTTCAGCGCCTTTCGCGCCTTGTCGCTCAGGTCGTTCATGCGATCGAAAGCCGACGCGAAGGTCTCGGGATCCAGGCAGACCAAGGCGTACAACTCCCCGTCCATGAGCTGGGTTTTGGCGACCCTGGTCCCGTGGAGGCCCATGTCGGTCACGTCGCGCGTGACCCTCGTCTGGAGCTCCTCGGAGAACTCCTGCTCGTTGGCCGAGCCCTGCTCGGCGTAGGTCTTCAGCATCGACGCGACGTGGGTCTTGATCTGCTTGGCCAGGTCGGCGCGGGCGTTCGTGACGGCGGCGTCCCGCGTCAGGCTGCGTACCCCGCGATGGGTCGCGCTGCCGACACCGCAGCCCTCGAGGGGGTTGTCGAACCACTCGGGGGCCTCCCCGGCGTCGCGGACCTGGGAGCCGGGGCCTCCGCAGGCGGCCAGCATGAAGACAGAGAGGGTGAGTGCGAGAAGGGGTCTCAGGTGTGCCAACTGCTTCCTCCGTGTGCGTCCGAGCAAGATCATCGTCGGGCCCCCAAGAGCCGCGCGACGCATCCACCACCGCTGAAGGGGCCTCCATCGGAGGTGCATCGTCGTAGGCGCCGACACGGGTGTCAAGCACCAGCGGGGATGCATGCGCTGGAGCGCTCAGCGGAGCACCGCTCCACTCCCCCCGGCGACGGACCTCGCACAGCGAAAACCAACGCCGACTGTTGCGTCGGCTGGTCGGTAGCGGTTGCGAGCAGTCACTCGCAGGCTCGCAGCACGATCGACAAAGGAGCCGCCGCGCAGGACGTTCCGGGAGCCACGGTCAGGCCCGCGCGGGTCTCGAAGCGGGCTCCGCGCGTAGTAGGCCTTGTCGTACCAGTCCCACACCCACTCCCACACGTTCCCAGCCATGTCGCAGAGCCCTCGCGCCGAGCTTCCGGCGGCCTTGCCGCAGACCGGCCATGTCCGGTCTTTCCCGCAACCGTTGCCGCGGCCTTCGTCCATGACCGCACTTGCGCACGTCGCTGGCTCATCTCCCCAAGGATACCTCGACTGTCCGCCGGCGTTGCTCGCCGCGTACTCCCACTCCGCCTCGGTCGGGAGCCTTCCCCCCACCCATTCGCAAAACGCCTTGGCACGACCAAAGTCCACGCAGTTCATGGGGTGTTGCTCTCGATCGCGCCCGCCCCAGTTGCAGCGTGCCTTCCAGCCCCGATGCTCCTGCCGGTGCCTCGGCACCTCGCACCCTCGTGCCTCCACGCACGCGCGGAACTGGGCAACCGTGGTCTCGGTACGTGCCGTGTCGAACGCGCTCAGCGTCACTCGATGGACCGGCTCCTCATCGGCCTTGCCCTGACTCGAGCCCATGCGGAGATCCCCGCCCCGGAAGCGCGCCCACTCGACCCCGGCCTTGCCCCGCAGATCAGTCGTCCCCTCAGGCTGCGCAACAGCACCTGCCGTGACAGACGCGTGGCCGCCCCGAGCCTCTCGCCCGGGCCGCGCAGAAGACGCGGGAACCTGCTCGACCGGCACGAGCCTCCCGTCTGCGCCCGGTCTGGGCAACCCTGCAACGAGGCTCTTCACCGCTTGCATCAGCCGCCGGTCCCGGTGCTTCTTTGGCTCGCCCTCGCACTCCTCGACCGCCGCACCCATGCCGGCTTGCTTCTCGAGGTCGACGAGCTCGGCGGAGACTACGTACACACCACCTATGTGGGTCAGCGTGGTCCGCAGGATCGAGTCCGCGCTCAGGGCCTGCCCGAGGGGAATCTGACAGCTCTTCTCGTAGCACTGCTTGTAGGACTCCTTCTTCTTCTCTGCCACGAGGCGCTTCTAGGCCTTCGCCTGGCGGGTCTTGTCTATGACAACGTAGCGGCCCGTCGCAGTCAGCGCGCCTCGCAGCTGCTCGGTCAGGGCGACAAGGAGCCGCGGCTTCAGGGTCCGAGACAGGTCGTCAATCTCCATGACCGCGATCCGCGGCCGGCCGGCGCCGAAGACGGCGGGGGCAGCAAGGAGGAAGAGGGCTGCGGCGACCGCGATCCAACCTGCTCTGTGTGGGTCCATCGGCTCTCCCAGGCCGGCGAGTCTACCGGCAGGGGCCGGCGAATGTCGAGGATGAGGGAGGCCGGCAAAAACCGCCCCGTGCCGGAGATCCTCCCAAGCCCGGTCCCACATGGGGACCGATTCCGCCCTCATCTCGAGTGCCACCGGGCCTCGTTCGCCATGTGGGACCGACCGACCGCACAGGCCACGCAGGACGCCGCCTAGCGCGTAGGCTCACTCACCTTCCGGCCGGATTGCCACACGCAGGCCGTCCATCCCCCATCCTTGTCTGCTCCGATCGAGCGCTCGAAACCGCCCAGCGAGCGCGCCCAGAGGGGCTCCTTACTCTCGCAGATCAGGGTGTAGTCCCTC
>CAZQPP010000614.1:0-4868 GCA_964594295.1 uncultured Myxococcales bacterium | reverse complement strand
TGGACTCGGCGGTTGCCGACAGCGATGGCCGCGATGGCCTCGAGGGCCTTGAAGCGCATCCCGGCCTCGGCCACCAGCGCGATGGGTGGGCCGTCGGGCACGCGCACCTGCTTGGAGGGGCAACGGTCGGCGGGCGTCGCCTGTCGCATGGCCTTGAAGAGCAGGCGATCCCGCCGCGCGTCGCGGGCGAGCCGCAGTGCGTCGAGCACGGCGCAACGCACCAGCATGGACTCGTCCTCGGCCAGGGCTGAGACCAGCTCTACAGCCTTCTCGATGCGAGGATCGACCACCCGCGGCCGGTCGGGGGGCTCGTAGCGGTCCAACACCTGACCCGCCGCCCAGACCGCGGCCATGCGCATCAGCGGGTCCGAGCCGGACGCCAGGTGCGGCCGAATGATGGGGACCGCATCGGGGCGTCCCATCCTTCCGAGCGCGAGGAGCAGCGCCAGCTCGTCGTCCGGCCCCTTCGCGGCAGGAGCGAGCTCGACGAGGCGGCCCGGCGCCACCGACGCCAGGAAGAGCCACGCGGCAGTCCGCGCGGAGGCCCTCAGGCCCGGCTCAGCCTCGGGCCCGCCCCCCTCCACGGGCGGCGCCTCGAGCATGGCGCTCATCCTCGGGAGGGCGTCCTGCCGCAGCAGGCGGTGCACGTGCCGCTCCCAGCGCGTCTCCACCGGGACCCCGGCGCGCGCGAGCAGCAGCAGGTTGGGTCGTATCGCCCGGGCAGCGCGGGCGAGGGCCTTCGCCGCCTCGGCCCTGACGGCCGCGTCCTCGTCCGACAGGCGGGTCACGGCCAGGGGCACTCGCTCGACCAGCGCCTCTCCCCCTTCCTCGCCGATGCGCCGCAGGGCTGTGACCTTGAGGCGGGGGTCGTCGCCGCGGAAGGCGGTCGCGAGGTAGCCGCTCCGCCGGTAGGTGGCGAAGAAGTCGCCGAAGGCGAGGTTGCTCGTGTGCACGATGACGGCGGCGCAGGCGACCGTCAGCATGCTGAGCTTGAGCCCGTGGACCCGCATTCCGCGGACGAGCACCTCGGGGTCGCTGTCGTCTGGGAGGGTGGCTTCGGCGTCGTCGGGCGAGGTCGCGCCGGCGCGCCATCCTCGGCCGAAGAGCAGGTCGCCTAGGAGCACACCGAAGAACGCTCCCGCGGCGAGGGCGAAGGCCATCCAGACCAGGATCAACACGAGGTTCAGGCCCACCGAGCTCGATCGCTCGAGCATGAAGGGCACCGACCAGGCGATGTGAGCCGCCATGAGCAGGCAGCACGAGAGGCCCGCGCTGAGCACCCGGGCCTTCGAACGAAGCAACCCGGACAGGAGGCGTGTGGGCACCTACTTTCGGTACTGGACCGGCAGCTTCTCAGCCTGGCCGATCCAGTGTCGCAGGATCTCGGCGTCGGGCAGCTTGTTCGCCACCTGCTCGCGCGCGTTCGCTTCCTGCATTCGTTTCGCGAGGTCTTCGGCGTCCTCGCGGGCGAGCTGCGGGCAGGCCGTGACCCCCGAGGCGCGCAGGAGGAGCGCCATGCGCGGGCCCACGCCGCGCACGCGCAGGAGATCGAAGAGCGCGGCCAGCTCGTCGAGGCGGTCCCTCTTGAGACCGAGACGCTTCGCCGCCTTCTTGCGCGCCGCGGGCTTCGCGAGGGCGCGGCCGGCGTCGTGGGTCGTGCGGGCAGGGAGCTTCTTCAGGGCCTTGAGCTCTTCGGGGCTCAAGAAGGCGACCGACTCGAGATCGTACTCGCTCGCCGTGGCCTCGCCGGCCCATGAGAGCGCCGTGAGGAGAGCGAGCGCGCAGAGCCCGGTCCGAACCATTCCCCGTGCTGGCGCGGGTCTCAACGCCCGAACTCGGCCTTCTTCGGGAAGTGCACGAGCAGGCCGATCTGGAGCGCCATGAGCTGGGTGCTCTCCTTGGCCAGCACGGCCCCGAGGGCGTCGGTGCTCCGGTGCATCGACACCATGGTGTCGTGGGCCTCGATGACGAAGGCCGTCTGCTCTCCGAAGAAGAGGTGCCCGCCGATGCCGATGCGCGGCGCGAAGGCGAGCTCGGTTTGGATTGGATCTCCGTCGCCGCGGATCTGCATGACGCCGCCGGAGATGCGGACGAAGGCGTCGTAGCGTGCCGAGGGCAGGCCCTTGAAGAGGAGCTTGCCGTGCAGCGGCACGAGGGTGAGCCCGGCCATGACCGAGTAGCCGAGCGTCGTGGTCTCGAACTGCTTGCGCTCGGCCTTGATCCTCTCGGCGAGGCCGTTGTCGAAGCCGAAGGCGTAGCCGAAGTCCGCTCCGAGGCCGATCCAGTTGGCGATGTAGTAGTCGTAGCGCAGCCCGACGAGGATGTGGTTGCGGTAGGGGTGGGTCAGGGACATACCCACAGACGGCGTCACGCCTTGCCGTCCCTCGTGCATGAGGCGGGCGCGGCGTAGGAGCGGGGCGCCCTCCATCGCAGGAGCGCGGGCGAGCGCGGCGGCCGGGAAGAGCGTGGCGCAGAGCAGGAGCGCTGGCAGGAGGATCCGCTTCATCTCGATCCGCGGTACTTGGGCGAGAAGGGCAGGTAGACGGCCGCTGCGAGCGACACGACCACGTTCTGCATCAGCTTGGTCTCGGAGGGGTAGGGCTCGCTGTAGATGGTGTCGTCCACCTCGAGCTCGATGGCGAGCCAGCGGGTCAGGTAGACCCGGCCGCCGATACCGGCGAGCCCGGCCGGGTTGAGGTCGCTGTTGAAGGTGCCGATTACCCCTCCGCCCAGCTGGAGGTAGATGTCGTAGTAGGCGATCCCGGCCCCGAAGTAGGAGAACTTGCCGTCGATGGGGCTGTAGGACCAGACGAGCTGGCCTTCGTAGCGGAGGTCGGTCCTCTCCGGGACCACCTGCAGGTCGCGCTGCACCGATGTCTCGAGCGCCGAGCCCTGGTTCCGGTAGGCGAAGCCCCTCAGCCCTATGGCGTGGCGCTCGTTGACGTGGAAGCGCAGGGCCCCGCCGGCGCCGAGGTGGCGCTGGAGCTGGTCGTTCAGGTTGTAGACACCGCCGACGGCCACGCCGACGCGGTGCCTCTTCAGGAAGTAGCGGCGCTGGAGCACCGCGATGTCGGCACCGAAGAAGCGCTCGCGCAGCTCCACGCTCCCTTCCTCCTCATCCTTGGAGGCAGGCTTCACCGCCGGCTTCGGCTGGGGCGCGACCGCCGGTCGGGGCGTGACCTCACGCGGCGCCTGGGCACGCGCATCGGCGCTGGCGAGCGCGAGGCTGCACGCGAAGAAGAGCGCCAGGCACAGCGTGATGGTGTGACGTGGGGAGCGCATGGCGGCGAATGTAGCTGAGGGCCTGCTCGGACGCAATTGCGTGGGCGTCCTGCGGGCTCAGTCCTCCCGCGCGAAGAGCCCGTCCAAGAACTCGTCGACCGCGAAGGTGCGCAGGTCCTCGATCTTCTCGCCGACCCCGGCGTAGACCACCGGGAGGTCGAGCTGATCGACGATGCCCAGCACGACCCCGCCGCGGGCGGTGCCGTCGAGCTTGGTGAGCACGATGCCGCTGACGCCGAGCTCGGAGGTGAAGATGCCGGCCTGGCGCACGGCGTTCTGGCCGATGGTGGCGTCGAGCACGAGCAGGGTGGAGTGGGGCGCGCCGTCTTTGGCCTTGCCGGCCACCCTCGACACCTTCTTGAGCTCCTCGACGAGTCGGGTGTCCGTGTGCAGCCGGCCGGCGGTGTCGCAGAGCACGAGGTCGTGGCCGGCCTCGGCGGCCTTCTTGATGCCGTCGAAGACCACGCTGGCCGGATCCGCCTCCGGCTTGCCGCGGTGGAAGTCGACGCCGGCCCGCTCGGCCCAGACCTCGAGCTGGTCCACGGCCGCCGCCCTGAAGGTGTCGCCCGCCACGAGCAGCACCTTGCGCCCCGCGACCTTCGCCTGGTGGGCCAGCTTGCCGAGGGTCGTGGTCTTCCCCGTGCCGTTGACGCCGATGACCAGGACAACCTCGGGGCGAGCAGCGACCGGCTCGGGCGCCTGGACCGACGAGAGGATCCTCTCGGCCTCGGAGCGCAGCGCCCCGAGCACCGCCTCGCCGTCCGAGAGCTCACGCCGCGCGAGGCGCTCGCGGACACGGTCGAGCATCGTGGTGGTGGTCTTCACGCCGATGTCGGCTCCGAGCAGGACCTCCTCCATCTCGTCGACCACGTCGGGGGCGAGCTCGCGCGCGAGCACCCTCCTGAGCCGGGCTATGAAGCCCTCCCTGCGGGTCCTGGCGAGGCCCTCTTTAAAGGTCGTGGGGGCTGGCGCCGGCTCCTCCTCGGGCTCCTCGAGCTCCTCGGCGAGATCCTCGTCAGGAGGTGGAAGGGGCTCGGGCTCGGGGGCTTCGGGGCGTGCGGGCTTTCGAGCCGGCCGCGTCGGAGCCCGCTCCTCCATCTCCGGAAACTCACCGCGCTGCCGCCAGACCTTGCGCGCGACGAGGTACAAGAAGCCCAGACCGCCGGCGGCGATGGCGAACAGGACCGCCCACTCGACCGGGCTGAGCTCACCGGCTGGCGGACCGGCGGCGAAGAAGGAGGGCAGGAGGGCAGGGATCATTGCGTGGGGTCCGGGTGATGGGGGGAAGGTGTGGAGGTCGCCTTAGCCTCCGCTCCGTGCGGGGTCAATCCGCGCCACTCTGCGGCCAGGAGCGTGTTGGGGATGGCGACCGAGCTCCGCGGACGCGTCGCCGCGGCGCCCCTCCCGCATCGAATGCCTGACTACGTGCATAACCGGATAACCGCATAACCGGATAACCGCATAACCGCATATGCGGGTATGCGGTTATGCGGGTGTGTTGCCGGCCGCGCGCTTGGCAGCGGGTGAGGGGTGGCGGGTGAAGACCGTGCGTTGAGCCGGTAGCCCTTTGCTTGCGGACGAGTGGC
>CAZQPP010000613.1:0-4873 GCA_964594295.1 uncultured Myxococcales bacterium | reverse complement strand
ATCGGGGCACTCGGTGTCCTCGGCGCAGGCCGAGCCGCAGAAGCGCCCTTCCGCACCGTAGTCGAGGCAGTAGCCCTCCCCCGCGTCCCCTTCGGAGCGGCAATCGGCGTTGCCGAGGCAGGGCTGGCAGAGCTTGGCGAAGCGGGGCACGCAGAGGTAGGTGAGGTCCGGGCCCGCGGCCTGCATGGCGACACAGGCGAAGCCCGCCTCGCACGAGCCGGCGCAGACGTCCACGCAGATGCTCCCGAGCTCCGTGCTCACGCAGTAACCGGACTCGCAGTCGTCACCGTCCTCGCAGGGGCAACCGAGCAAGTCGCCACCCGCCGGGCAGGGCTCGGGCGCGACGGCCGTCGGCAGGATGATCCGGTCCGGCGGCGGCTCGTGATCGGGATCGGGCCTGACGCCACGGCTCGGGATCTCCCGGTCGGGGAGCAGGATGTCCTCGGCGAGGAGCCCGGGAGAGATGGTGAGCCCCCCCGCGTCGACGGCGCCACGGCTGGGACCCTCGCTCTCTTCCGCGTCGCCCGAGCAGGCGGCCGCGGCGAAGGCGATGAGCAATAGGACGGGGAGAAATCTAGAGCCGAAAAGCACCCGCTTGCCTCAATCTGGATCCGCAAGTGGGATCATCGGCGAGGCGACCTCGAGCTTGAGGCGCCAAGGCGCTTAGCGCGGCACCGTCCTCGCGGGGCGGAAACCCATGTCCGGGGGCCGGCCGTTGGGCACGAGGCCTGCGCGGGCGCCCGAGCGGCAGAAGGCGGCCTCATAGCGCCAGGAGCCGCTGCGGTTCACGCGCGTCTCGCCCTCCTCCGGGCCGGTCGGATCCTCCTCCGGGCTGTGCCGGTAGTAGTCGGCCCCGTAGAAGTCCCAGACCCACTCCCAGACCCCGCCGGCCATGTCGAAGAAGCCCCACTCGTTGGGCTCCTTGAGACGGGTAGCGTGCACTCTGCCCCCTGCGTTCCCGCAGTACCAGCCGATCTGGTCAAGAGCGCCGTCGCTGGCGCAGTCCTCTCCCGACGTCCCGAGCTCACCGTCGTAGAGCGACGTGGTGCTCCCGGCCCGGGCGGCGTACTCCCACTCGGCCTCGGTCGGGAGCCTGTAGCCCTCGCACAGCAGTGGGTTGCCCTCCGGCGCGTTCACCGTCACCCCCGTGCACTGCATGTTGCCGCCCGCCCCTCTCCCGTTGCAGCCGGTCATGCTGAAGCACTGCTCGAGGCCCTCGACCTCGCTCTGCCGGTTGCAGTAGGCCAGCGCCTCCCACCAGTTCAGCCGATCCAGGGGGCAGTCGGCGCCGCAGCTGCCGTGCCGTGACGGGTTGTTGCTGAGAAGCGCCCTCCACTCCCCCTGCGTCACCTCGGTCGCCTTCAGCCAGAAGCCGCGCGTGATCCTGACCCGGTGCTGCGGACGCTCGGCCGGGATCGAGCCAGGCTCCTCCTCCGGCGCCCCCATCAGGAAGTCCCCCGGCGCCACGTAGACGTATCCCTCGGGCCCACAGTCCTCCGGGCAGCCGGCGCTCGTCTCCCCGTCCTCGGCCGCGCAGACCCCGTCCCCGCAGTCGCAGGCCGAGGCCAGGCCCTCGTCGGTCTCACCGTCGCAGTCGTCGTCTCTCAGGTTGCACCGCTCGCCTGCGCTGCGGTCCTCCGATCCTCCGGGCATGGTCGAGCAGATGCGCTGTGCGCTCCAGCCGCACTCCCAGACTCCGGTCGGGCACTCCCCGCGACCGGCGCAGGGCTGACCTATGCCGAAGCCCTCGTCCACCTCGCCGTCGCAGTCGTCGTCTCTGAGGTTGCAGCGCTCCTCGGCCAACCTGGACACGCGCGGGTCGGTGGGCCGGCAGTCGGACGCGTCCGGATCCCCGTCTCCGTCGTCGTCGTCGTCGCAGCGATCGCCCTGACCGTCCGCGTCCGCGTCCCACTGCTCCGGGTTGGACACGCTCGGGCAGTTGTCCGCCTCGTCGGGCACGCCGTCGCCGTCGTGGTCGGGGTCTTCGGCGGGCAGATCGGGCACGCCGGGGTCCGTGGGCGGCGGCGTGCCAGGGTCGGCGGCGAAGCCCCCGTTGTCCGGAACCTCCGGCGGCCCGGGGTCCTCGGGCGGCCCGGGGTCCTCGGGCGGCCCGGGGTCCTCGGGCGGCCTCGTGACGTCCTCGTCCACCGCCGGCAGGTCGCGCACCCCCGGATCTTCGGGCTGCGCAACGGCGCCATCGTCCACCGCCGGAGCGTCGCGCACGCCTGGATCTTCGGGCTGCGCAACGGCGCCATCGTCCACCGCCGGAGCGTCGCGCACGCCGAGGTCCTCGGGCGGCGGGGGCGGGCCGCGGTCCAACACGGGCAGGTCGCCCACACCAGGGTCTTCTGCCGGCGGAACAACGTCCTCGCCCTCCACGATCACATCGCTCACACCAGGGTCCACCGGCGGCCGTCCGACGGCGACGTCCCGCGGCGGCGTGTCCCGCAGCCCGGAGTCGTGCGGCTCACGAGCACCGCCCTCGTCGGCCACGGGCAGGTCGCGCAGCCCCGCATCCACCTGCCGCCGGCCGCTGCCAGGTTCCACCACCGAGGCGAAACGCAGGCCGGCGTCCTCTTCGGGCAGGACGAAGAGCCACTCTCCCGCCTCTGCCCCGCCCTGCGAGCAGGCGTGGAAGAGCAACAACAGGGGGATCGCTCCCAACGATGACTTGGCGCTGCGCATCAAGAGTCCCGGCGCCGAGCCCCCCCCGTGGGCAGGGAGGGCTTGCGTCTCTCCGTCAGGAATCGGCTAGACGGGCCACACTCTTGAGCCGACCCCGGCGCTCAGCCCCCGGCCGGCAGCAGGCGCAGGAGCACGACCCGGGTGCCGCAGCGGCCGGCGCCGCAGTCGGGTTTCAGGCCGAGCGGGTCACTCCCCCCCGGCGGTGGGCCGCCCCCGGCGAGGGCGGCGAGCATGCGCTGCCAGTCGTAGACCGAGCCCGCGCTCTCGAGCTCCACGGCGGCGAGCGGCCCGAAACGGGCGTCCACCATCGTGAGGGCCTCGGCCACGAGCCCGTCGCCCTTGTCGGTGGTGCGAGGCACCTCGAAGCGGGCGCCCGCCCGGCCCGCGGCCGGCGTGTACACGATGTCGTCCGAGGGTCTGCCGGCGCTCGGATCTTCCTTCTCCGACAAGCCCGGCGAGAGCTCGACGAGCACCCTGCCCCCCTCGACCCTGACCTTCGCCCCGGACCGCGGCCACGCGTCGGGCGGCGCGCCCAGGTCGAGCAGCCACATGGGCGCCACGCGCAGCCTGTCGCCCGCGAGCAGGTGCAGCGTCGGGCGGGCACGCGGCACCCCCTTCATGGCCTCGACCACGGCCCGGAGCACGGCTTCCGGCACCTCCGCGTCGACGGCCAGCAGGGAGCGCCCCGAGCGCGTGCCCTCGTGGGCGTAGACCCTGGCCAGCCCAGCGCTCAAAGCGGGCCCCGGGTCCTTGCCC
This sequence comes from uncultured Myxococcales bacterium, assembly GCA_964594295.1. GTDB lineage: Bacteria > Myxococcota_A > UBA9042 > UBA3505 > UBA3505 > CAZQPP01. Next base: position 1,432 of record CAZQPP010000613.1, on the reverse strand, counting down.
TCTGCGAAGGCCTCTGCGCCTGCCAGGACGGTGCTCGCCCCGCCCTCCCACTTCAGCGCGCCGGCCGCGCCGACCTTGAGCAGCGCCGAGTCGTGGTAGCGGACACCTTCCGGCCCCACGTGCAGGACGCCGCGGAGCAGGCCGTTGGTGACGATGCCGGAGCCGGGCTCGCCGCCGACCGCCATCGGACGCACCTTCGGCTTGTCCTTCGGCGGAGGACCTGCCGGCCCCGCCTGCGGCAGGATGCGCAAGGAGACCTTCGCGGAAGCCTCTCGCGCCGCCTTGGAGAGGGCAGCCGGGGCCCCGCCCTCAACGCTCGTGGCGCTCTTCATCACGCGGGCCAACCCGACCGCGACGGCGAGATCGGCAGTGGGCACACCCCCAGCGAGCGCGGGCGGTGGCGGCGGCAGCTCCTCGGGCCAAGGGCAGAGGTGGGCCCCGCCGGCCGCCGCGGACGCGCCGGGGAGCTCCTCGCAGGCCAGGCCTCCCACCTCGAGTCGGTCGCCCGCGCCACGCAAAGGGTCGCTGACACAGGCCGGACAGCCCATGCGGGCCAGGGCCACCAGGGCGCGGCTCCGCTCCGGGCTTCCGGGAGGTTTCGCGAGAGCCTTGAGGATGGGCAGGGCGAGCCTGAGCATCAGAGAGCGCGAGACGGAGCTGGAGCCAACCTCGCGCGGGTCGAGCTGGTCGAAGGCGGCCTCCACGTCTCCCTTGCCTTTCATCGAGGCGAAGGCATCGCGGCGCGTGTGCACGCCGTCGACGACCTCCGGGGTTCGCGGGGCGAGCTCGAGGGCCCTGGACAGGAGGCGGTCGGCCGCGGTCCAGGCCAGGGCCGGGCTCGTCACCTCCCTGGACTCGTCCTCGTCGGCGAGGATGTCGTAGGGCTTGATCTCACCAGCGATCCACACGTTGAAGAGGCGGTCGGCCACGTCGAGGGCCATCCCCGCGAGCTCGTCTGCGGCCTTCTGGTCGCCCGGATCGCGGGCGAGGGCCTCGGCGACCCGCTCCTCGAGGGCGGGCTCGAGCCACCTCTCGGCGTCCAGCTTGTTGACGGCGGCCCGCAGCTTCACGGCCTCCTTCAGCTCCACGGCCGGCGCCGCACCGGGGGCCGGAACCAGCGGCGACCCGTCGGGCTTCTTGGCCCTGTTGCTGTAGGCCAGGACGGCGACGACAGTGGCGGCGATGACGGCGGCGAGGATCCACGAACGGCGCATGGCCTACCTCAAGTGAGTCGCTACCGTGCAGTGCTGCCAGAGTCCGGGCGCCGAGACAAACCACCCGCAGCGGCCGGAAAGCCCTCGGTGTGAAGCCGGCACCCATATACCCGTTTATCCGGTTATCCGGTTATCCGGTTATCCGGTTATCCGGTTATGCGGTTATGCGGTTATGCGGTTATCCGGTTATCCGGTTATCCGGTTATGCGGTTATCCGG
>CAZQPP010000612.1:0-4889 GCA_964594295.1 uncultured Myxococcales bacterium | reverse complement strand
GGGGCCGGGCAGAGCGGTTTGGTTCTGCCGGGCCGTGGCCGGATAGAGGGGGCATCCATTCGGCTCCCAGAGCCTCGCGGAGGGCGTAAGATCGAGTGGGAAGCCACGGCGGAATTCTTGCGAGCAGTGGTATGGCAGGCAGTTGCTGTGGAAAAGCCAGAAGAGGTAGGTCGTTCCGGCAAGGCGTGGGCAGCGAAGACAACCAGTAGGATCCGGCGGAGTCGAGCGCGCGCCCGCTCGTAGGAGTTCACCGTGACGCGCCGGCCGCGCTCGCATTCCGCCGATCCTTGGTTGGACGAAGCCGTGTGGGGGCTATGACGATTTCGGCTTCGTGTTGGCCCCCGGGATGGTGTGCTCGCTGATGTCGGCGGGGGTGTTGGGGGTGGCAGGGGATGTGAGTGGGGGGGGATCGAGGGTGCCAGGGGACGTTGGCGGGTGCGGGAAAGCTGTGGTGCCTGGTGGAGGAACGGGATGTGCGGTGTCTCGCGCACACGTCCCCGTCCCCGCCGCGGAGTGGCAAGGCAATGGAGCTGATGGTCGATGCGGATTGGTGCGGCTGGTCACGGTGGCGGCCGTGGGCGGTGTGGTCCGGCGCGGTGCAGAGCCGGCAACATCTTGCGGCGAAGGCTCGTGCTGCCGCAGACGGGGCAGGTGGCGAGGTCGATTCCTGTCAGCTCATTGAGCTGCTCACGCCAGTCTGACGCAGCCTCCTTGGGTCGGGCGTCATACCGCCTACCCTGTGCCTCGAGGTGCCGGCGGGCGGCAGCGAGCTTGGTCTTGACGTTGCCGGACGCCCACAGGCCGTAGTGGCGGATCTTCATGAAGCCGGAGGGCAGCACGTGCAGGAGGAAGCGATGGATGAACTGCTGCGGGTGCATGGTCGCCGTGTTCCCGTCGCGGGTGGCGATGGTCACGGCGTCGTCGGTCACTTCGAGAATGCGGTGATTCGAGATGGCGATGCGGTGGGTGTATTGGCCGAGGTAGGTGAAGAGTCGCTCAGGCCCTGCGAAAGGTCGCTTGGAGTACACGACCCACTTCTGTGAGAAGAGCTTTGCTCGCAGCTCACGGAACGCCTTGTCGGGATCGGCGACATCGCCCAAGTCGAGCTCACCGCGGCGGTATAGCTTCTCGAGGGCGGAGATGAACTTGCCGCGGAAGAGCAGGCCCAGGACCTCGACGCGAACGAGGAACTTGCGGCTCGAATCGATCCAGTGGCTCCCGTCGAGGGCGAGACCACCCGCGGTCACGACGCAATGGAGATGGGGATGGAAGCACATGTCGCGCCTCCACGTGTGCAGCACCGCGGTAATGCCCAACAGAGCACCGAGGCGCTTGGGGTTCTTGCCCAGCTCAATCAGGCTCTGGGAGGCGGCGGCGAAGAGCGTGTTGAAGATGGCCCTCCGGTTGCGCAAGGCCACCGATCTGAGCACGGCCGGCAAGGTGAAAACGACGTGGAAGCACACAACGGGCAGCAGCCGCTGGCGTCTCCGCTCGACCCATCGGTCCTGGTCGAGCGCCTGGCACTTGGGGCAGTTGCGGTTGCGACACGAGTTGTACGCTGGGTCGAGCTCAGTGCCGCAGTCCTTGCACACGTCCATGTGACCGCCGAGGACGGCGGTACGACAGGCTTCGATGCACCACATAGCCTTCCGCTGGTCTGCGCTCAGCGAATGCGTGGCGCGGTAGGCTTCCCCGTGCGCACGGAAGATGTCGGCGACCTCGTGCTCAGGTCGTCCACCCTGCTTCCGTGCGCACGGGCTGTGCGGCGACAGGACTCGCTACTTGTTGGAGCTCTTCTTCCTCGGCCTCTCCTTCGGCTTCGTCTTGAGCGTGTCCAACGGGCTCTTGACCCGACCGACGTGCTCGGGGCTCACGTGCGTGTAGATCTGGGTCGTGCGGATCGACCGATGTCCGAGCAGGACCTGGATGGTCCGAATGTCCGTGCCCGCTTCGAGCAGGTGTGTGGCAAAGCTGTGGCGAAGCACGTGCGGCGTCGCGCGCTTCTTGATGCCGCACTGCTTGGCGACCTTGCGCTGCACTGCGCGGACCGACTCGGCCGACAGGGGAGAGTCGGCCTTCTGGCCAGGGAACAAATACGGCCCCGCCGGCCGCTCGGCCTTCCAGTAGGCCCGCAGGACCTGGAGCAGGGAGGGGCCGAGCATGGAGTAGCGTTCCCGGCCGCCCTTGCCGTCACGGATGCGCAGCAGCATCCGAGTGCTGTCCACGTCATCGATTTGGAGGCGGCAGGTCTCGCCGATCCGCAAGCCGGAGCCGTAGGTCGTCATCAGCACTGCCCGGTACTTGATGGACTCAACGCCGTTGAGCACCGCTTCGACCTCCTCACGGCTGAGGACCACCGGCAGCTTCTTTTCAACACGCGGCTGGAGCCAGGGTCGCACCACCTCGGGGCGCTGCAAGGTGTTAGCGTACAGGAACTTCAACGCCGCCACGTAGCCCTTGATGGTGGAGGGATGTAGGTCCTTCTTGTCTCGCAGGTGGACGAGAAAGTCCCGCACCTCCTTCTCGCCCATCTCGGCCGGCGAACGCATGTGGTAGGCTGCGAACTTGCGGGCGCACCCGAGGTAGCTCTGCTGAGTAGACGGACGAAGATTCCGAAGACGAAGGTCGGCCTTCATGCGGTCTCGTAGTTCACCCATGACGTTTCTCCTTGGTTGTGTGGGACGCCGGGTGAGGGCGTCGCCACGGTTCACCAAGAAGGATGCCGCATCGGAGGTCGAGAAGAGCACCCGAGGGTGTGCCCGCACTTACCTCGCGGACCTCAGCCCGCTCGGTCATGGATGGCGGCGATCAGTCCCTCTACAACGCCGACCATGGGGCAGCGGAGTCGCGGACGACTACCCCAACACCCTCACACCGATCCCCACGCTCAGCTCAGCAAGGTCTCCCACCACCGGCTACCTCCGCGAAGCGGACCGCGCGCGAAGCGCGCTTCGTCCAACCTGTGGCGAGGGGCATCGGGGACCTGACGGAGGGTGGCAGGTGGACCTCGGGGTGGAATCGGAGGGCATGCGAGGGGGCTCCCGTGGACCCGTGGGGATGACGAGAGCGGAGGTTACTCGGGACTGGACGGGCATCGTGCCGCGAGGACGTCCGACATGATCGCGGAGGTACGTCATGCGGATCACGCGGTGAGGGCATCGAACGTTTAAAGCTAAGCCGCGAATGGAGGCGCGATTCCCAGATCGACCCCGCCCTGAGATCGAGTTCGATGCCTTACGACCTTCGCTTCCAGGATCCCTGCGCCTCTATTCGTCGGCTTCAGCGCCTTGTTGGACAGCCGGGGTTTTCCTAATACCGTAGGGCACTTGCGTGATCTCTTTTCGTGTTCTAGTAGCCAAATGACTTGAAAGAAGAAGCCAGATGACGTAAGCCTAGTGCATGACTGCGACCGACAGAATCGTGAAGCTCCTTGGTGGGGATCGAACCGTGGGCAGGAGGGTGCGCGATGAAGCGGACCTGGTTGCCCTGATCAGGGCTGGTCTGCCGTTCGAGTCCTTCCAAGAGCTGCTGAAGCAACTTGGCATCTCGAAGAGAGCGCTTGAGCAGAGCCTGCGGCTGCCAAGTCGCACGGTTCTTCGACGGCAGCGTGAAGGGCACTTGAGAGCAGAGGAGTCCGACAAGCTGGTCCGTCTGGCGCGGGTCTTGGCGCATGCGTCGGTCGTGCTGGACGGTGTGAAGCCCGCGGTGGACTGGATGAAGACGCCGAACCGCGCGTTGGCGATGGCGGTTCCCCTCGAGTTGATGGACACCGATGTCGGTGCTCGCCACGTTGATGACGTGCTGGGCAGACTGGAGTTCGGGGTCTTCAGTTGACCCGGGTTTGGAGGGTCTGCAAGAGGGTCCACGCTGAAGTCGCGTTCTCTGGAGAGGGGGCGAGTCGCTACGGAGGGCGTTGGAACCCGCGAGGGATAGCGGTGGTGTACACCGCCGAGACGTTGTCGCTGGCACTGCTTGAAGTGCTGGTGCATGTGGACCCCCGACAAGCGCCGCGCGATCTTGTAGGCATCCCGGTCGAGTTTCCGAACGAGGTGGCGACCGAGGAGGTGCGAGAGGAGGATCTGCCGAAGGGGTGGGAGAGGCTGCCAGCACCGCCGTCGTTGGCCCGGATTGGAGGCGAATGGGCACGATCTCAGCGGACAGTTGCATTGGTAGTGCCATCGGTGGTGAACCCCGTCGAACGGAACGTGCTGTTGAACCCGCGACACCCGGACTTCGCCTTGCTGGAGAAGGGTGAGCTCGTGCACGTGCCCATTGACCCTCGACTGGTGTCGCGTGGGACGCGCGCCAAGCGCGAGTAGTGAGGGAACGCCGCGTGAACTCTGTGCAGGTTTCACACGACGACGTCTCTGAGCGTGCGCTGTTCGTGCTGGAACTCGACTTGTTCGACGAACCGTTGCCCGAGTTTCGGTTGCCGTCGAGGTCGGAAGCGAGGGCCTCACGTTTCTCGGCCTTGCCCCAGGCGCAGGTGGTGTAGCCCTTGTAGGGCACGACCTGGAGGCCAGGTACCAGTCGGCGGATATCGGCCACGAAGCGCCGGGCGGCGGCGACGTGCTTCACCTTGAGCTGCCCCGTCCGGCTCGTGCCCGAGCCGTGGAAGCCGAGGTGGGGGTAGACCGTGGTGATGCCAAGGCCCTTGACGTCCTCGGCCAGCTGGGAGATCTCGCCTTCGTCGTATTCCCCGTGCAGCCACCTGGCGGAGAGCCAGGTGGCGTTTCCCGCCGTGGACGGGCTCCGCGCCGCCGCTGTGGAAGGGAGCAGGAGCGCGGCGCCGAAGAATACCTCCAGCACGAGACCGGTCAGCAACGCGCGCACCTAAGAGCTTCCCTACAAAATGCCGAGAAGCAGTGGAGCGGAGCTGGAGGGGAGGA
>CAZQPP010000611.1:0-4891 GCA_964594295.1 uncultured Myxococcales bacterium | reverse complement strand
AGGCCACCTGCCCGTAGGCGCAGTCGTCTATGTCGCCCGAGTCGCAGGGCTCGCCGAGCTCCGCGAAGTCCTCGTCGATGTGCCCGTCGCAGTCGTCGTCGAATGCGTTGCAGCGCTCCACGACGTTGGTGCTCGGGTCCTCCTGGCAGACGGTCCCCCTCTCGTCGGCCGAGCAGACCATGCGACCGTTCTTGCACGAGTCAGCGTCGGGACCGTCGCAGGAGGCCCCGAGGTCCGAGAAGTCCTCGTCGGTCTCGTTGTCGCAGTCGTCGTCCTCCCCGTTGCAGGTCTCCTCGATGTCGGCGGGGAGATCCTCGGCGCAGACCGTGCCCTCACCGTCCGCCGAGCACTGCTTGTTCCCGTTCTTGCAGCGGTCGGAGTCGGGCCCGTCGCAAGGCTCGCCGAGGTCCGGGAAGCCCTCGTCGATCTCGTCGTCGCAGTCGTCGTCTCGCCCGTTGCAGGTCTCCCTAACGTTGGCCTGCGGGTCCTCGTCGCAGAAGACGGCCGTGCCGTCGGCCGTGCAGCGCTTGACGCCGTTGGGGCAGAGGTCGGCGTCCGAGCCGTCGCAGGCCTGGCCGAGGCCTAAGAAGCCCTCGTCGGTCTGCCCGTCACAGTCGTCGTCTCTGCTGTTGCACCGCTCGATCCACGACGACGAGGACTCGGAGCACTCGGTCCCCAACCCGTCTTCGGTGCACACCACCGTGCCGTTCCTGCAGTCGTCGCTGTCCGGGCCGTCGCAGTCCAAGCCCAGCTCCGGGAAGTCCTCGTCGATCTCCTCGTCGCAGTCGTCGTCCCTGTGGTTGCAGGCCTCCTTGAGGTCGGTCACGCGCTCCGGCCCGCAGATCGTCCCGAGGCCGTCCGAGGTGCAGACGGTGGTCCCGTGGGCGCACTTGTCGCTGTCCGGCCCGTCGCAGTCGACCCCGAGGGCGGAGAAGTCCTCGTCGGTGAGGCCGTCGCAGTCATCGTCTTGCTTGTTGCAGCGCTCCTCGATGTTGGCCGGGATGTCGTCGGCGCACTCGACCGACAGCCCGTCCCCGGAGCAGCGCGTGACCCCGTTCTTGCACAGATCGGTGTCGTCGCCGTCGCAGGTCTCGCCGAGCCCGACGAAGCCCTCGTCGGTGGTGCCGTCGCAGTCGTCGTCGATGTCGTTGCAGCGCTCGACGGTGTCGGAGCGGGGAGGCTCGTTGCAGGTGACCTTCGCGCCGTCCTCGGCGCAGACGAAGGTGCCGTTGCGGCAGAGGTCGTCGTCCGGGCCGTCACAGGTCGCGCCGAGCTGCGGGAAGTCCTCGTCGACCGAACCGTCGCAGTCGTCGTCCGCTCCGTTGCAGGACTCCAAGATGTCGCTCACGGTCTCGGATGCGCACTCCACGTCGAGGCCGTCCTCGCGGCAGGACCACGTGCCGTTCTTGCAGAGGTCGTCGTCGGGGCCGTCGCAGGCCTCACCGACGAGCTCCGATCGTTTGTCGGTCACCCCGTCGCAGTCGTCGTCGATCCCGTTGCAGTCCTCGACGGCGTCGGGGCTGATCTTGCCGTCCCCGTCGTCGCAGTCGCCGCCGACTATGGCCGTGTACTGAGCGTCGGGGTCTGGGGTGCAGAGGCAGCGGGAGGGCTTGCCGAGAGCGCCGGCCCCGTCGCCGTCGGCGTCTCGGTAGTAGTCCTTGCAGCCGGCAGCGCCCTCCTCGTCGGTCTCCCCGTCGCAGTCGTCGTCGGTCCCGTCGCAGGTCTCGGCCCCGATGGCCGGCGCGTCGCAGTCCGTCAGCCCCTCCTCGGTGCACACCCTCTGGCCCGGGCAAGCCCCACGCGAGCACGTGGTAGCCGCGCCCTCGTCGATCGCGCGCGGGTTGCACGTACACGCGCGGTCTTCGGGGACGCACTGCTCGGCGGGCTGGCCGGTGCTGGCGTCGGGAAGCTCCTCGCACGTGAAGCCCGTGGGGCAGTCGGCGTCCTCCGAGCACTCGATGCCGCAGAAGGAGCCCTCCTCGTCGCCGAAGGTGACGCAGCGGTCGCCGGGTTGGCCGAGGCCTCCGGCGCGGCAGTCCTGGCTCGTGTGGCAGGGGCGGCAGAGGTTTATCGAGCGCTCCAGGCACATGTAGGTGGGGTCCTGCCCGCCGATCTGCAGCAGCGTGCATCTCCAACCTCCGGGGCAGCGATCGATGCAGCTGGTCGTGCAGATGGTGCCGCCGGCGCTCGCGGGGACGCAGAAGCCGCTGTTGCAGTCGTCGCCCGACTTGCAGGGGCAGCCGAAGGCGCCCGGATCGGTCTCGCAGTCCGGGGGCGGCACGTCCGGCTCTCCAGGGTCCACGGGCTCTTCGCCGCCGTCGTCCCCGCCGGGTGCTGGGCCGCGATCAGTCAGAGAGGATGACTCGTCGGGGGGAAGCTCGCCGGGATCGGGCAGCGTCCCGGCGTCGGCCTCCACCGTCGAGCCGGCCTCCGCGGCGTCGCCGCCCTTGGAGGGCAGGGCGCCCGGATCGCCGACACACCCCGCAATCGCGAGGAGCAGACACCACAACAGAGCCGCGGCGACCGGCAGAGGGGCGGCCGCCACGCGCACGCTCACGGCATCATGTCCGATTCGAACCCGGGACAAGCGTGGGGGAACTCCTCGCTCGGGTCCGGACCGGTGCGGTCGCAGTTGTAGAAGCCCTTCTCGGCGTCCCAGCCGCAGGTGGTCGGGCAGGTCACTTCCTTGACCTCGTCGGCCTCGCAGTACTTCAAGACGTTGCCGGCACAGCATCCCGCAAAGCTTACTCCCTGGCAGGGATCACCTGTACCCCCCGGGTCGCTGAAGCCAGGATCGAAGGGGTTGACGTCGATCGGGAAGCCTGGGTCGAAGCCGCCCTGATCGGGGGTTCCGGTGCCCGGGTCGAAGGAGAGGCCCGGATCGACACCGCCTGTGCCGGGGTCGATGGCGCCCCCGCCCGAGTCGAAGGCGAAGCCCGGGTCGAAGCCGCTCGGGAGGTCCGTCTGCGGCAGCGTGCCGCCGGTGTCGACGCCAGGCTGTGGCTGTCCGGTGCCCGTGTCAGTGGTGCCACCCGTGCCCGGAGGCGGGAAGGTCGTGCCCGGCACCGGGAGCGAGCTCGTGTCGATGTGGGCGCTTCCGGAGACGGCCGAGCCCTGCGCCTTGCCCTGGAGGTTGGTGCCGACGGTCATGAGCTGCCAGTTGCCGTTGAAGATGACGGTTCCTCCCTGGTCCTCGAACTTGCCGTTCAAGATCATGGAGTAGCGCCTCCCGCCCAACACGTTGGGCACCGACTCGCTGGCGGAGCCGCGCAGGTCGCAGACGCAGCCGTTCCTTCCGCCCGTGAGGTCGGCGACGATGGTCCCGCCGCCGGGGCCCTGACCGGACACGAACATGTCGACCACGTTGGCGGTGCCGCCCTTGAGCGACATCTGCCAGGCCGCGCTCATGCCTCCGTCGGAGACCGTTCCCTGCCACTGGAGGGGGATCGAAGCGGTAGAGCCCACGACGCAGCGTCCGCCGACGCCACCCGTGGCGCCGCTGTCGCCGCCACAGCCTGCGGCCGACAGGGGGAGCACCAGCGCGGCGCAGAGGGCCGCACAGGCGAGGTGTTGGAGTGCAGACTGGGAAGGACGGTCCCGTAGGTCGCGTAGCGACATCATCATCAGTCTCCCGGAAAGCGGAGCAGGGGAGCTTGCAGAAACGCGCCTCCGGAGTCAACCCGGGTAGCGCCCCCTCCTATTAATAAATGGCGCAACCGTGCAGCTCTATGAGGGGAACGGGAGGCCTTTTGGGGCGTAGTTGGATTTTGACAATCGCTGCCGCCTGGCATACCCATCAATCGAAAGCTCCAGGGAGAGTGTCCAATGTCCGGCTCCACGCGACGAAACTGGCGTTGCTTTGCTGCGCTTATCGGTCTCGCCCTCGTCCTGCACGCCCAGATGGCCTGGTCCCAGGGGGTCGACGTGACCCGCTTCCGGCCGTCCGCGCACTCGCACGACGTGCTAACGGTCATGTTCACCGATGTCGCCGACTACGTCGTGGTCAGCGGCGGTGCCTTCGCCCACTACGGGGCGGAGCCGCTCGTCTTCGCGAGCGACAAGGCCGGCGTCCCGGTTCACAAGGTGGTCTCCAAGCGCCTCACCTTGGACCTGCTCGCCGCCTTCACCTGGGCGGAGCGTGTCTCCATCGGTGTCGTCGTGCCCTTCGCCATAATCAACGACGGGGACGACGGCTTCACGGGCATGAAGACCGACACCGGCATGGGGCTCGGTGACCTCGGCCTCTCCGCCAAGGCCGCGTTGATCCGCCGGAAGGACCACGGCTTCGGTCTCGGTCTCGCAGTAGACACGACCTACGAGACCGGCAAGGAAGACGCGTTCTTGAGCAGCGAAGGCGCCACCCTGCGCCCGAGCCTGATCTTCGACGCCGACCTCGGCCCGGTGCGCACCGGCCTCAACCTCGGCTTCGTCTTCAGGCCCGACGCCACGCTCGGAGCGCAGGAGCTCAACCACGAGCTCGACATCCGCCTCGGCGCCGACATGCCTATCGGCAGCACCGGCATCGAGGTCCTGGCCCAGGCCGTCGCGGCCACTCCCTACGACGATCCCTTCGGCAGCTCGGACCTCGACTACATGGAGGTCGACGGCGGCGTGCGCTACCGGACCGACGCCGGCTGGGTCGCCACCCTCGGCGCCGGCACGAGCCCCTCGGAGGGCTTCGGCAGCGTCAGCCTCAGGCTCTTCGGAGGCATCGCCTACGAGCCGAACCTGTGGGCGCCCGACACCGACGGTGACGGCATCAACGACCCGAACGACCTCTGCGTCGACGACGTCGAGGACGCCGACGGCTTCGAGGACTATGACGGCTGCCCCGACTACGACGACGACGTCGACGGTCTCGACGACGAGGAAGACAAGTGTCCGCGCGAGC
>CAZQPP010000610.1:0-4910 GCA_964594295.1 uncultured Myxococcales bacterium | reverse complement strand
AGACTCGGACTGCCCGCCGGGTCAGAGCTGCGACGAGAACCTGCAGGACGGGCGCTGCAAGCCGGACGTCACCGTGTCCTGCAACGACACCAACGACGCCGTGGTCCAGCAGAACACCTGCGGGGCGGTGCTGCAGACCGTAGAGAACTGTGAGGGGGCCGAGGTCTGCAGTGAAGGGCGCTGCCAGATCGTCGGCGCCTGCGCCGACTGCGACATGGACGCGGACTGCAGCGACGGCGGCCGCGTCTGCCGGACCTCCACGCGCGACCCGAGCGTGCAGTGGTGCGTCAAGACCTGCGCCGGCGACGGCGACTGCGACCCCAACATGAGCTGCAACGTGGCCAAGGGCCACTGCGTGCCCGACGAGAGCCTCGAGTGTGAAGGGCGTGAGGTCGTGCGAACGGACTCCTGCGACCGCGAGCTCGGGTCGGTTGAGAGCTGCACCAACACCTGCGTCAACGGCGCCTGCACGGGAGCCGGCCAGGAGTGCTCCGAGTGCACCACCGTCGCCAACTGCCTGAACGGCGTCGACTACGCCTGCGCGAACGTGGCCGGGCTGGCCGGGAGGGTGTGCCTGAAGCGCTGCGACGACCAGGCGGACTGCACCCAGGGCACCACCTGCGCCGGGCTCATCGGCGACAGGCGATGCGAGCCGGACCAGGGCGTGGACTGCTCGGACGGCGGCACCGACGTGATCGGGCTCTGCGGCAACAGCCTCGAGGTCTGTGCGCCCAAGAGCTGTGTAGACGGAGAGTGCAAGGACTGCACCTGCGCCCAGGGCGACTGCTGCTCTGACGGCTGCACGCCGGATCCCAACGGCGTCCCCTGCACCGACGACCCCTGCCAGGTCTGCGACGGCCTCGGCCAGTGCGTGCCGGCCAAGGACGGCGACAACCCAGGCGGGCGTTGCCCGGGCGAGCAGACGTGCCGCGACGGGCAGTGCGGCTCGGGGGTCTGCGGAGACGGAGAGAGGAACGCCGGGGAGGCCTGCGACGACGGCAACAACGTCAGCGGCGACGGCTGCTCGGCGGACTGCTCCGTCGAGGAGGACGTCTGCGGCAACCGCATCCTCGAGGGGGACGAGGAGTGCGACGACGGCAACCTCGAGAGCGGCGACGGGTGCCTGCCCAACTGCAAGCCCACGTGCCAGCCCACCCTCTTCGGCGCCGACTGCCCGGACCCCGGAGACTGCGCCAAGGCCGCCTGCAACCCGCTCCCGGACAACGGCGGCGCGACGTGTTGGACCCAGCCCGACCCGGGCAAGGTGAGCGACACCGGCAACCCCTGCACGCGCATGCAGTGCGAGGGCACCACCCCCATCGTCGTCAACGTCGACGAGTGCACGCCCTGCATCCCCGGGACCGGGGCGCCGGGCTTCCACCACTGCATCGACGGCACCTGCACCCGGAACTCCTGCGGCGACGCCTGCCCCGCGGAGACCGAGGAGTGTGACGACGGCAACCAGGCCAACACCGACGAGTGCCTGATCGGCTGCCTCAACGCGACCTGCGGCGACGGCATCGTGAACATCAGCGGCGGCGTCAAGGAGCAGTGTGACGAGGGCAACACCAACGCCGACTTCTTCATCGACGACGACGGCTGCACCCAGCTCTGCCGCTACAACTGCGAGACGAACGACGACTGCACTCAGACCGACGGCGACTGCAAGATAGTGATCTGCGACACGACGACCACGGACGGCAAGCAGTTCTGCTCGGAGGTCGACGACGACTCGGACCTGCCGGAGATCGTGCCGGCGAACGACTGCCGCATAGGCACGTGCACGGCCGGAGTGCGCGGCTTCACGGACCGGGACGAAGGCACGCCGTGCGACGGGCCCAGCGGCGGCGACGGCTGGTGCGACGGCAACGGAGTGTGCGTCGACAACTGCTGCGGCGACGGGCGCATCGGGGACGGTGAGCAGTGCGACAACGCCGTGACCCAGCTCACGAACTCACAGTGCTTCAGGGCGGGCGTGCTCACCTCACCCAACAGCGACGACCCAAACCAGCCGTGCAGGCTCGACTGCACCGTCAGGCGTTGCGGCGACGGCATCACGGACACCGACCACAACGAGAGGTGCGACGACGGGGCCAACGGCGACGACGACGACGGCTGCCGCGACAACTGCATACCCACCTGCTCCAACTCGGCCTTCGACTGCGCCCAGGCCCAGGGCGACTGCCGCAAGTCCATCTGCCTCGCCCACCAGTGCGCGAGCCAGCTCGACATGTCCGACCGGCCGCTCAAGAGCCCGTGCGAGGTAGGCTCCTGCGAGCCCGACGGCGTGCCCCGCACCCAGCCGGCGGCGCCCGGCACGCGGTGCAGGACGGACACCGTGGAGACCGGCTGGTGCCAGACGGTGACCGCGACCGACGGCTCGCTCTGTGACTCGAACGAAGAGGCCGGCTGCGACCCGCCGAGCGTGTGCGTGCCCCTCGAGTGCGGGGACGGCATGCTCGTCGACGGCGAGGGCTGTGAGAAAGAGGCCGACGACACCTTCCACCCCAACTGCGTCAGCTGCCTCATCACCACCTGCGGAGACGCGATCCGTCAGGACCCGGAGGAGTGCGACGACGGCAAGAACGGCGACGACAGCGACGGCTGCACCGACGTGTGCCGCTTCTCCTGCTACGACGCCGCCTTCCCCTGCGAGAAGTGCCCGGCGAGCCACAAGTCCTGCGCCGACGACACGGGGGACTGCCGCAGGCCCGGCGACCTCTGCCAGCGCATCCCGGCCGACGCCGCGCAGCCGGTGGTCGGGCGGGCCTGCCTCTTCGTCAACGACCTCAACGACAAGCCCGACTGGACGAACCCCTGCGCCGAGCCTCAGTGCGAGGTGGGGGCCGACGGCGTCGCGGTACCCAACGCCCTGAACGTGGCGGACCTGACGATCTGCGAGAACGACGGCGGCGCGCCCGTCATCGGCGACCACGACTGGTGCATCGACGGCGAGTGCCGCGACAACACCTGCGGCGACGGGGCGAAGGGCACGGACAACGACGGCGCCGAGGAGGAGTGCGACGACGGCAACCGCATCCCGGGAGACGGCTGCTCGGAGACCTGCCAGCTCGAGTACTGCGGCGACGGCATCGTGCAGGCGCCCAAGGAGCAGTGCGACGACGGCAAGCTCTCGTTGCTCGTCGACGGCTGCACCAACGCCTGCGTGTTCACGTGCCAGGACGCCCAGACCGACTGCGTGAACCTCGAGCGCGACGGCGACTGCAAGCAGGTCGCCTGCGTGCCCGCCGACAACGACGATCCGCGCGCGGGGTTCGTCTGCGGTACCAGGGGCGACCCCTCCGATCCCTTCGTGGACCTCGATCCCTGCACCGGCGACACCTGCACCGGCGACGACAACGACACGGTGGCGAACCCGGTGCTCCCGGACGGCACCGTCTGCGTGAACCGCGGCGGAGGCGTGCGCGAGGTATGCGTGGACGGCAGGTGCAACGAGAGCGAGTGCGGCGACGGCTACGCCGACATCGCCGGTGGCGAGGCCTGCGACGACGGCAACACCATCGACACCGACAGCTGCGACAACAACTGCCTGATCGCGGCCTGCGGCAACGGCATCGTAGAGGCCGGCGAGAACGAGCAGTGTGAGGGTGAAGGGGCCGGCTGCCAGAACTGCCGCTACGTCTGCAACAACCCGGGCACCGACTGCCCCGACGACACGCCGGGCGACTGCAAGCAGCCCGTCTGCGTGGGCGGCGGGGGCGGCCAGATCTGCGACCTCGGCGACGACGACAACGATCCGCCCGCGCCCACGGACAACTGCTCGACCATCACCTGCCGCGCCGGCAGCGCCGTGAGCGCCGCGGCGGACGAGTGCAAGCCCTGCCCGCTGCCTGTCGGCCAGGTGGGCTTCTTCCTCTGCGTGAACGGCACGTGCACCGAGAACACGTGCGGAGACGGCTGCCACTTCGTGACCAACGAGCAGTGCGACGACGGCAACACGGCCTTCGACGACGGCTGCAGCCCCACATGCCGCACCGAGGTCTGCGGTGACGGCACCACTCAACAGTCGCTCGGAGAGGAGTGCGACGACGGGAAGGACGGGGACGCTCTCGACGGCTGCACGGACCAGTGCAAGTACTCCTGCAGCACCGACGCCGAGTGCCAGTGCGCGCCGGGCGACCCGCGCTGCCCCTACGCGCCCAAGGACAAGGGCTGCTGGCTCACGACCTGCTCTCCCAACGGCGACGGGTTTGCCTGCGCCCACGCGAGCTCGACGGACAACACGGTGTGCAACGACGGCACCAACGACGGCTGGTGCGTGGCGGGCGTCTGCACGGTCAACACCTGCGGCGACGGCAAGGCTCTCCCCGGCGAGGAGGTCTGCGACGACGGCAACCAGGACGACTCGGACGGCTGCACGAGGCTCTGCGAGCACACCTGCACCGAAGGCAACGTGGCAGTGGTCTGCACCGACGAGCCCTTCGACTGCGGCACGCCGACCTGCGAGCTCTTCCAGATCGCGGTCACCGAGGGCCCGAACCAGAGCGGCTCGCGCTGCGATCCCAACGGCGAGCCCAACCGCTTCGACCACCGCCCCGACGAGCAGTGCCGCACCTTCTCCTGCGAGCTGCTCCCCGACGGGGTTACTCTAGAGGAGGCAGAGGCCCGCAAGGAGGACGGCTCCGCCTGCGAGCTCGGCGCCGGCGCGGACAAGAGGACCGGCTTCTGCCTCGGTGGGGAGTGCCAGGAGCCGCTCTGCGGCAACGGCGTGCTCGACGACCAGCTCTTCCTGCCCGAAGCGGTCAGGGAGGAGTGCGACCACGGCGCGACCAACGGTACGGTGGGCGAAGGTTGCAAGACCGACTGCAGCTACGAGTGCCACGACGCCACGGCCGAGGCCGACTGCGCCGCGGTGCTGGCTGATCCCCCGGTGTGCAAGGCCAAGGGCT
>CAZQPP010000609.1:0-4927 GCA_964594295.1 uncultured Myxococcales bacterium | reverse complement strand
GGGTCGAAGGCGCTCGCGAGGGTCTCGAAGACCACCACCATTCGGGTGCGGGGCATGAGGGTGTGCCACACCCCTGGCGCCAGGCGAACGCACTGAGCGGATCCCTGGTCTGTGGGCATGAGCCGCACGCGGCGAGCGAGGCTCCCGTCGTCTTCGAAGATCAGGATCTCGGCCTTGCCCTCGAGGGCCACGTAGGAGGCCGAGACCGGGTGGCGGTGGGGACGGCCGTAGCTGCCGCGCCGGAAGGCTATGACCATCTCCTGCACCGGCTCGGAGGGATCGACGTGCAGGCAGATGCGGTAACGCCCATGGGGCGCCGTCAGAGCGCGGTGCTTCACCTCGGAGATCTCTGCCGGCCCCACGACGCACACGGCCTCGGTGTTGAAGAGCGCCTGGTCCTCTTCTCTCATGGTGTCGCAGACTCCGTGGGGAGCGCGGGAGCCGGTCTCCTGACCTCCGCCGGCAGGGAGCGCAGGGCGTCGGCGACGCGCCGCAGGCGGGCCTCGCCCTGGTGCGGGCCCGAGGGCAGGATGAGGGTGTGGCGCGCGAAGAAGCGGGCGTTTGTGAAGGCGCCCTCGGCCCCGATGTGGGGCGAGTCGGCCAGGCACGGAGGCGCCGCCCGGGCCTCGACGCCACGCTCGCGCAGTGCCTCCAACACACCGTCGCGGTCGGCGCACAGGACCTCGGTCCAGAGGGGCAGCTCGCCCTCCTCGTCACGGCTCTCGACGAGGCGCAGGAAGGGGAGCTCCGCGAGGGCGTCGCGGTAGAAGGTGCGAGCTGCGCGCAACCCTGCGAGGCGCTCGTCGAGCTTGTCGAGCTGGACCTCGGCGACGCTGGAGAGCACGTCGGGCAGCCGGAAGTTGAAGCCGAAGCGGTCGAAGCGGTTCTCCGCGATTGCCCTGGTGCCCTGGTTTCGCAGGCGCGCCAGGCGATCGCCCATGTCTTCGTCGGAGGCCGCCACGAAGCCCCCTTCGCCGCAGGTGAGCGCCTTGGCGATGCTCATGGAGAACGCGCCGGCCCGGCCCTGGGTGCCCAGCCAGCCGTCGCGGTTTCGGGAGCCGAAGGCCTGCGCGGCGTCCTCGACGAGCGCGATCCCGTGCTGTCCGCAGGTGGCTCGAAGCGCCCCCATGTCGCAGCTCGCCCCGTTGAGGTGCACTGCCACGAGGGCACGAGTGGAAGGCGTCACGGCCGCGGCCGCAGCCGCGGGGTCCATCAGCGGGCTCGAGGCCAGGCTGTCGACGAGCCGCGGGCGCCCGCCGGCGAACATGACCGCGTGGGCGGTCGCGATGAAGCCGTTGGCCGGGACCAGGACCTCGTCCCCGTGCTCGACCTCGCAGGCGAGCAGCGCCATCAAGACGGCCGACGAGCCGTTGTTCGCCAGCACCACCCGCGGCACGCCCAGCCGCTCGGCGAGGCGCGCCTCGAGGCGCCGGCCGATGGGCCCGGGGTTGATGCTCCGCGCGCGCACCGCGGCGCCCATCGCCTCTATCTCGGCCTCGCCGAGGTCTGTCTTCCACCAGTGGACAGCGCCGCCGGCGTCTTTCGGGGGAGCGCTCACGTGCGGACCAGGTTCGCGATCAGGCTCATGCCGATCCTTATCAGGTTGCCGGACATCACCTCGTCGAGGGCGTCCATGAAGCGGTCTATCTCGGCCTCGGTCACGATGAGCGAGGGGTTGCAGAAGATGTTGTCCTCGCGGCCGCCCGTGTAGTGCAGCACGTCGTGCTTCTTGAGCAGCTCGGAGCTGATGGCGCCCTGGAGCAGGCCCTCGAGCAGGTCGTCTACGGGGATGAAGCTGTTGACCGGCTTGATCTTGAACAGCTCGGCCGAGCGGCGCAGCTCGAAGATGCCGAGCAGCCCGATAGCCCGCGCCTCCTTGACATACTCCGGGTGGCGCTCGGCGAGGTGCTCCATGCGCTGCAGCATGTAGGCGCCGAGGCCGGCCGCGCGCCCTACGAGGCCCTCCTCGTGCATGGTGCAGATGGCCTCGATGGCGGTGGCGCACTCCTCGCCCATGCCGCCGTAGGTGGTCGAGTGCACCGTGGCGCTCGTGGGGCGGCCGTAGGTCTTGCGGAAGATGTGATCGCGCACCGTGTAGCCGGCCAGCGAGGCCTTGCCGCCGCCCACCGACTTGGAGAAGGTGACGACGTCCGGCACCACGTCGTAGTGCTCGAAGCCGAACCACCTCCCGGTCCGGCCGAAGCCGGTGAAGACCTCGTCGAAGATCATGAGGATGTCGCGCTCTCTGAGGAGCGCGGCGAGGCCCTCGAGGTAGCCCTCGGGGGGACGCAGCACCAGGTCCCCCTTGATGGGCTCGAGGATCATGCAGGCGAAGTCGTTGCGCCGGCCCGAGGAGCACGCGTCGATGGCGGCGCGGGTGGCCTCGAGGTTGCCCCATGGCACCATGACGCAGCCGTCGAGGCCTTTGAAGATCTCCGAGTATGGGCTCGAGGCGGGCCCGGACACCGACATCGTCCCGAAGGTCTTACCGTGGTAGCCCATGTCGGTGTAGAGGATCTTCTGGCGGCGGGGACCCTGGTAGAGGGTCGCGATCTTCAGCGCCCCTTCGTTGGCCTCGGCGCCGCTGCTGCAGAAGAAGCTGCGCTCGAGGTCATCGGGGAGGAGCTGGGCGAGGTTGTGGGCGAGCACCCCCTGGTAGTGCGGCACGAAGGCCTTGCAGATTTCGAGCTCCTTGCGCTCCCCGAAGCGCCTCCGGGCGGCGATGATCCGGGGGTGGTTGTGGCCGTGGTTGAGCACGTTCATGCCACCTGAGAAGTCGAGAATCTTCCGGCCGCCGGCGGTGTGGAGGTACATGCCCTCGGCGCTCTGGACGCGGACCTTGTCGAAGCCCAGGATTCTCAAGAAGAGCGCGATAGAGCTGCTGACGTAGCGGCCGTAGAGGTCGACGGCCTGCTCCTGCGGCAGCTCGTAGGCCTCGTCGAGGGTGATGAGGGCGGGCTGCCCTTCGGGTGGTGAGTCGGTGGACATGGCTGCTGCCGTCGGGTTTCGCGTGCACATTGTCCAACCTTTGGTGCCGCCGGTCGACTTCCCGCCAACCCTGGGCCGGGGGGTCGCGGCGCGTTATGCTCTGGCGCTGATGCCCGTCCCCCGCCACAAGCTCCCCGGCGCTCCGTGATCGACGCCGACCTGCTGCGCCGCTTCTTCCACCCGGTCCTGCTGCGCGACCGGGCGATGGATCTCACCCGCGTCCTGGCCGCGCGGGTACCCGGCCGGTGCACGCCGCTGCTGGTGCAGTTCCTCGTCACGCTGCGCTGCAACCTGCGCTGCGCCTACTGCGAGAACCCCGAGCCGGGCGGGGAGGAGCTGAGCCACGAGCAGGTGATGGACATGCTCGCCGAGCTCGCCGACGCCGGCATGCGCAAGATCGCTTTCGGGGGGGGCGAGCCCTTGCTGCGCAAGGAGCTCGGGGAGTGGATTCGTTATGCCCACTCGCGGCGCGCCTACACCAACGTGGTCACCAACGGCATCCTGCTCCCGCGGCGCATCGACGCGGTCGCCGAGGCGGACCTCGTGGTCGTGAGCATCGACGGCCCGGAGGAGGCGAACGACGCCGTGCGCGGAGAGGGCTCCTACCGGCGCGCCGTCGATGGACTGCGCGCATGCAGGGAGCGCGGCATCAAGACGATGATCAGCGCCGTGCTCAGCAGCGCGACCGTCGACCACCTCGAGCACATCTTGGACCTCGCCAGGGAGCTCGACACGACGGCGATCTTCCAACCCGTCGACCCCGGCTACGACCTCGTCCGCGAGAGCGTCGCCGCCACCCTGCCCGACGAGGAGCGCCTGCGCGTGACCATCGCGGTCTCGAAGCTACTGCTGCATCGGGCGCGTGAGGGCTTCTACCGGCTCACCCGACCGTCGCGAGCCGTCGGCTCGCGCCATGGCCAATGGTCGGCCGTGTCCCTGTACTGCCTGGGTCGCTACTTCCAGAAGGACTACCCGAACCCGATCTGGGCGCAGTGCGTGCGAGGCGCGCAACTGCACTTCCGCTCGCTCCATGAGTACGCCTGGGTGAGTGGCGAGAGCGACAATCTGTTCTGGTACAACACCGGCATCGCACCCATCTTCACCTACCTGGCACTGTCGGGCGAGCGGAAGCCGGTGGAAAACGGCGTGTTGAGGGGATTGCTCCAAGGTCAGGAGATGCTCGTGTCCGGCCGCGAAGGAGACTGGGCACTGAGATCGAGCCGGACTGGGCGCTCAACTGCGCCTCGATGGGCTTCCTGCACAAGGCCGCGTATCTGTTTCAGGACGGACGCTACATCCACTACCGGGACATGACGGGAGTGGACTTGAGCGTGTTCCGGCTCGGCCAGTCCTTCTGGCCCGAGCCCCACCTGGAGCCGGTGCCGCCCACCGATCTTGTGGACAAGTGGAGCATCCACGGCCTGTCGAGGCCGGCCTGGCTCGCGCGGCGCAACGGCTTCGAACTCGACGAGTCGTTCGGCTTCGGGAGCTACCGGAGCACGACGGACGGGACCGGCGACTACCTCCTGATCGACGGGTTCAACGGCGCGTCGCGCAACCCCTACCACGCGTTCGCCGTCCTGCAACTGCGCATCGACGGCACCACGCTGCTGGAGGGCTACCTGAACCAAGTCCTGACCCGCATGGACGGCATGGTCGAGAAGAAGGTGGCCATGAACGCCGCGCTCCGGCATTGGGACGTGATCGGGCCGACCGCGATCGCGGTGGGCGAAGTGCCTGACGCGGCCTACTGCAACTGGAGACGCACGCTCGTCCAGCGCACGGGCCAGTACGCGATCGTGATCGACGACCTCACGTCTCGGGCCGACAGCGAGAATCTCGAAGTGCAGATCAAGTGGGAGAGCGGCCGCGGTCTGCGGCGCTCGACGCCCGCGCCCGGCGTGCTGCGGCTGGAGGGCATCGCTACGTCGAAGGTCCC
>CAZQPP010000608.1:0-4933 GCA_964594295.1 uncultured Myxococcales bacterium | reverse complement strand
TCTTGCGCTCCTCCATCTGGAGCGCCTCCGCGAGCGGCGCAAACTCACCCTCGAGGATCGCGTCGAGGCTGTGCAGCGTAAGCCCTATGCGGTGGTCGGTCACCCGGTTCTGGGGCACGTTGTAGGTGCGGATTCGCTCCGAGCGGTCGCCCGAGCCCACCTGGCTCTTGCGGGCCTCGGCGCGCTCCTCGACCTGCTGGCGCTGGGCCTCGTCGAGCAGCCGCGCTCGCAGGATCTTCATCGCGCGTGCGCGGTTCTGGATCTGGCTGCGCTCGTCCTGGCAGCTCACCACGATGCCCGACGGGAGGTGGCTGATCCTGACGGCCGAGTCGGTGGTGTTGACGTGCTGGCCGCCGGCGCCCTGGGAACGGTAGACGTCGATGCGCAGATCGGTCGGGTCGATCTCCACGTCGACCTCCTCGGCCTCTGGCAGCACCGCCACGGTGGCGGCCGAGGTGTGTATGCGCCCCTGGCGCTCGGTCACGGGCACGCGCTGGATCCGGTGCACGCCGGACTCGTGCTTGAGCACGCTGTAGACGCGCTGCCCTTTCACCTCGGCGACGGCCTCTTTCAGGCCTCCCATGTCGGAGGCGTTCGAGGAGAGGATCTCGCACTTCCAGCCGCGCCCCTCGGCGAAACGCATGTACATGCGCAGCAGGTCGCCGGCGAACAGGGCGGCCTCCTCGCCGCCGGTCCCCGCCCTGACCTCGAGCAGGATGTTCTTGGCGTCCAAGGGGTCCTCGGGGAGGAGCAGGTCCTCGAGGCGGGCGCGTTGGCCTTCGAGCTTGGAGCGCAGCGTGGCGATCTCCTCTTCGACCATCTCGCGCATCTCCGGGTCGCGCTCGCCTTCGAGCAGCTCCTCCGTGTCTTCGAGGCTCTGCTCGGTCTCTGCGCAGGCGGCGGCGAGCTCGACTATCTCGCTGACCTTGCGGTGCTCCCGGCCGAGCTCGGCGGCGCGGCGGGGATCGGAGAGGACCGCCGGGTTGGAGAGATCTTCACCGAGCTGAGTCAGGCGGACCTTGAGCTCTAAGAGGCGCTCGGGGGTGACTGGGCTGCTCATGTCTCTTGGCTCTGGACGGGGGGAGGGTGCTGTCGCGAGTGAGGACCGTCGCGTCGAGCTACGCCCCTTCCAGAGCCTCGGTGAGCGCCTCGAAGGTGGAGAAGACCTCGGGCTCCTCCGCGAGGCTCTCGGCACCCTCGGTCTCCGACTGGAGGCGCTGCTCCCGCCAGAGGGCCATGCGCAGGGCGGCGATTGCGATCTCGAGCTGGGAGTCGTCGGGCTCACGGGTGGTGATGTGCTGGAGCATGAGCCCCGGGAAGATGAGGGCTCGCACGATCGGGTTGTTCGGGTGCCGCGCCGATGCCCGCTGAGCCTCGTAGGCCAGCGCGGCCACGGGGAACATCAGGGGGATCTTCACGGTGATGAGCAGGACCTGGTTGAGCGCGTTCGACTCTACGAGGGGCGGGAAGAAGGGGAAGACCAGGCTGAAGACCACGATGCTCAGCAGCACCACCATGACCAGGAAGGAGGTGCCGCAGCGCGGGTGGAGGGTCGGGTAGCGGCGTGCGGCCTCGACGGTCAGGGGGTCCTTGTTCTCGTAGGCGAAGATCGCCTTGTGCTCGGCCCCGTGGTACTCGAAGACCCGGCCGATGTCGGGCATGAAGGAGATGCCCCACAGGTAGAGGAGCACGATGGCGGCCTTCACCACGCCGTCGACGGCGTGGAAGAGCAGGGCCGTGCCGCTCTGGAGGTCTTCCGAGCCGACGGCGAGGCCTATCAGCCAGGTCAGAGCGTGCGGCAGGGCGGCGAAGAGGGCGAAGCCGAGGGCGAGGGCGAAGATGAGCGTGACCGTGAGCACCCAGGGCTTGGGCTGCTCCACCCCCTCCTCCTCGGCGATCTCGGCCGCGGCCTGCTCTGCCGAGAAGGAGAGCGCCTTCATGCCGTTGTGCAGAGCCTCGAGGAAGACTACGGTTCCCCTGAGGAAGGGGCGCCTCAGCCAGGAGAAGCGCTCCCAGAGGGCCCGCCAGCGATCCTCCTTGACCACGATGGTGCCGTCGTTGCGGCGCACCACGATGGCCATCGAGTGCGGCGAGCGCATCATCACGCCTTCCAGGATCGCCTGTCCCCCTACGTTGAGGGAGAGAGGCCAGGGCCTCTCGGGCGAGTCGGCAGCGTTGGTGGTCTCGGGAGGGGTCTCGCTCATGCGGCGCCGGAGCAGTCGAAGAACAACAAGAAGGCTACCCGAGCGGCGCGGGTCAAGGGATGCTGCCTTGAGAATCTACTTCGCGTCCGTTGCCTGCTGGGCGTAGCGGCGGCGGAAGCGCTCGACACGACCCTCGGAGTCGATCATGCGCCCGCTGTCCTCCCCGGTGAAGACCGGGTGGCACGCGGAGCACACCTCGACGCTGTAGTCTTTGCGAGTCGAGAATGTCTCGAGCACGTTCCCGCAGGCGCAGGTGATCTTCACCGGTCCGTACTTAGGATGGATCTTGTCTTGCATCGGTGCGCTCGGCGGCAATGGCAAAGGAAGCGGGCGTGTACCCTATCGCCTCGCGCCGTGCAAGCGTTCGTTGGCCCTGAGCCCCATCCTGCGGGCCGAAGCCGGCCAAGGACCCCCGCGCGACCGCGATCCGACATTTGTCTCCGCATCATGGCCAGAAGAGCCTCGCGCCAAGGCGCCAAGGCGCGAAGAGGCCAGCACCCGCGGGGTGCTGGCCAAGAGCGGGTGTTGGGTGTCCTACGTGCCTCTTCAGGTGAGCGAAGCGAGCCACCTTGGCGTCCTTGCGTCTTTGCGCGAGAACCAATGGTGGCGGATCTGGGGTGAGGGCCGCACTTGCGCCGAGAGCCGCCAAAGCTCAGGATACCCCTCGATCCGATCCCCCAGCCAGCCGTGCCTACAACGAAAGCCACCGCCGAGGCCCGGACCTCGCTCCGCCCATTGCTCCTCGCCCTGTCGCTCCTCGTCGCGGGCTGCGGCGCGACCGAGGAGTTCTCCGGGCGCTGGCGGAGCGACCCGGACAGGGCCCAGGGAGGGCCCGTGCTCCATGGGAGGGTCGAGCTCCTGCTCGGCCAGTATGGAGAGGACGTGGCTGGGCTCATCCGGCTGTGGCTCGATCCGTCCTACGTCGTGGCGCTCACCACCTGCCCGTGCATCTACCTCGACGGGGGCACGGGGGACGGAGACCGCCTCAGGCTGGTGCCCGACCTCGAGAGCTGTGAGGAGCTCCACGCGGCCTACCCGGACGGTGTGCTCCTCGACCTCCGGCGCGAGGACGACCTGCTGATAATGGGATCGGTCATGGACATAAAGGCCGTCACGGCGCTCCAGGAGCTCAGCTTCGAGCGCATCGAGGGCCCCCTCGAGCGAGTCTTCGCCAACGAGCGCGCCTGCCCTGGGGACCCGGCAGCGAGCGGGGTGCCATGACCCCGAGCGGCCGCCTGATCCTGCCCCTGCTCCTCGCCTGGACCGCCGCGCTGGCCTCGCTCCCGGCGGCGGCTCGTGAGCGCCCGGGCCCGATCATCCCCAAGCGATTCACCGTGATGCCTCTCCGGTCCCTGCCCGCGGTGGATCGCGCCGTGATCGCTGACGAGCCGGCCGCCGGAGCCAGCGCGACGGGCGCCGACCTCTCGTCCGCCCTCATGCGCGCCCTCGGCGCGCAGCCGGAGCTCGAGGCGGTCCCGTGGGAGCAGGTGAGGGCGCGGCTCCGGCATTCCCGCACCATGGCCGAGGGCACCCGCCTCGCCAACGACGCCATAGCGCTGGGCATCGACCAATACCGAAACCTCCTGGTCGCGCAGGCCGTCACCTCGCTCCGACGGGCCGCGCGCCTCCTCCACGAGAACCTCGTGGACCTCCGAAACCCCGAGCTCGCCGGGCGCCTCTACCTGCACCTCGCGCTGACCTACCTCGAGCAGAAGCGCCGGGACGAGGCGACCGAGGCGCTGCGCAGCTTCTTCTTCCACTCGCCGTGGAGCACCTTCCAGCCCGGCTTCTACCCCCCCCGCGTAGAAGAGGCGCTGCGCGCCAACTTCGCCTCCTTCATCCGGCTCACCCCCGCGGGGGACGTCTCGGTGGACCCCGAGACCCTCGGACGCCTCCACCGCCACGCCCGGCTCGACCACGCCGTGACGGTGGTGACGCGGGCCGACGATCCTGCGCACGCCTACGTCCGCATCTTCGACCTGCGGCGCGGCGTCCCCTCGCAGCAGTCCACCATCGCCCTCGGCGCGGATGGCGCCTTCGACCCGGACGCCCTCTCGGCCCTCGTCTCCCGCTTCGTCACCTGCGAGGTCTTCGAGCGCGAGGCCCCCAAGGACCCGGACGCCCCCCACAAGCGCGGCTTCCTCGAGGCGGACTTCGGCTACCACGCCTACCTGCAGCACCCCACACGCTCCCTCTTCCACAACGTCGCCGTCGGCGTCGCGGCGGGGAAGGGCCTCTCTCGCAACATCGGCGTCTTCTTCCGCGTGCTCGTGCTCTCCTCACTCCAGGACGACAACCGCGACCTCTCGGACCGCCTCGTCTCCCTGCGCACCTCGCTCGGCCCCGAGTTCCGCCTCGCCTGGCAACGCGTGCACCTCTACTTCGCCCCCGGGGTAGAGCTCCACCTCGTCCCCTCGTTCCGCGTCCTGACGTCGGCCGAGTGCAAGTTCTTCGGCACCGACCACCCGCGCTGCTCCCAGTCCGACGTCAAGACCATCGACGCCCAGGCCCTCACCGGCTTCAGCATGGCCCTCGGGACCAGGATATACCTGCCGCAGGACTTCTACCTCGGCCTCCACACCCAGACCGCGATCTACCTCTTCCCGGCCGGCCGCGGCGACAACCTCGACTTCCCCTTCACGGCGAACATCGCGCTGGGCTTCCACCTGTAGGACCAGGGGTGGCGGGTGAAAACCGTGCGTTGAGGCGGTAGCCCCTTGAATGCCGGC
>CAZQPP010000607.1:0-4936 GCA_964594295.1 uncultured Myxococcales bacterium | reverse complement strand
GCGCCACGGGCTGCCCGAGATCTGCAACGGGAAGGACGACGACTGCACGGGGCGCGCGGACGAGGGCCACCCCGACACGGACGGAGACGGCTGGGCCGACTGCGTCGACGGGGACGACGACGACGACGGGATCTCCGACGGCACGGACCTGTGCCCCCGCACACGGGATCCGGGGCAGGCCGATCTGGACGGCGACGGCGCTGGAGACGCCTGCGACCTCGACGACGACGGGGACGGCGACCCCGACGAGAGCGACTGCGACCCCCGCGACGAGGCCGTGTCGCACTTCGCGCGGGAGAGCTGCGACGGCCGGGACGAGAACTGCAGCGGAGAGGCCGACGAGGGCTTCCCCGACGGCGACCGCGACGGCCTCGCGGACTGCGTGGACGAGGACAAGGACGGAGACGGTGTGGCTGACGCCGACGACAACTGCCCGCTGGTCGCCAACGGCGATCAGGCGGACGCGGACGCCGACGGGCTCGGGGACGCCTGCGAGGACGACGACGACGGGGACGGCGACCCCGACGTGCGTGACTGCGCGCCGGTGGATCCGGAGATCCACTGGGGCAGGGAGGAGCTCTGCGACGGGGTGGACCAGAACTGCAACGGCCTCACAGACGAGACCTTCGCGGACACCGACGGCGACGGGGCGGCGGACTGCGTGGACGGCGACGACGACGAGGACGGGGTGAGCGACGGCGACGACCTCTGCCCGCTTGTGGCGGACCCGGCGCAGGTGGACACGGACGGCGACCGACACGGGGACGCTTGCGACGCCGACGACGACGGGGACGGGGACCCGGACGGCTCGGACTGCGCGCCCCTCGACGCCACGGTGGGCCACGGCTTGCCGGAGCGCTGCAACGGCACGGACGACGACTGCGACGGGCTCACCGACGACGGCGTGGAGCTCGGGTGCGTGCTCTACCACCGGGACTTCGACGGCGACGGCTTCGGGGTGACGGCGGACGCCCGCTGCCTGTGCGCCCCCGAGCACCCGTACACGGCCGTGCGGGGAGGCGACTGCAACGACGGGGGCGGCGACATGCACCCGGAGGCGCTCGAGCGCTGCAACCTCTTCGACGACGACTGCGACGGGGAGGCCGACGAGCCGGGTTCTCAGGGCTGCGTGCCCTTCTACGAAGACCGCGACGGAGACGGCTACGGCGCGGGGCAGGGGAGCTGCCGGTGTCAGCCCGGGTAGGCGTTCTCGTCCGGGGGGGGAGGGGACTGCTACGATGCCGTCGGGGTGATGCCCCCGCAGCCGGTCGAGGTCTGCAACGGGTTCGACGACGACTGCGACGGGGAGACCGACGAGGGCGGG
This sequence comes from uncultured Myxococcales bacterium, assembly GCA_964594295.1. GTDB lineage: Bacteria > Myxococcota_A > UBA9042 > UBA3505 > UBA3505 > CAZQPP01. The sequence continues at coordinate 3,612 of CAZQPP010000607.1, read as the reverse complement.
GCCGAGGGCTGCGTGCTGCGCTTCGCGGATCACGACCGGGACGGCTTCGGCCTGGTGACGGGCTCGGCTTGTGTCTGCGTGGAGGCGCCGCCCCATGACGCGGAGCGGGCAGGCGACTGCGACGACGAGCGGGCGGCCTCCCACCCGGCGGCGGTCGAGCGCTGCAACGGCCACGACGACGACTGCGACGGGGTGTCGGACGAGGCCGGCGCCGAGGGCTGCGAGCCCGTGTTCTTCGACGGAGACGAGGACGGCTACGGCGTCGACGGGACCGACCGCTGCCTCTGCGGAGGCGGTGAGGGGGCGTCGCGCGGAGGCGACTGCAACGACGGCAGCGCGGCGGTCTCCCCCGGCGCGGAGGAGCGCTGCAACCACCTCGACGACGACTGCGACGGGGAGACCGACGAGGGCTTCGACTCGGACGGCGACGGAGTCATCGACTGCGAGGACTCCGAGGAGTGCGACGGCGAGGACAACGACGGGGACGGAGAGGTCGACGAGGGCTTCGACTCGGACGGAGACGGGACGGCCGACTGCTTCGACGTCGAGGAGTGCGACGGCGAAGACAACGACGGGGACGGCGAGGTGGACGAGGGCTTCGAGGACGAGGACGGCGACGGCGCCGCGGACTGCGTCGATCCCTGCCCGACCTACGTGGACGTGTCGGCTGGAGCGACGCAGGCGGACGGCACCTCGTGGCGCCCCTTCGGGTCGCTCGTCGAGGGTGTGGCCGCGGCACGCGCGGGCGGGTGCGCGACCCTGCGAGTGCGCCCCGGGGTGTACAACGAGGCCGTCGAGCTCGGCGAAGGCGGGCTGCGCGTCGAGGCTACGGCGGGGGCCACCGAGACGATCCTCGACGGGAGCGGGCTCGGCGCGAGCATCGTGACGGTGCGCGCGCCGGCGGTCGCCGGCGTGGCGGCGGACGAGCTGGCCGGGTTCACCTTGCGCGGCGGAGGGGGCACGCCGGGAGACGGCGACTTCGGTGCCGTCGGGCTTCGCCACGGCGGGGCTCTGTTGGCCGTGGACGCGGAGCTGGCCGTCGAGGGCTGCGTCTTCGAGACGAACAGCGTGGACGGGGAGGGCGGGGCCGTGCTCGCCGTGCGATCCGAAGGCACCGTGAGCGAGACCACGATGAGAGACAACGCCGCCGCGATCGCGGGAGGCGCGCTGCGCACGGTCTCGTCGAGCCTCACCATGTCCGGTCTGGTCTTGCAGGGCAACAGCGTCACGAGTGAGGGTGGCCTTGGCGGAGCCTACGCCGCCGACGGCAGCACCGACGCGCTGCGCCGGAGCCACGTCTTCGGGAACACGGCCCCGCTGGGCGTCCTGGTGCAGAGCGGCGCGGGCGGGTCGGTGCTGAGCTCCAACGTGATCCAGGACAACGCTGCCGACGCGGTCGTGATCCGGAACAGCAACAGCTCGGTCGTCGCCAACAACACCATCGTGGCCAACGCCGGCCACGGCATCTGGGCGACCGCCTGCTGCGGCCACACGGGGGTGAGCCCCCTCGTGAAGAACAACGCCGTCGCCCACAACGCCGGCCACGGCATACAGGTGGACATCCCGAGCATGTTCACGGTGGGCTACAACAACTTCTTCTCCAACGCCGGGGGATCATACGGAGGTCACCTGAACGACCTCACCGGCCGGGTCGGGAACATCGCGGCCAACCCGCGGTTTCGGAGCTTCAGCGCCGATGGAGCCGCGAACGACGACTTCTACCTGCGCGCCGCGAGCCCGTGCGTGGACGCCGGCAACGACGTCCTGGTCTTCGGGGTGAGCGCCGACTTCCTCGGCCGTCCGCTCCCGGTGGACGGCGACGGCGACGGCCTGCCCGAGTTCGACATCGGGGCATTGGAGCGGGTGCCATGAGAGGCTGGGCACCAGAGGTTGGGGAGGGAATTCAACGCAGAGGTGCAGAGGCGCAGAGGCGCAGAGGAGAGAAGGGCTGCGCGCCTCGCGGCGCAGCTCAGCCCGCCCGTTGGGGATTTGTTCGGACGGCGCCCGTCTTTGCAGGGCTGCTCCTCGCTTGTAGCCTGGTCGGCGCTTGCTCCGGGGCGACTGGCGACGGCCCCGGCGCGACCGGTCTCACGGCCATCGCCGGTCTCGACAGCGGGGCGGTAGCGCCCGGCCAACCCGGCGCGACCGGCCGGGACGTGCCCGAAAACGGCTCGGGCGCGCCTGTCGATGTCGGGGGCTCGGGGTCCTCGAGCGACCCCGGAGGCGGGAGCGGCGGAGGTGACGCCGGGAGCGGCGAAGGGGACGGCGCCTCCAGCACGGCAGATGGAGGCACCACCGGCATCGACGCGGCGCGTGATGCACCGGACCTCGGTCTCATGGAGGTCCCGCCCACGGTCGGTGCCTTCGGGGACCCCTGCGCCGAAAGCGAGCACTGCGAGAGCGGCTGGTGCCTGAGCAGCGGAGAGCGCGCGATCTGCACCACGCCGTGCATCGACAGCTGCCCGGAGGGCTACATCTGCCGGGGGACCGCCCTGCACGGGGAGATAACCTTCCTGTGCGCCCCGCGCTGGTGGGATCTCTGCACGCCCTGCGTGGGAGACGAGGAGTGCGGCGGGCCCAAGGACCGCTGCCTCGCCCTGGGAGACGAGGGTCGCTTCTGCGCTACCGCTTGCGCGTCCAACGCCGAGTGCCTCGACGGCTTCCTGTGTGTCGCGGGAAAGGGGAGCGGCCAGGCGTGGTGCCGGCCGACCACGGGCTCGTGCGTCTGCATGGCCGAGGTCGACGGGAGCGAGGAGCTGTGCCTCCGCGAGAACGAGCACGGCGCCTGCGTCGGGAAGCGCCGCTGCGACGGCACGGCCGGCTGGTCGGAGTGCGACGCGAGGGAGCCCGCTCCCGAGACGTGCGACGGCGTCGACGAGGACTGCGACGGGCTCGCCGACGACGGCCTCGGCGCGCCTGTGGGTGAGCCCTGCTTCGTCGTGAACGAGCACGGGCGCTGCGCCGGGGTGAAGCGCTGCGCGGGCTTCGAGGGCATCATCTGCGACGGGCCCGAGCCACGACCCGAGGTCTGCAACTACCTGGACGACGACTGCGACTCGCTCGTCGACGAGGACTTCGTCGGGAGCGACGGGAAGCCCAGCGACTGCTTCTCCCCCGACAGCGACGGCGACGCGGACCCCGACGCGACGGACTGCGCCCCCCTCGACCCCTCGATCCACCACGGGGCGGTGGAGCTGTGCAACGAGGTGGACGACGACTGCGACGGGGAGGTCGACGACGGCTACGACGACACCGACCGCGACGGCCTGAAGGACTGCCTCGACGATGACGACGACGGGGACGGGGTGGCCGACGCCCTGGACACCTGCCCCACGGTCTACGACCCGGAGCAGCGCGACAACGACCGTGACGGCGCTGGGGACTCCTGCGACCTCGACGACGACAACGACGGAGATCCGGACGCCACCGACTGCGACAGGCTCGACGCCTCCAGGTGGTCGGGGGCCCAGGAGATCTGCGACGGCCTCGACCAGGACTGCGACTGGGAGGTGGACGAGGGCTTCGAAGACAGCGACGGCGACGGCCTGAAGGACTGCGTCGACGAGGACGCGGACGGTGACGGCCGTCCGGAGGGACAGGACAACTGCCCGC
>CAZQPP010000606.1:0-4958 GCA_964594295.1 uncultured Myxococcales bacterium | reverse complement strand
GGCCTGCTCGCGAGACGAGCCGGTGCCGAAGTTCTTGCCGCCGACGAGGACGTCGCCCTCTCCGGTGCGCTCGGCGAAGCTCGGGTCGTAGTTGCGCATGACGCCGGCGGCCATCTGCTCCCTGGTGACGCCCTCGCGGTACATCAGCTCCTTTCCGTAGATGCCGTCGGTGTTGAGGTTGTCGGCGGGCACGAGCACGAGGCGGCCGCTCCGCTCGGCGGGGAAGCCCTCGATGATCTCGGTGCGCTCGGCCGAGGCGGCGCTCGGCTGCTCGAGCACCGTGTAGCGACGTGCCGGCGGCTCGGCCTTCGCCTCCTCGGGACCGCAGATGCGCCCGGCGGCGGCGGAGGCGGCCACGACGGCGGGGCTGGCCAGGAAGCAGCGCGCGTCGCGGGAGCCCATGCGGCCCTTGAAGTTGCGGTTCGTGGCCGAGATGCCGACCTGATTGGGCTCGAGCAGCCCGGTGCCGAGCCCGATGCAGGGGCCGCAGCTCGGCGGCAGGGCGGTGGCGCCGGCCTTCATCAGGGTTTCCCAGACGCCGCTGCGCTCTGCTTCGTCCTGGATCCGGCGGCTGGCAGCCGCGACGTAGAGCTCGACTCCCGTCGCGACGGTCTTGCCCTCGAGGACCCGGGCGGCTTGCTCGAGGTCCTCGTAGCGCCCGTTCACGCATGAGAGGAGGTAGGCCTTGTGGACGGGGATCTCGTCTCTCTCCACCTCGGCGAGGGAGCGGACCGCCTGCACGGAGTCCGGCCCGGCTACCTGCGGGCTGACCTCCGCGAGGTCGAGCTCGATGCGGGCGGAGTAGGCGGCGTCCGGGTCGGGCACCGGCGGGGTCTCCCGCCAGCGCAGGAGGTCGGCCTCCGAGATCCGGTCGACGCCGCCGGAGTCGAGCTCGGCGCGGCGCTGCTCGAGGAAGGAGACGGTGACCTCGTCCACCGGGAACCAGGCCGCGAGCGAGCCCCACTCGGTGCTCATGTTGGCGATGGCGAGCCTCGCGTCCATGCTCAAGGAGGCGACGCCTGGGCCGGCGAGCTCCACGACCTTGTTCAGGACCTCCTTCGGGTAGAGGCCGGTCAGCGCCAGGATCAGGTCCTTCCCGCTCACTCCGAGGGGCAGCTCGCCTTCGAGCACGACCTGCACCGTCTCCGGTACCTGCCACCAGAAGGTCCCGACGGCCCAGACGGCCGCGGCGTCGGTGCGCACGACCGGCGTACCGAGGGCCCCGAGGGCCCCGTACATGTTGGAGTGGGAGTCGGAGGCCACCACGAGCGAGCCCGGCAGCACGTAGCCCTTCTCGACCATCACCTGGTGGCCGATGCCGGTCCCCGCGGGGTAGAAGTCCACGCCCTGCTCGCGGGCAAAGGACTCGATCTTCTTGTACTTTCCGAGGTTCTCCTCGGACCTGTTCTGGATGTCGTGGTCGAGGGCGTAGACCGGCTGGCGCGGGTCGTGGACCTTGCCGGCCCCGAGAGAGGCGAACTTGCCCATGACCGGGGCCGTGTTGTCGTGGGTCAGGATGTGGTCCGGCCGCAACGACACGAAGGCGCCGGCCTTCACCTCTGCACCCGAGCCGCTCCCCTCGGCGAGGTGGCTCTGAGCAATCTTCTCGACGATCGTCTGACCCATCGCCGGCCTCCTACTTCGCGAGGTTCTTGAAGGGCAGGAAGGTCATGAAGTCCGCGTGGTGGACCACGTAGGCCTCGGCCGTTCGACGCACCATGTCACCCTCGCCCGCGTGTGCGGCGATGATGTGGCAGACCTCGTCGGGCACGCCGCAGGCCATGGCGAGGTGCACGCCCGTAAAGGGGTGCCGCAAGGCCTTGCCGCGGGCGCTCTGGCGAGCGACGCCGTCCACCTTCTCGTACTCCATGAGCTTGCCGACGTCGGCGAGGATGGCCCCGGCGATCACCGTGTCCATGTCGACCGGCAGGGCGTGGCCCATGTGCTCGTTCATCGACTCGGCCGACCTCCTCGCGACGTGCACCACGCAGCGCTTGTGCTGCATGAAGGTCACGGGGCAGTTGGGGACGAGCAGGGTGAAGGGGATCTCGTTCAGATCCTGTGGCTCGAGGGGGCTGTTCTCGAAAGCCATGATCCAGGTGTTCAGGACCTTCTCCCGGAGCGCCTCAGAGGCGATCCAAGAGAGCTCGGGCCAGAGGGCTTCTACCGACTCACGCATAGGGACCTCCTGCTTTCGTCGCGTCGCTGGACGCCGGCGGTCGCGTCGCCACACGCTGGCGGTCGCGGCGCCCGGCGCCCGGCGTGAGCGGAATGTCATATCGTCTTGTTTTTAGGGCGTCGAGGAGCATCTCCGAGCGCATGTGCTATGGAAATCTCCCCCGATCGAGACGAGGACGGCATGAGAATCCCAGAGCACGGGCTGGACCGCGAGACGATCTTCGAGACCCTCGAGTCCTTCAGGGCCGGCGATCTGAACTGGAAGGGCGGCCGGACCTTCGCCTACTACTACGACGCGGGGCCGGAGGTGGACGCGGTGGCCAAGGAGGCCTTCGTGCGCTTCATGTCGGAGAACGCCCTCGACCCGACCGTCTACCCGAGCCTCCTGAAGCTGGAGAACGACGTGGTCGCCATGGCCGCCAGCCACCTCGGCGGGGACGAGCACACGGTCGGGAGCTTCACGAGCGGGGGGACCGAGAGCATCCTCTGCGCGGTCAAGGCCGCCCGCGACCACGCTCGCGTGCACAAGCCGGAGATCGACAGGCCCCACATGGTGCTCCCGGCGACGGGTCACGCCTCCTTCCAGAAGGCCGCCAAGTACCTCGGCTTCGACATGAGCGTCGTCGACGTGGACCCGGAGACCTACAAGGCCGACCCGGAGGCCATGGCCGCGGCGATCACGGAGAGCACCGTCCTCCTCGTCGTCTCCGCCCCCTCCTACGCCCACGGCGTCATCGACCCCGTCGAGGCCGTCGCCGAGATCGCGCGCGAGCGCGGCCTCCTGCTCCACGTGGACGCCTGCATCGGCGGCTTCCTCCTGCCCTACTTCCGCCGACTCGGCGCCGACGTGCCCCCCTTCGACCTCTCGGTGCCGGGCATCACCTCCATCTCCATGGACTTCCACAAGTACGGCTACGGCCCCAAGGGCTCGTCGGTCGTGCTCTACAGGGACAAGGAGCTGCGCCGGCACCAGTGGTTCGCGAGCGCCCGGTGGACCGGCTACACCCAGATCAACTCGACGGTGCAGAGCACCCGCGGCGGCGGCCCGATCGCCGGCACCTGGGCTGTGCTCAACTTCCTGGGGGACCAGGGTTACCTCGATCTCGCCCGCCGGGTGAAGGAAGCCACCGAGGCCCTCGCCGCCGGCATAGAGGCCCATCCGGACCTCTACCTGCTCGCCAAGCCCGACATGTGCCTGATCGCCTTCCGCTCGGACACGGTCGGCATCTTCCACATCATCGACGAGATGCGCGTGCGCGGCTGGTACGTCCAGCCTCAGCTCCACTTCCGCGACTACCCGGCCAACATCCACCTCTCGGTGCACCCGGGCAACGTCGAGTGCGTCCCCGACTTCTTGAAGGACCTCTCGGAGGCCGTCGAGGCCGCCCGAGCGTTGCCTACCGGCCAGCTCGCTGGACTGAAGGAGGAGCTCACCGACCTCGACATCGACGCCCTGAGCACCGAGGAGTTCAGCAACCTGATGTCCTTCGCCGGCGCCACCAACCTCGCCCTGCCCGACCGCCTCGCGGGCATCAACGAGCTCCTCGACCTCGTGCCGGGTGCCGTCTCGGAGCGCCTCATCGCGCGCTTCTTGAACGAGCTCTACGTGCCCACGAAGGACGAGTGACGACGACCGGAGGCGTCACTCGACGCCGGCCTCCGGCACCGGCCGCGGCGGGAAGGCGAAGGGGCCGCTGAAGGCCGCATAGCCAACGTGCTCGGTGGTGTGGACGCGCTCGTCATCGCCGAGCAGATCCTCGTCGATGGTGAGGTAGATCCGGGTCTCGCTCGGGGATCTCGCCGCAGGCATCACCGGCCAGCCGCCGTTGTAGCCGTCCATTCCGGCGATGGAGGCGATGACCACCGCCGGCGGGGATCCGAAGGGCTCGGCCAGGTTGTAGGGGTAGGCGTCCCAGACCCCGTTCGCGCCCTGGATCGTGTCCTCTCCGAGGCGCGCCTCGGCCTCGACTCCCGGGCTCGCGACGTGGGCCGCCTCGAAGACGACGTAGCCAATGAGCTCCGAGGAGCGCCCTGGGTCGGGGTCCTCGCCGACGTGGTGGCCCGTGCTGATGTGCCCGGCCTGAGGAGGGTTCACCTCGGTCCCTGCCCCACGAGCCCAGAAGACCGACCAGCGCTCGTCGTGCTCGCTCATGACCTGGCCAAGCACCACCGGCGAGGTGAAGGTGTGTTGGAGCTGCTGCTGCTCGCCGACCCAGCTCCGCCAGTTGTCGGCACGTGAGGAGAGGTAGCGGCGCGCCTCTATCTTCCAGCCCTCGATCTCCCAGGCTCCTTCGTCGACCACCAGGCAGCCCACCGCGTCTTCGACGACCTCGCCGGCGGAGGGAGTCTGCAGGCGCAACGCGAAGGAGTAGGAGCCCAGCTCCGAGACGCGGACGACGACCGGCGCGCTGTTGGCCTCGGGGTAGGGCATGCAGACCACCACCGGGCTCCGGTAGGTGTGCACCAGCGGGACCTCGACCGGCTCGGCTCCGGCCCTGAGGAGCCTGACCTCCAGGCGGGGCGAGCCCGGGAGAACGCAGGCGCGGTCGACCTCGTCACAGGGGTCGCCGGGCGCGCAGGCGGGCTCGGTCGGGTCGGAGCAGGCGTGCAGCAGGCAGCGCTCGGCGCCGTTGCAGAAGATCTCGTCTGCGCAGTGCTCGTCTGTGAGGCACTCGACGCACTCGTGGCCGTCCTCGTAGCAGTGCGTGTCATGGCAGGGCTCCTCTCCGCTCAGGCAGCGGTGAGTCTCCGGGTCGCAGAGCTCCGTCCCGCTACAGAAG
>CAZQPP010000605.1:0-4976 GCA_964594295.1 uncultured Myxococcales bacterium | reverse complement strand
CACGCCGAGCTCCGCGCCGCCGAGCGCCGCCTCGACACCGGCTGGCTCTTCGCCACAGACCCCTCCGACACCGGCAAGACCCAGGGTTGGCAAGCCGAGTCCTACGACGACTCCGCCTGGGGCCCCATCGAAGCCGGCCGCACCTGGGAGGAGCAGGGCCACGCCGGCTACGACGGCGTCGGCTGGTATCGCGCGCGGGTGCACGTCCCGGCGGGCTGGGAAGGCTCCGAGGTCCGCTTCATCGCCTCCGGCGTCGACGACTCCTACGAGATCTACGTCAACGGCGAGCTCGCCGGCACCCACGGGGAGCCCAACGCGCGCAGCGTTTGGAACGCCCGCACCCACACCCGCGTCGACGCTCAGCTGCGCTTCGGCGCCGACAACCTCCTCGCCCTTCGTGTAGTCGACTGGGGAGGCGGGGGCGGCCTCTGGCGCAGCGTCGTGCTCCGGCGGACGGTCTCGCTCGAGCCCTACCGCGCTCTGCTACCTGCCCCGGTGCTCGACGCCCACCCCGAGTGGCTCGATCTCTACTGGAGCGCCTGGCAGCTGGCTCTCCAGAAGGTGGCCTTCGGCACCGAGCGCAACCGCTTCGCCGACGTCTACATCGACGAAGGCTTCAACGAGCAGGTCTACCAGTGGGACAGCTGCTTCATCGCGCTCTTCGCCCGCTACGGAGCGCCTCTCTTCCCCGCCATGGCGGCGCTCGACAACTTCTACGCCGGCCAGCGTGATGACGGCTACGTCGCGCGCGTCTACTCCGAGACCGACGGCGGCGAGGTCGAGGAGAGGAGGCCCGAAGAGCCCATGGTCAACCCACCGCTCTTCGCCTGGGTCGAGTGGGAGTGGTACCGCTTCAGCGGAGACGAGAGCCGCCTCGAGGCCGTCGTCGAGCCCCTCGAGCGCTACTTCACCTGGCTGGAGGACAACATGCAGGCCTCGTCGGCGCCGGGGCTCTACTTCCAGACCGACCTCGGCAGCGGCATGGACAACGTGCCTCGCGGCGCAGAAGCCCCCGCGGCCTGGGTCGACATGTCCTCCCAGCAGGCCCTGGCCGCCCTCATGCTCTCCCGGATCTCGGGTGCCCTCGGGCGCACGGAGAGCGTCCTGCAGTGGGCGTCGAAGCACTCCGCCATCACCGCGACCATCGAGGACCGGATGTGGAACGCGGCGGACGGCTTCTACTACGACCTGCTCCCCTCCGGTGCCCACGCAGGGGTACAGCACATCGGCGCCTTCTGGACTCTCCTCGCAGAGGTGGCCGCGCCCGAGCACGCTCGGCGCCTCGCAGCCCACCTCTCGGACCCCGCAAGCTTCCTGCGCCGCCACCCCGTCCCTTCGGTGTCCGCCGCCGACCCGGGCTACGACCCGCGTGGCAGCTACTGGCGCGGCGGCGTCTGGGCACCGACCAACTACATGGTCGTCAAGGGCCTCGACGCCCGCGGCGAACGCGGTGTCGCCCGCCGCACGGCCGAGCTCCATATCGCGGCGATGGCTCGCGTATTCGAGAGCCCGCCCACGGACGAGACCACCGTCGCCCCCGAGGAGCGCGACGGTGACTACGCGACCATCTGGGAGTGCTACGCCCCCGACGAGGACGCTCCGGCGACCCGCTGGGAGGAAGACGGCTTGGCGGTAGGCAAGCACCTCTCGCGGCAGGACTTCGTCGGCTGGTCCGGCCTCGGCCCGATCGCCATGCTCATCGAGGATGTCCTGGGCATCGAGGTCGACGGTGTCAGGGCCCGTGTGCGCTGGTACGTTCGTGGCGACGGTCGCCACGGCGTCGAGCGCCTCGCAGTCGGCCCGGACAACCGCGTCGACCTCGTCGCCGAGCCGGGGCAGGATGGGGCTATGACCATCGACACCGACGCAGAGCTCCCCTTCGATCTCGAAGTGCACCGTGCGAACAGAGATGCGGTGCTGATCAACGTCGATCCAGGCCCGCGCCGCTTCGAGCTGGGCCCCTGTGACGGCCTCGACTGTGGCGAAGGAGGGAGCTGCGAGGTGCAGGGCGGCGACGCATCCTGCGCCTGTCCCCCGGGGAGCGCGGGGGGGGCGGACGAGCCCTGCCGTCCCGGAGGAGACGACCGCGGCCGCGCTGTCATCGACCTCGACGACGGCCGCCGCCTCGAGCTGAGCGTTCTCGCCCCGGAGATCGTGCGCCTGCACTACGTCCACCGCGCCGAGCCCAACCCGGAGCGGGGCTGGACCCACGTCCCCACCGACTGGCCTACGGATCCCCTCCCGACCGAAGACGCCGGCGCCTCGATCCGCATCCGCACCTCCTCGCTCGAGATTACCGTCAACAGGGCCGACGGCGCCGTCAGCGTCGCCGACCACGAGGGCGTCCCGGTCACCGAGGACCTCCCGCACCCCCACGGCGACCCGCTCCGCGTCAACAAGCGCATCGCGGCCGAGGAGCGCTTCTTCGGCTTCGGGGAGAAGACGGGCCCCCTCGAGAAGCGCGGCCGCCGCATGGAGATGTGGACCACCGATCCCATGCACCCGACCTTCGACTTCGAGCCCGACTCCGACCCCCTCTACCAGTCCATCCCCTTCTTCGTCGGCCTCCGGGATGCCCGCGCATACGGCATCTACCTCCTCAACACCCACCGCACGGGCTTCGACGTCGGCCACACCGACCCAGACGAGCTCCGGATCTGGGCCGAGGGCGGCGATCTCGACTACGTCCTCTTCTATGGCCCCGACATGCCCTCGGTCGTCTCTCGCTACACCTCCTTCTCCGGCCGTACCCCGCTCCCGCCCTTCTGGTCTCTCGGCTACCACCAGTGCCGCTGGAGCTACGCAACGGCCGAGGAGGTGCGGAGCATCGAGTCAGAGCTCCGCCGCCGGCAGCTCCCCTTGGACGCCATGTGGCTCGACATCGACTACATGGACGGCTTCCGCTCCTTCACCTGGGGCCCCGGCAGCTTCCCGGACCCGCGAGGCCTGATCACCGAGCTCGAGGCGAGCGGCACCAAGGCGGTCGCCATCATCGACCCGGGCATCAAGCGCCAGCCCGGCGGCGGCTACTCCACCTACGACTCAGGCGTCGCCGGCGAGCACTTCGTCACCATGCCCTCGGGAGAGCCCTACGTCGGCGAGGTCTGGCCCGGCGACGCCGTCTTCCCCGACTTCACCTCCTCCGCCACCCGCGCCTGGTGGGCCGACCAGGTCGACACCTTCCTCGACTCGGGCCTGCGCGGCATCTGGATCGACATGAACGAGCCCACCACCTGGAAGCCCGGCGGCTTCCCCCTCGACACGGTCTTCGACGGCGAGGGCACGGTGACCGACCACCGCGAGACCCGCAACGTCTACGCTCTGCTCATGGCCCGGGCCACCCGCGAGGGCCTTGAGAAGGCGGCCCCAGATCGGCGCCCCTTCGTGCTCACCCGCGCGGGCTTCGCCGGCATCCAGCGCCACTCCGCCGTCTGGACCGGCGACATGGAGAGCAGCTGGGATCACCTCGAGATGGCCGCCCCGATGCTCGCCAACCTCGGCCTCTCGGGCGTCCCCTTCGTCGGCTCGGACGTGGGCGGCTTCACCGGCTCCCCCTCCCCCTCCCTCTTCGCCCGCTGGTTCCAGCTCGGCGCCATCTCCCCCTTCTTCCGCACCCACGTCATGTCCGGCTCCCCCCGCCAGGAGCCCTGGTCCTTCGGCCCGGAGGTGGAGGCCATCGCCCGCGCGCACCTATATATAATCTACGCCGTCATCCCCTACATCTACACCCTGATGATCGAGGCCCACGAGACCGGCCTGCCGCCGCTCCGCCCCCTCATCCTCCACTACCAGGATGATCCGGTCGCACCACGCATATCCGACCAGCTCCTCCTCGGCCCCTCGCTCCTCTTCGCACCGGTCCTCGACCCCGAGACCTCCCCGGCCCCGTCAACCGCCGAGGAGATGCCCACCCGCTCCACCTATCTCCCTGCCGGGCTCTGGCGCGACCTCTACAGCGCCGCCCTTCACGAGGGGCCGGCGCTCGTGAACCTCCCGGCGCCTCTCCACCGCCTCCCGGCCCTCGCCCGCGCAAACACCGTCCTGCCCACCTGGCCCCCTCTCCAGACCACCTCGGCCCCGCGACCAGAGACCCTCTACCTCGACCTCTACCCGATCGCAGGCGCGCCTCCCCGGTCCTTCACCCTCACCCTCGACGACGACGCCCCTGCACCTACCTCCTTCCACCAGACCTACGAGCTCACCGCCGCGGCGACAGAGGCCACCCTCACGATCTCGGGCGAAGACGCCGCCTACGACCCCGGCCACGGAGTCCTCCACCTGCGCTTCCGCGGCGCCGTCGCCCCGACGTCGGTGAAGCTCGGTGATGCGCCGCTCCCCGCCGCCCCCGACCTCGACGCCCTGGCCTCCAGCGCCGGCTACCTCCACGACCCGGCCGCCGCCATCCTCCACGTGGCCTTCCCTCGCCCCGAGGGCGCCACCACCGTCACGGCCACATACCCGCCGAACGACCCCGCCCCACGCACGGTGGCCCTCACGCTCACCGTGCACCTCCCGGACTCGACCCCGCCCGACGCCGCCATCTACCTCTCCAGCGACCTCCACGATTGGAAATCGGACGCCGTCCTCCTCACTCGAAACGGCCTCACCGCCACCGCCACCATCCACCTCCCCGAGCCCACCACCGTCCGCTACAAGTACACCCGCGGCCCCTGGCACACCGCCGAGTCCTCCCCCAACTGCGCCGACCTCCCCAACCGCGCCCTCACGGCCCTCGGTGACCTCGGCGCCAACCACGACCACCACGACGAGATCGCCTCCTGGTCCGACCTGCCGCCCTGCCAGTGACCACGGCCGACGCCCGAGAGCGCCGCAGTGGCGGCGGAGCGCAACTCTCCTCTTGACAACACCCCCGAAAACCCCCTAGAAACCGCGGCCCAATTCCGGCTTAGCTCAGTTGGTAGAGCGGGTGGCTGTTAACCACCAAGTCGTTGGTTCGAGTCCAACAGCCGGAGCCA
>CAZQPP010000604.1:0-4994 GCA_964594295.1 uncultured Myxococcales bacterium | reverse complement strand
GGCCGCGTCCTGGCTCCCTGCCTCCGCCACGTCGCCGCTGACGGAGACGGTGGCGACCCGGTCCTCGTCGTGGGCCTCGACGGTCAGGGAGGCGTCGATCTGGTCCACCCACGTCTCCCCGTCGTGCTCGGTGGCGCCGGCCACCGTCAAGGACTGCTCGGGCGTCGAGCACGGACCCTGCCAGGAGGTCCGCTGCGTGCCCGAGACCGGCCTGTGCGAGGTAACCCCGATCGCCGACGGCCAGATCTGTGATGCCGGGACGGCTTGCGTGACCGGCGCCACCTGCCGCCAGGGGCGCTGCGCGGGCGAGCAGCTCACCTGCGACGACGGGGAGGTCTGCACCGACGACATCTGTGATCCCGTCATCGGCTGCCGCAACGTGCCCAACACCGCCGAGTGCGACGACACGAACCCCTGCACCACAGACGACGTCTGCGCCGAGGGCAAGTGCACCGGCACCCCCATCGAGAACTGCGTCTGCGCCGCCGACGAGGACTGCGACGACCAGGACGACGGCAACGCCTGCAACGGCCGCCTGAAGTGCGTCGAGAACAAGTGCGTGGTCGCCCCCGAGACCGTGGTTGAGTGCGACACCTCCGCGGACGGCCCCTGCGAGCTGACGAGCTGCAACCCGGTCACGGGCGCCTGCGACACGAACAGGTTCCCCGACAACAAGCCCTGCAACGACTCGGACGCCTGCACGATCGCGGAGTCCTGCACCCAAGGGCTCTGCGCGGCCGCCATGACCATCAACTGCGACGACGGCAACGCCTGCACCGACGACAGCTGCGACCCCGCCTTCGGCTGCACCTTCACGCCCAACGAGAAGCCCTGCGACGACGGCAACGCGTGCACCGGCGGCGACACCTGCGCCGGCGGCGTCTGCCAGCCGGGCACCGAGGGCCTCTGCGGCATCTGCAAGCCCTTCCGCAACCTCAACTGCGGTGAGCAGGTGAGCTGGGGGACCTTCCTCGTCGGCGCCACCGACAACATCGACATCTACCCCGGCTGCTCCGAGAACGTGCGCACCGGCCCCGAGCTGACCTACCAGCTCACCGCGCCCTACGACGGCAGGCTCAAGGCGGCCCTGAGCAACGAGGGCAGCATCACCGACGTCTTCATCCTCGAGGGCGGCGAGACCGGCTGCGATCCCGCCGGCTGCCTCGCGGGGGACCCGGCCACCGCCGAAGCCTTCATCGACGCCGGAAAGACTTACTTCATCGTCGTCGACAGCGAGCACGTCGAGGGCCAGCTCTCGGCCTACACCCTCACCCTCGACTGCACGCCGGCCGCGGAGGCCGACTGCACCGACGGCGTGGACGAGGACCTCGACGGCAAGACCGACTGCGTCGACGAAGACTGCAGCCAGACCGAGGCCTGCCCGCCGCCGGCCTGCATCCCCCGCTGGAACCTCAGCTGCGGACAGGTGGATCGCTGGCACACCACCTTCGACTTCCTCGGCGCCACCGACGTGCTGAGCACCTACTCCTGCGACGAGATCGAGCGCACCGGCCAGGAGTTCGCGTACAGCTTCGTGCCCCCGCACGACGGCGAGGTCACCTTCCGAATCCTCGACGAGACCACGACCGAGCTGGGCCTGCTCCTGCTCGACGCCGGCCTCGACGAGACCGGCACCGTGTGCGACCCCGGCACCTGCCAGGTGGCCACCGAGGCGGGCATCGGAAACGACCTGACCTGGACGGTGACCAAGGGCAACTCCTACCGCGTCGTCGTCGACGCCCCCGACGAGAAGGTGGGAAGCTACACCCTCGAGGTCGACTGCGGCGAGTACTCCTGCGACGACCGGCAGGACAACGACAACAACGGCCGCGTCGACTGCGCCGACCCGGACTGCGTCGGCAACCCTGCCTGCCCCGAGTCGACCGCCGACCTGCCCATCCCCGGCGACCTGGTGATCACCGAGGTCATGGGCAACCCGGCCGATCCCGTCAACGACGAGCGCGGCGAGTGGATCGAGCTGACCAACGTCAGCGGCCGCCCCCTGCGCCTCGCGGGCTTGAGCCTCTCGCTGGCCTCGTGGTCGGACGGGGAGAGCCCGCCCGCGCTGCCGACGGGCAGCGCCGTGCTCACCCAGGAGGTCGACGCCGCCTACCCGGGCCGCACCATCCTCGGCCGCAGCGCAGACTTCCAGGGCAACGGAGGCATCGTCGTGGACATCATCTACGGCGGCGACATCCGCGTGACCAACAACAAGCACGTGCGCTTGCGCCTCATCAGCGCCCAGTCCACCGACATCATCGACGAGATCATCATCCCCCAGGGCACCTTCCAGGGCATCGGAAACGGCCGCTCCTGGCAGCTCCATATCCCGGCCGAGGGGGAGCTGAACGCCACCTACAACGACGACCCGACCAAGTGGTGCCGGGCGCCGGACAACGCGGTGGTCAGCTACGCGCCGAACAACTTCGGCACGCCGGGGGACGTCAACCCGGTCTGTCCGCCGGTGCAGTAAGGCCGGGTCCTCCCGGCCCCGGGTAGCGGCGGGTCCTCCCGCCGGCCCCCCTTTAGGCCGGGTCCTCCCGGCCCCGGGTAGCGGCGGGTCCTCCCGCCGGCCCCCCTTTAGGCCGGGTCCTCCCGGCCCCGGGTAGCGGCGGGTCCTCCCGCCTCCCGCCCCGCTCTACTGTCGAGATCTGCGGACCTGCCCGGAGCTACGATCTCACCGGGTGCAGGCTCACCGGGTCTTGACCTGTGCCTTCACTGATGCCAGCGTCGTGTCGCCGCGAAAGGGGCGTGGGCGCCGCCGCGTCTTGGCTGTTGAGGGACGGAACGAGGGAGAGGCGAATGCTCAGGATCAGCGCTGTCTTGGCCTGCGTCGTGCTCCTCGCCCCCATGGTGCTCGTCCCGGCGGCCGGCCTCGCGGAAACGCAGTGCAGGCCCTGCGAAGAGAAGCCCTCTGTCGACACCTGTAGCTTCTGGGACTGGCTGTGGCCGCCCAATTTCCCTCGTTGCGTAATGGCTCAGCTGGTTGCTCCCTTCGTGGAGTCCGACGAGGCCTGGAGCCAGCTGTGCCGCCTCGCGGGGGAGTGCATGCTCGATGAGATGCACTCCGACATGGCCCGCCTCGCAGAGGAGATCATCCTGGTCTACTGCCTGGTCGAGCGCTGCCCGGAAGGGTGCGACGCGGTCCCGGTCTGCAAGAACACGCAGAAACCGCCGCAGCCTGGCGGCCAGACACCCGCACCGAGTGAGGTGATCATCGTCCCCGTCAGCACCCTGGCCAATGTGGACAAGGAAGCGGAGAGAGCCGAGAGGGCAGCGGAAGATCCCGAACAGGGGGAGCAGTCGTGCACCGAGCGAGCCGCCGACCTGATCGAGGCGGGAGACCTGGCGCCGGAAGACTGCCTCGACATCTACCTCCAGCGGAGGACCGCGTTCGGCTCCTACCCCCTCAAGGCGCTCGTTGCCCGCCGCCTGACGCTGGCGTCGATACCGAGCTGCGATCCGAAGGACACGGAGTGCCACGAGGCCATGGAGCAGATCGCGTGCCTGTGCCTCGAGAAGATGAAGCTCGGCTATCCGGAGTACTTCAAGCGCGTTGTGAGCTCGTGCCTGGTGGACGGAGATTGCGAGGCCGCGGCCGAGATCGGCCGCAAAGCAAAGGCCCAACGCCAGCGCGTGGACCTGGACGGAGACGGGCTCCTCAATCATCGGGACAACTGCATGAAGGTCCCAAACCCAAAGCAGATCAACGCCGACGGAGATGACTGGGGAGACGACTGTGACGGCTGCCCGAAGCGCTACAGCTTCGCGAAGAACGACGCAGATTCAGACGGCGTCTGGGACGAGTGCGATGTGGGGGTCAGGGTCGTCGACGAGAGCGAGGGCGGCAGCGGGATGGCCGTCAAGCGCCTCGGAATGGTCGCCGTCGGGGGCACTGTCGTGGTGGACGGGGAGCTCCACCACGATTGGGACTGCAACACCTCGCGCTACCTCATCCCAGCGACCGAGGACGTGGATTTCTACGAGTTCACCACGCCCACCATGCGCAGGGCGAGCGGCTACCTGGTCGTCCGGGTCGAGCTCAACTACGACGTCGCTCACGGCGTGGGCGGGGTCAGGTTGAACCAGAACAGGCTCTCGCTCTTCACCTGGGATGGCGAGGATCCGGAGAACACGTCAGACGGCACTACCGGGGACGAGGTGGCTGAGGGAGAGTCGTTGATCGAGCTGCGCCCTGCCAAGCCTGGCGAGAGCTACCTGGTGAGCGTCTCCGCCAGAGGGGGCTGTCGGGCCGCAGGTCCCTATCAGGTGACCGTCAAATCGCTCAGCAGCTCCGTGAAGTACCTCGTCGACGACGACGAAGACGATGACGGGCTGACGAACTGGGACGAGGAGCTGCGCGGAACGGACCCCGGCAACGCACACAGCGACTCTGCCGAAGAGGGGCTCACGGATGGTGACGAGGTGTTCCTCTACGGCACGAGCCCGCTGCTCGTCGACACCGACCTCGACGGCATGGACGACGGCGAGGAGGCGGCGAGGCTGTCGGGGGAGTGGTGGAGTCGGGACAGCGACTCGGACGGCCTCAAGAACATCGTAGACCCGGACTCGGACGGCGACGGCCTCTATGACGGCTTGGAGGGCGCGTGCTGCGGGACGGACCCGGGCCTCCGGGACACGGACGGGGACGGTCTGTCGGATGGGCAGGAGGCACAGATGGCCGGCAGTGGGCTCGGCCTCGATCCGACGGTCGCGGACAGCGATGGTGACGGCCTGCTCGATGGCGAGGAGATGGAGCTGTTCGGCAGCCTCCCGTGGCTGGCCGACTCCGACGGAGATGGGCTCGAGGACGGTGAGGAGGCCTACGGGCACTCCAGCGACCCTGCGCGACCGGACAGCAGCTGCGACGGCGTTCCGGACGGGGAGGTCGTGGCGCGGGGCGGTGACCCGGCGCGCCTGGATCCGAACAGGGTGCCGATCGTCGAGGAGACATTCGAGCGTGGCGGCGCCGGGTGTTGGTTCCTGTTCCAGGG
>CAZQPP010000603.1:0-5002 GCA_964594295.1 uncultured Myxococcales bacterium | reverse complement strand
GCTGGCGCATCGTGCAGCTCGGCATGGAGGAGGGGGTGCACCGGGCGACGGGGACGGCGCCATTTGGCGTCATGGTGCACGGCTATGACCGCTTCGTCTCCTACGGCTACCCGGCGGGCATGAACGTGACGGATCTGAACGCGGGGTCGGGAAATTGAGGATGTGTTCCACATCACCGGGCGGAGCCATCGCCGCTCGGCCGCCGGTGCAAGGCTCGGCGTCGGTATGGGCTCGCCTTCGGCTCGCGCGCCATCGGGGTCAAGCCCCGATGGCTTGGGGCCAATCCGCTTGGCCTACTTCGCTCGCCTCCGGCTCGCTGCGCGCGTTCAGGCGAAGGCCTGAACGCTTGCGGCCGGGATTCCGCGGGTCAAGTGGGGCGCAGTCAAAGCACAAGGCAAGGACGCCGGTCATCTTCCTGCTCGTGCTCTTCGCCGCGGCCTGCGGCTCGGAGGACGGCGTGTTGCAGGGGCCTGCCTCCGGGGGAGACGGGGACACCGGGCTCACCCCCTTCACCGACTTCGGCGAGATCGAGTCGGACGTCAAGGTCGCCTCGGGCGACGACGGCGTGGACCAGCGCGGAAAAGACGCCTTCGGTGAGAGGACCGACGCCGAGGCCGCGGAGGGTTTCTTGGAGCCCTGCAGCACCGGCGACGACTGCCCCTCCGGGTTCTGCATCCCGATTGACGAGGGCCCCCACGCCTTCGTGTGCACCGTGCGCTGCCTCGGGAGCTGCCGTCACGGCTGGCAGTGCAGGGGGGTCGCCGGCACGGAGCCCGACGTCATCTTCATCTGCGTGCCCCCCGTCGACTCGCTGTGCGACTCCTGCGACCGCCACATCGACTGCAACGTGGCCGGTGACCTCTGCCTCGAGTACCCCGACGGCAAGTACTGCGGCCGGCAGTGCGAGGTCCAGGACGACTGCCCGCCGGACTTCGACTGCCTCGAGGTGGAGGACCCCGACAACCCCGGCGGCCCGTCGCTCGGCAAGCAGTGCAAGCCCCTGAGCGGCTCCTGCGGCTGCGCGCTTGGCACGGACTACCAGAACGACCCCGACAACTGCGGGGTCTGCGGCAACAAGTGCGGCTACCCGAACGCCCGCGGAGCCTGCTCCGGCGGCGAGTGCGAGATGGGGACCTGCCAGGTGGGCTTCGTCGACATCGACGGGGCGGAGGAGAACGGCTGCGAGTACGAGTGCAGCTTCGCCGCAGACGACGATCCGCCCGACGTGGACGCGAAGGACCGCGACTGCGACGGTGTGGACGGCGACGCTGACAGGAGCGTCTTCGTCGCGCGCTCCGGCTACGACGAAGGAAACACCCACGGCGACCGCGCCAACCCGTTCCGCAGCGTGGAGGCGGCGCTCACCTTCGCCGAGGAGAACGGGCGGACCGCGGTCCTCATCGCCGAGGGCACCTACAACACGCAGCTCCGCGTCCGGCCAGGCATATCGGTCTACGGTGGGTACGAGGCGCCCGAGGAGGGGGAGCTGGCCGTCTCCGGCTGGTCGCGGGACATCGACCTCCGCGAGACCATCATTCGCTGGAGCGTGCCCGACGGCTTCGGAGACATCGTGACCATGACGGCCGAGGGCATCACCAACGACACGGTGGTGCAGGGCCTGACCGTCGAGAGCGGCAACAACAGCTCTCCGTCGGGATCCTCGGTGGCGCTCCGGATCACCAACAGCGGCAGCGGCCTGCTCTTCGAGCAGGTGCAGATCGCGGCCGGCGACGGCGGCCCCGGCATGGCCGGCGAGAACGGCGACCTCGGCAAGGCGGGCGCCGCGGGCAGCACCGGCACGGCCGTGAACACCTCCGACTGCAGCTGCAACGAGAAGGACCAGTACGGCGGCTACGGTGGAGCCGGAGGCGAGGGCAAGTGTGAGGGCCAGAGCGCGGCAGGCGGTCGCGGCGGGGACTCGGGCTGCGCCGAGGACTGCGCACAGGACGGGCACGGCGCCGCGGTCAGCAACCCTCCGAACCACGGCATGGGTGGCGAGCGCGGGTGCGACGGTAAGGCCGGACATGACGGCGGCGCGGGTAAGCCAGGTGCTGACGGCGCCGACGGCACGGGCGGCAACGGCCTCGGCAGCGTCAACGCGGCCGGACGGTGGAACCCCTCCCACGGCACCGACGGGACGCCCGGCGGCCACGGTACGGGCGGCGGCGGCGGCGGCGGCGGGAGCGGCGACGACGGCGGCGCCTTCGGCTGCTCCTGGTGGGGCGGCGGAGGAGGAGGAGGAGGCAGCGGCGGCTGTGGCGGATACCAGGGCACTCACGGCAGCGGAGGTGGCGCGTCCTTCGCCGCCTTCGTCTTCAACGCGGGCCCGACCTTCAAGCGCTGTGAGCTGGTCCGCGGCAGCGGCGGCAACGGCGGCGCCGCGGGCAAGGGCGGTGACGGCGGGGAGCCGGGCGCGGGCGGAAACACCACGGCGAACGACAAAGGCGCCAAGGGCGGCAAGGGCGGCGCCGGCGGCCTCGGCGGTCGCGGCGGTCACGGCGGCGGCGGCGGCGGCGGCCCCTCGGTGGGCCTCTTCGTCGAGGGCAGCGCGAGCCCCGCGTGCTCCGGCATGAGCTACTCGGCGAGGGGCTCGGGCGGGGCGGGCGGTCCCAGCCAGGGCCAGGCCGGTGGGGCCGGCATATCCGTCGACTTGCACGGCGCCCCGGTCAGCTGCACTGGCGGCGCCCAGTGACGGAAACGGCCGCCTCGGACAGCTTCGCGAAAAAAAGGGGTGAGTCCCTCTTGACGCGCGACGACAGGATCGCAAGCGCTCAGGCCTCTGGACTGAGCGCGCGCAGCGAGCCGCAGGCGAGCGAAGTAACCCAAGCGGATTGGTCCCAAGCCATCGGGGCTTGGCCTCGATGGCGCGCTATCTGGGGGCAGCATCCGCAAGGGCGGATGCGCCATTGCCGAAGGCGAGCCCGAGGCTGGCGCAGAGCTTTGCACTGGTGGCTGGCTGCCGATGGCTCTGCTGGGTGATGCGGGACACACCCAATAGGAGCGCCTCCTCCCGGGCGCCGCGCATCGGCTTCTGGCTCGGCGCGGCCCTGTTTGCGCTCTTCTGCCTGCCCACGGTGGGCCTCGTGGAGGCTCCGGCGGAGCTGAGCTCGGCGGCCATGGCCACCGCGGGCGTCGCCCTGCTGATGGCCTGCTGGTGGGTGACCGAGGCGATCCCCATCCCCGCGACCTCGTTGCTGCCGCTCGTGGCCTTCCCTCTCCTCGGGGTGAGCCCGATGGCGACGGTCTCGCGCGCCTACGGCCACCCCCTGCTCATGCTCTTCCTGGGCGGCTTCATGATGGCGCTGGCCATCGAGCGCTGGGGCCTGCACCGTCGCCTCGCCCTCATGACCATCAGCCGCGTCGGGCTGAGCCCGCGGCGCATGGTCTTGGGCTTCATGGCGGCGACCGCCGTGCTGAGCATGTGGGTGTCCAACACGGCGACCACGCTGATGATTCTCCCCATCGCGCTGGCCGTGCTCTCCCAGGTCAGAGACGAGACCCCCGAGCTCGCGAAGAAGCTCGGCCTCGTGCTCCTCTTGGGCATCGCCTACGGGGCCAACATCGGCGGCATCGGCACGCCCATCGGCACGCCGCCGAACATCGTCTTCCTGGGCATCTACCAGGAGTCCTTCCCGGAGGCCGCGCCTATCACCTTCGTGCGCTGGATGATGGTCGGCGTGCCGCTCGTGGTGGTCTTCCTCGCCATCGTGTGGTGGTACCTCGTGTCGGTCGTCGGGCGCCTGCCGCGCGGCGAGGTGAGAGGTGCTCGCGAGCGCATCGCCGCCGCCCGCGCCGAGCTGGGCCCGGCCAGCTCCCCGGAGCGCCGGCTCGCGCTGATCTTCGGCCTCGTGGCCGCCGCGTGGATCTTCCGCCGCTCCATTCCCGTCGGCGATCTCCTGACCATCCCGGGCTGGGCGGACCTGCTCGGCCTCTCCAAGGTCGCGGACGACGGCACCGTGGCTGTCGCTGGCGCCCTCGCGATGTTCCTGGTGCCCGCCGGCGGAGAGCCGCCGGAGGTCGCTGGGAGCGCCGGATCCCCCGCGCGCGCTCCGGCCCGCCTGCTCGACTGGAAGACCGCCGTGCAGATCCCCTGGGGCATCCTCATCCTCTTCGGCGGCGGCCTCGCCCTCGCGGGCGCCTTCCAGAGCACGGGCCTGAGCGCCTACGTGGGCTCGCTCCTCGGCAAGCTGGTGACGCTGCCGCCGGTCCTGCTGGTGCTCTGCGTCGCCCTCGGCGTCACCTTCTTGACCGAGATCACCTCGAACACGGCGACGACGACCATCCTGATGCCAGTGCTCGCGGCGACCGCCGTCGGCACCGGCACGAGCCCGCTGGTCCTGATGCTCACGGCTGCGCTGAGCGCCTCTTGCGCGTTCATGCTGCCGGTCGCCACGCCGCCGAACGCCATCGTGTTCAGCACGGAGCGTGTGCCGATAGCCTCCATGGCCCGGGTCGGCTTCGCCATCAACCTGGCGGGCGCCGCCCTCATCACGGCGCTTGTGACGCTGTGGGGCCTGCCGGTGCTCGGGGGGTAGGGGGGAATGATGCAGTCTCGAGCAGCGCTTGCCGCGCTCACGGTGGGCTTGTTCCTCGGGCTCGGGTGCGAATCCGGGTCGGCTTCCAAGGCAGAAGAGAGCGCGCTCTCCGCCCACGACGTGGACGGGGCCGGTCCGCGTGACGCGGGCCACGCCGGCGCGGACCCCTCCGAGGCCGGGGGCAGCGGCGAGGATCCGGGCGCAGCGGAGGACGAGGGTCGCACCGAAGATCCGGGCGCCGTGGTGGACGACGCACGCGCCGAGGACCCGGGTGCGGTCGATGACGACGGTGCTGCGGAGGACCCGGGCACGGTCGAGGATGACGGCGCGGCCGAGGACCCGGGCACGGTCGAGGACGATGGTGCAGCCGAGGACCCGGGCACGGTCGATGACGACGGTGCCGCCGAGGACCCGGGAACGGTCGATGACGACGGTGCTGCCGAGGACGCGGGAACGGTCGATGACGA
>CAZQPP010000602.1:0-5022 GCA_964594295.1 uncultured Myxococcales bacterium | reverse complement strand
GAAGGTGAGGTCCATGTACCAGATGGAGCACAGGTGGCAGATGACCGCCTCCGAGCCCGTCTCGAGCACCCGCCTGAACATGGGGTGCATGTAGGTCGACCTGAAGGTCAGGAAGTCGACGCCGAGCTCCTCGACCGCGCGGCGCACGTTCTGCATGGCCTCGTCGGTCTCGAAGCCGTGGTCGAAGGTGAAGGCGAGGACGCGGAGCTTGTAGCGCTCCTTCATGTAGACCAGCGAGGCGGTGCTGTCCTTGCCGCCGCTGCACATCACGAGGCAGTCGTAGTCACCCTTCCCGCGGTGCTTGTTGAGCAGGCGCACGAAGTCCGTCTCCAGCGGGCGCTCCTTCCCCGCGCTCGCCTTTACCTGCTCCCACTGCCGGCAGACGTTGCACACCCCGTCCGCGTCGAGCACGAGGTCCGGCGGCGCCTCGGGCAGGACGCAGCGCCTGCAGGCGGTCCGCCCGCCCATCAGTCGTCGGCTCTGTGGATCCATACCGTCCTCGAAGCTGCGTCGCGCGCCTTCTCCTCGACGCCGTGCCCTTCCTGCGCGAGGGTCTCGAGCAGGCGCCTGCACGGGTCGCTGTCGTCCAAGATGAGCTCGAGCACCTCGCCCTCGTCCATCAGCTCAAGGGCGAAGAGCGTCTTGTTGGCGTTCTCCGGGCACTCCACTCCTCGCAGGTCCAGAGACTCAGCGGGGGCGTTGCCGTTCGAGCTTTCCTCCATCGCCTCTTCCCTCCCCGGCCCGCGCGGCGCCCTCGAATACTCCAAGACGACAGCGACCGCGGTGCTGGGACAAGCCGAACCGGTAGTCTAGCACAGCGTCGCCGCGAGCGTCTCAGCGGTGAGCTTCGGGCCTCCGACTCGTGCCGCTCACCTCCCGCGGCGACCTGTGACCATGGCGAGCAGGTAGAGGGCCGCGCCGATCAGGTAGAGGGGCTGGAAGCCGACCACCAGCGAGGTGTACTCCAGCGCGCCGCCGGTCATGGCGCCGAGGAGGTTCGACCCGAACAGGAGGTTCGGGTGCTCCGATCCCTTGAAGCGGCTCGAGAAGATGAGCCCGGCGACGAAGATGGGCGAGTAGATCACGAGCGCGCAGAGCAGCAGGCGCAGGATGTAGGACTCGGTGAAGAGGGTGCCCGGTGGGAGGGCGTAGCCGAAGAGCAGGAGCCCGACCACTAGGGCGTAGAGTACCGACATTGGCGGCATTCGCACCATCGCCACGAGGGTGTTGGCTGCCAGCACGGCGAGCAGGATGGTGGCGAAGGCGATGGCGTTGACCGCCCAGGTGGAGCCGAAGAGCAGCGAGATCTCGGTGACGCTGCGGGTCTCGAGCAGGAGGAAGCCCGCCCCCAAGAAGAAGAACTCCAGGTTGAGCTGGCGCTGGCCCGGCTCGACTATCAGGAACGAGAGCCCACCGAGCAGGAGCACGAGGACCATGAAGAAGGCGTAGTGGGTCGGTATGCCGGGCTCTTGCAGGTAGAGGAAGGGCCAGCTGTCGGTGGCCAGGGACTTGCCCGGCTGCTGCGCGGCCTCCGCCAGCGCCGAGTCGTCGGGCGGCGCCCAGTCCTGCGATCGGTGGGCGAAGAAGAGGTGGCCGTATGGGGGGAGGCGCTTGACCTGAGGGTCCTCGCCCAGGGCGGCGGCGAGCATGCGGTGCAGGCGCTTGGCGAGGAAGGGGCGAACCGACGCGAAGCTCAGCGCCACGCGGCCGCCCGGCTTCAGGCGCGCGACGGTCTCGCGCATGCTCTGCACGGTGTAGACGTAGTTGTCGATGCGCAGGGTGGAGAAGCTCGACATCAGGGTGTGGCTGTCGAGGAAGCCGAAGACGATGGTGTCGAAGTGCTCGGTGGAGCTCTTGAGGAAGGAGCGGGCGTCGTCGACGACCACCCTCACCCGCGGGTCCGAGTAGGGGCGCTCCGGGTGCTCCTCGTAGCCGATGCGCGCGAGGCGCGGGTCTATCTCGACGGCGGTGACCTTGGTGGCCCCGTTTCGCAGCGCGGCCTGCACGTCGTTGCCGCCGCCCGCTCCGAGGACCAGCACCGAGCCCGGCGGGTGCCCCTCGAAGGGCATGTCGTAGCGCACACGCCACTGGCGGATGAACTCATACCCCTCGAGCTTCGGGCTGAGGTTCAGCGCGGTCTGGTGGTAGTCGTTGTTGACCCTGGTGCGGTAGCCGAGGAGCGCGGGGTCGGCCTTGCCCTTGCCCTCGGGGAACATGTCCTCAGTGACCGGCGCGATCTCTATCTTGTAGTAGGGCGACCAGTAGTAGCGGTAGCTGCTGATGAGCACGAGGAGCAGGGTGAGCACGACGAGGGTGGCTCTGACGATGCCGCCGGCGCTGCGCCAGGGGGTCAGGACTCCGAGGCCTATGGCGCTCACGACGAACCACAGGACAGGCGGCGTGGAGAGCTGGGAGGCGAGGGTGAAGCCGAGCACCCCGAGCACGCTGCCCCCGAGGTCGAAGCCGTAGGCGCGCAGCGGAGGCAGCTGGCTGAAGAGCTGCCCGATGCGGTGGCCGAGCAGGGTGAAGTGCAGGGCGGTGAGCACGAAGAGCAGCGCGATCACCACGTAGAAGCTCACCCCCGAGACGTAGCGGGCGATGGACTGCCAGACCCACAGATCGAGGGTCCAGAGCCACCCGATGCGCTCGGACTCCTGGTGCCACGGCCCGCCGGCCCAGAAGAACTCCGACTCCCCCGGTGGGTTGTGGACCCCCAAAGACCCGAAGATCAGGCTCGCCGCGGCGAGGGCGCACAAGGTGACGGGCCACCAGCGAAAGAGGTTTCGATCGAAGCGCGAGAGCAGGGCCCCGGCGCCGAGCCCCAAGAAGCTGGAGATGAGGATCAGGTTCGTGAAGTAGGCGGCCACCCGGACGCTGCCCGGCACCCACCGGATGAGCGCGAGCTCACAAAAAAGGGCGCTGAAGCTCAGCAGCATCAGCTGCCAGAGCTTCCAGCGATCAGCGTCCGTCGCCTTTGCCGTGCCCGTCATTCCCGACCACCGGTTTGCGGCGGCACGCTAGCAGCGGCGGTGGTGTGCCGCAAGAATGGAAGCGCTACCCGACTAAGCCCAGAACAAGCGATTAGCCATTAGCCGTTAGCCATTAGCTCAGGCATTCCCGTTGCTTCGGCGAAGTGGGCACTTCGCCTGAAACGCGAAGGCGCGAGCGGAGACGCAGCCGCAAGTGCGCAGGGTTTCAGGCTAACCGCTAACAGCTAACAGCCAACAGCTAGATCAAAGACTAGGCCAGACGCTCCTCCGCGGCCGCGTTGGCGCCGGCGATGCGCCCCAAGACGAGAGTCGCGGTGATGGCGGTGCCGCTGCCCGGGTAGACGGGGCCGATGAAACCGCCGGCCACCATGCCGGCAGCGTAGAGGCGCGGGATGGGTGCGCCCTCCACGTCGAGCACGCGGGCCTCTGGGTCTATCCTGAGCCCGCCGACCGAGGCCACGCTGGCGTAGCGGAGGGTCACGGCGCGGAATGGCGGCCTGTCGAGGGGCTGGAGGCCGTGACGCTTGTGGAACATGGCGTCCTCGCCGGCGGCCGCGCCCGCGTTCCACAGCTCGACGGTGCAGGAGAGCGCGCCCGCGGGCACCTCGATGGCGGCGGCGAGGGCGTCGAGGGTGTCGGCCTCGTGGTCGCCGCTGGGGGCGCCCGCGTCAACGCCGTGCTGGTCGTAGACGGCCCACACGACCTGCCCCTCCTGGCGGTATACCTCGCGCATCACGTAGCCGTAGTGGGCCGCCTCGTTCACGAAGCGCTGGCCCTGGCGGTTGACCCAGATTCCCGGGATCTCGCCCTCCGGCTCCACCCTGCCTACCGAGGTGAGCGGGTAGCAGACAGTGGCGCCGAGGCCGGCGACACCGGCGCCTACGCGCTGGGCCATGCGTATGCCGTCCCCCGTGTCGGAGCGGGGGACGATCTGGAGGCTGGTCTGCTGCTCCCAGGCGAGTCGGGGCGACAGGAGCGCCGCCATCTCCGCGCTGCGCCCGAAGCCGCCGGACGCGAGCACGACTCCACGGGTCGCTCTGATGCGGCGAGCATCCTCTTCGGGGCCAGCGACCACTCCCGTGACACCGCTCTCCGCGCCGGCGACCAGCGCCACCACCGGTGTGGAAGGTCGAGTCTCGACGCCGAGCCCCTCAGCGATGCCGACGAGCTGGTCCACGTACAGCCCGCCTCCCTTCGTCTGCTTCCAGTTTTCCCCGGCGCCCGCCGGGATGTGCAGCCGCCCCGGCATGAGCGAGCGCTCGACCGTGGGCAGGTCGCCGACCGCGTAGACGTGGCCGTAGGTGACGCCGTGCCCGGCGAGCCAGGTCAGCCCCTCCGGCGCACCGTCCGCGAGGGTGCGGACGAGATCGGAGTCCACCCAGCCTTCGGAGGCGGCCATCCAGCACTCGTAGTGCTTGTCCGGGGAGTCGTCTGCGATGCCATGGTCCTCCTGGTAGGTCGTCCCGGCGGCCTGGATTACGCCTCCGGAGAGCTTCGTGGCCCCGCCGGCGGCGGCGCTCTTCTCGAGGAGGAGGACCTTCGCTCCCGCCTCGGCCGCGGTGATGGCGGCCACGAGCCCCGCGCCGCCGCCGCCCACGACGACGACCTCGACCTCCTCGTCCCAGGTCTCGGCCTCCTCCGAGAGTGCGAGATCCGGACAAGCGGCGGCGCCCGCGTCGACGGTCGCGTCCGCCAACACCGCGTCGATCGCGCCCGCGCCGCCCGGTCCGGCGTCGGGGCAGGTGGCGCCCTGCTCCCCGGCGTCATCCCCACAGCCTGGCAGCAGGGTGCCGGCGAGGCCCGCGCCGGCGAGCGTGGCCGTGCCCAGGAAAGAACGGCGCGAGAGCTTCTTGTGCTCCTTCCCTTGTTCCATTCCCCGTCCCTCTTCTCTGTCGGCGCGATGCCCCGGTCGTGTGCTCTTGGAGAACGGCGAGACTAGTTCCCGCCCTGGAAGCGGCCTTCCAGGGCGGGAGCCGCTAGCCGTGTCGGGTAGCCCGGGGTGTTACCAACCCCGGGCCCCCACAGATCCGGA
>CAZQPP010000601.1:4821-5030 GCA_964594295.1 uncultured Myxococcales bacterium | reverse complement strand
ACACCTCTACGCGGGGCGTTTCGCGAGCGAAACACCCTTTTTTGAACGCGCGCAGCGAGCCACGGGCGAGCGAAGTAACCCACGCGGATTGGCCCCAAAGCCCTCGGGGCCTTGGCCCGAAGGCGGGCCTGCTGGCATAGAGCATGCCATCGACGCCCCAGCGTCGGCGGCTCCGCCCGGGGACGCGGCCGGGCCCGCGCGCGCGGGGG
>CAZQPP010000601.1:0-4811 GCA_964594295.1 uncultured Myxococcales bacterium | reverse complement strand
ACGATCGAGAGCCCCCGTAACCACCAACGCGCCCATGGCTCAACTGGATAGAGCATCGGACTACGGATCCGAAGGTTAGAGGTTCGAATCCTCTTGGGCGCGCCGCGGAGGCCTCGAGGAAGAACGATGGAGACCGGCGAAGACAAGCAGGTCGACCCGGAGCAGGACCGCCTCTTCATGGAGGAGGCGATGGCGGCTGCACGTGAGGCAGCCGCCGCGGGCGACATCCCTGTCGGGGCGGTGGTGGTGCGTGAGGGCACCGTGATCGCGCGCTCGGGCAACGCACGCCGCGTCGAGCGTGATCCCACGGCCCACGCGGAGATCCGCGCGCTCCAGGCGGCCGCCCACGTGGTCGGCGACTGGCGACTGCTCGGCTGCACGCTCTACGTGACCCTGGAGCCCTGCGCCATGTGCGCCGGGGCGCTGGTCCTGGCGCGGGTCGATCGCGTGGTCTACGCAGCGAGCGACCCCAAGGCCGGGGCGGTCGAGAGCTTGTACCGCATCCTCGACGACCGCCGCCTGAACCACCAACCACAGGTGACGGGCGGGGTCTTGGGCGAGGAAGCCGGCGCGATGCTCAAGAGCTTCTTCAGAGCCCGGAGAGGTGGCCGAGTGGTCGAAGGCGCTTGACTCGAAATCAAGTGTCCCTTCACGGGGACCGCGGGTTCGAATCCCGCCCTCTCCGCCGGGATAGATTCAGCCGCAGAGATCGTCCGTCACCGACCCAGCAGCCACACAACAGCTGCGTCCGGAGAGGTGACCGAGAGGCCGAAGGTGCACGACTGGAAATCGTGTGTCCCTCACGGGACCGCGGGTTCGAATCCCGCCCTCTCCGCCGGCGTGCTCTGGTGTGCGCCGGGCCGGCGCAACAGCCGAGTCGTGAATCCGCCAGGCCCGGGAGGGAGCAACGGTAGCGATCAAGCTGTGTGCAGCCGGCCCGGCGCACACCAGAGCACCTCTACATAGTCGCGCACTCGCACAACCACACCCACACGTACTCGTACTCGTACTCGTACTCCTGCGCGTGCACCTTTCCCCCTACTCGTGCACGTGCACGAGCGCACGCTCTCCCGCGAGCTACCCCGCCTTCTCGATCACCCGCACCCCACCCATATAC
Organism: uncultured Myxococcales bacterium; assembly: GCA_964594295.1. Taxonomy (GTDB): domain Bacteria; phylum Myxococcota_A; class UBA9042; order UBA3505; family UBA3505; genus CAZQPP01. The sequence goes on along the minus strand of CAZQPP010000601.1, from coordinate 3,694 downwards.
GGCACCAGCGCCTCCGGGAGCACGACGCTCCCGTCCGCCTGCTGCCCGTTCTCGAGCAGGGCCACGACCGTCCTCCCGATCGCCAACGCGGAGCCGTTGAGCGTGTGCACGAAGCGCGGGCGCGCGCCCTTTTCCGCCCGGAAGCGGATTCGTGCTCTCCGCGCCTGGTACTCACCGAAGTTCGAGCAGCTCGAGATCTCGACGTAGCGGTTCATGCCCGGAGACCAGACCTCGATGTCGAAGCATCGCTGCGCGGCGAAGCCCAGGTCTCCTGTGCACAGCTCCACCACGCGATATGGGAGATCGAGGCGGCGCAGAACCTCCTCGGCGTCATCGAGCAGCTCGAGGTGCTCGTCGCACGAGGCCTCCGGGGTCGAGAAGCGCACCAGCTCCACCTTCTGGAACTGGTGGAGGCGAATGAGGCCCCTGGTAACCTTGCCGTAGGAGCCGGCCTCACGGCGGAAGCAAGCCGTGTAGGCGCAGTATCGCCGGGGCAGCGCGCCGGGGGGCAGGATCTCCTCGCGGTGCATGTTCGTGACCGGCACCTCGGCGGTCGGGACGAGGAAGAGGCCGTCGCTGGCCGCGAACGCGTCCTCTTCGAACTTCGGGAGCTGGCCGGTCCCCGTCATGGAGTCCCGGGTGACGAGGTGAGGCGGCAGCACCTCGCTGTAGCCACGTGACACGGCCAGATCGAGCATGAAGGCCATGAGAGCCCGCTCCAGGCGCGCGCCGAGGCCGAGATAGAGGGCGAAGCGGGCGCCAGAGATCTTCGAGGCGGCGTCGAGGTCGAGGATACCGAGGGCCACACCCAGCTGCAGGTGGTCCTTCGGCTCGAAGGGAAAGTCCGGGCGATGGCCGACCTCACGGACGACGGGGTTGTCGTCTTCGGTCTCGCCGACCGGGACCTCGGGGGCGGGCGCGTTCGGGATCTGGAGCAGCGCCTCCTCCAGGTCGACCTCTGCCGCCGCCTGCGCATCCGCGAGCTCCTTGACCCGGTCGGAGATCCCCTTCAGCTGCCCTCGCACGGCCGACTTCTCCTCGGCGCTGGCGTCGGAGCGGAAGACCTCGGAGAGCACGCGCTGCCGGTGGCGCAGCTCGTCGTGCTCTCGGACCGCGGCCAGGCGCCGCTCCTCGGCTTCGAGCGTCGGCCCGAGGTCTATGCCGGGGTCGCGGCGGTGCAGCGCCTCGGCCACCTCGTCGCGGTGCTCGCGGATGCGTTTGATGTCAAGCACGTGTCACCCCGCTACTCTCCGCCTCCGCCAGGCGAGCGCAGGTCGATCACCGGGGCCCAGGGCTTGCTCGGCGGTGCGGGAGGAAGGGGAGGTGAAGGCGGCGCCTGGGGAGCGGGCTTGGAGCGCCGCGCCGCCGGCTCGGAGTCGGCGTTCTCCGTCTTCTTCTGCGGGCTGCGCTTGCGCGTCCTCTTGCGCGGGGGGCGCTTCGGTGCGGCGACCTCGTCCCCGTCACCTCCGGCCTCAGGCGCGCTCTCCTTCCGGGCCTCGCCCCCCTCCGGAGCATCGCCGTCCTTCGCTGCTGGCGAGGTCTCGTCGGATGGCTTGGCGCTCTTGCGAGAGCGGGTCCTCTTCTTCGGGGCCGGCTCCGCCTTGTCTTTGTCCTTGTCGCTGCCACCGTCCTCGGCTGGCTCGGTGGCGGCGCTCTGCTCGGCAGTCTCCTCCGACGCGGCCGCGGGCTTACGCCGCCGCCGGCGCCGGCGCCTCTTCTTCTTTGTCGGCTCCTCCTCGCCCTCTGAGCCCGCGTCGCGGGTAGGAGTCTCCGCTGCCTGCTTCTCGGCGCTCTTCGACGCCGCCTCCGCGATACGCAGCGAGCCCCCGACGACCGGCGAGCGCGACGCGCTCCTGCGCCGCGGCCGGCTCCTGCGCCGCGTCCCGCGGCGCTCCTCGGCGTCCTCCGACGCGCCGTCGCCGGTCGACACGGGTGGCGGCGGTGGAGCCGCCTCGACCACCACCGACACGTCGAGGTCCTCCACGGCGAGCAGCTCCTCCTCGCCGACGGTCCGTGTGCTGCGGACTATCGGAGCCTCGGCCGGAGCAGCCTCCGCGGCGGCGGGTGCCGACTCGGAAGCGGGTTCCGGCTCGGCGGGCCGCTCGGAGCCTCCGAAGAGCTTGCGGAACCACGAGGAGATCGGCTTCAGGTCCCCGTTCTGCTCTCCGCTGCTCGCCTCGTCGGTCACGTCGAGGGAGCCCTCACGCCACCCTTCGACCACCGAGGGCAGCTCGTCTTCGGCCTGCGGCGGCTCGGCGACCGCCGACTCCTCCCTCGTCTCCACCCTCGTCTCCTCGATGAGGTCGTGGTGCTCGACGACGATGATCTCCCGGTCCACAGGCAGATCCTCGCGGGGCATGCTCACGTACTCGATGGTGACGTCGGTCAGGTCGAGGCTCGGGTCGGCCTGGATGTCGATGTGGCAGCGGTAGTGCTCCTCGAGGCTGGCCATGAAGCGCCTGCGCCGGTTGAGCAGGAAGTTGGCCACCTCGACGGGGACCCTGGCCCGGATGACGTTCGCCCGTTTCCCGGCGGCGGCCCCCTGAATCTGGCGCAGCAGCTTCATCGCGGCGCTCGTCGCCGTCCGCAGCAGCCCGCGTCCACCGCAGTGGCGGCACTGCTCGAAGGTGTTCTCCAAGGAGGTCGAGCGCAGGCGCTGGCGGGTCAGCTCGAGCAGGCCGAACTGGCTGATACGCCCGATCCTGTAGTGCGCCTTGTCCTGGCCCATGGCCTGGCGCAGCGCCTTCTCAACCTCCCGTCGGCGCGCCGACTCCCTCATGTCGATGAAGTCGATGACCACGAGCCCTCCGAGGTCCCGGATGATCATCTGCTGAGCGATCACCCGGCAGGCCTCCAGGTTCGTTCGGAAGGCCGTGTCCTCGATGTCCTTCTCCTTGATCCGGCCGCTGTTGACGTCGATGGCCACGAGGGCCTCGGTCGGGTCTATGACGATGGCGCCGCCGCTCGGCAGCGGCACCTTCCTCGCGAAGGTCCGCTCGACCTCCTCTTCGATGCCGTGCTTCTCGAACATCGGCACGCCCGAGGTGTAACGCTTGAGGCGGCCGAGGCCGTCGGGCATCACGTGCGTCATGAAGGTGCGCACGCTGTCGTAGGTCTCGTCGTCGTCGATGTAGACCACGTCGACGTCGGAGGTCAGGTAGTCCCGGATGAAGCGCAGCGCGAGGTCGGCCTCGCGGTAGAGCAGGCCGACGCCGCGCTTGCGGTTGTAGCGGTCGCCGATGGCCGCGTAGAGGCGCTTCAGGTACTCGAAGTCGGCGAGGATGTCCTTGTTCTTCTGGTCCTCGGCGGCGGTCCTGAAGATCAGCCCGTAGCCCTCGGGCAGGGTCAGGCTGTTCGCCAGCTCGCGGAAGCGGGCGCGCTCGTCCGGCGGGAGCTTCCTGCTGACGGCTACCCTGTCGTTGTCCGGTACGAGCACGAGGTAACGACCGGCGAGGGTGATGAGGGTCGTGAAGGTGACGCCCTTGGAGCCGACGGCGTCGCGCACAACCTGGACCATCACCTCCTGGCCGTCCTTGAAGACCTCTTGGACGGGCGGCGGGGGACCGGCTCGTCCCCCGTAGAGGTTCGGGTGAATCTCGCTGCGGGGCAGGAAGCCGTTCTTGACCGGCACGTAGTCGACGAAGCAGGCCTGCCGGCTCCGCTCTACCTTGCGAAGCCCGCCCGTGTAGATGTT
>CAZQPP010000600.1:0-5031 GCA_964594295.1 uncultured Myxococcales bacterium | reverse complement strand
GTATCGACACTTGACACTTATGCCCGGCGGCATAAGTGTCAAGTGTCGATACCTGACCCCAGCCCCTTGCGTCCGGCGGGACGCTCGTGGCACGCTCCCGTCGATCTTCAGCCCAGCGAAAGCAGCTCCGACACGAACGACGATGCAAGCACCCCTACCAGCACCGCGCTCACCTTCCGCGCAACCGGACTGGTGGCACGGCACCAGGGGCGGAGCGCTCGCGGATCTGCTCGTGGGCCTCGGCCTCGCCGCCGTGCTGGCGGTGGTCCTGGTCCCGCGCATAACGCAGTACCTCCAGCGCGCAGGCTCCACCGAGGCCATCGACGACCTCGCGAAGATCTTCCGCGGGTCGGCCTTCTACTTCGCCACGCCGCAGGTGGCCGCCGACGGAGGCCTCCTGCTCTGCCAGTTCCCCAGGTCCCAGGGCATCACGCCGGCTGTCACCCGCTGCTGCCCCCAGGGCAAGGGGAGCAACGCCGCCGGAGGCCTCGCCTGCGCGGTCCCCGAGGACCTCTGGGAGCAGGCCACCTGGGCGGCGCTGGAATTCAAGGTCGAGGGGCAGCCGAGGTACGGCTACGTGTACGAGAGCGAGGGCCTGATGAAGTCCGCCCGCTTCACGGCCAGCGCCCACGGCGACGCCGACTGCGACGGTAGGGTCTCGACCTTCCGGCGTGTGGGCACCGCGCGCCCCAGTACCCGTCCCCTCGAGTGCGCGATGGACGGGGCCGACGCGGTAGAGGTCATCTCGGAGCGATGACCTGCAGGCCGAGCGTCGCGAAGGGCTCTACGCAGCGTCGCACCTCGGCCTCGCTCATCCAGGACTCCTGCGCGTAGGTTAGCGCCAGGCCGAGAGCTTGGCGCTTCGAGTGCCAGAGCGGGTTATAGGGCAGGAGGGCGACGCGCTCGAAGCCGAGATCCGCGAGCAGGGATGCTATGGCCCTGAGGTTCTCCTCGCCGTCCGTAATTCGGGGGACGAGGGGGACGCGCGGCAGCACCTCGAGGCGCGAAGCTACGCCGGACAGGCACCCGAGGTTCTCGATGATGCGGCGGTTATCGACGCCGGTGTAGCGGCGGTGGAGCTCCGGGTCGTGCAGCTTGACGTCCACGTAGACCGTGTCGAGGTGCGGGAGGAGCTTCTCCTCGAAGGGAGCCCAGGCGAAGTGGCCGCAGGTCTCGAGGAGGACCGGTATCGCTCGCGCGGAGAGGGCCGCGGCCAGCTCACCGGCGAAGGCCATGTGGAGCGTGGGCTCGCCCCCCGACAGGGTCACGCCGCCGCCCGACAGGCGGTAGAAGGGCTCATCGTGCACGAGGCTCTCGACGAGGGTTCCGAGCTCGTAGGGCTCCCCGACGATGCGGCGGCCTCCGCCGGGGCAGACCTCGACGCAGGCTCCGCAGATCCGGCACTCGGAGCGGATCTGGGGCTCCACGGCAGGGCGGGCGGCCTCATCCGGGCATGCCTCCACGCAGCTCTGGCAGCGGATGCAACAGTCCGTGACGACTTGCAGCTCGGGGCGCGGGGAGACGGCCTCCGGGTTCTGGCACCACACGCAGTCGAGCGGGCAGCCCTTGAAGAAGACGACGCTCCTGATCCCCGGGCCGTCGTCCAGGGCGTTCTTCTTCACATCGGTGATGAGCGCCGTCGGGGTGTCCTGTCTGCCGGATGCCAACTCCATCACCCCATCAACCCAGCCGGTGCTCCATCCTCTCGATGAGCTCTACCTGCATGTCGCGGTTGAGGTCGGTGAAGTAGGCGTTGTAGCCGGATATGCGCACGAGGAGGTCGCGGTACTCCTCGGGGCGCTCCATGGCCGCCCTGAGGGTCTCCGTGTCCACGACGTTGAGCTGCATCTGCATGCCGCCGAGCTCGAAGTAGGCGGCCACGTGGGCCGCCATCCTGTCGACCACCTCGGCGTGGGTGTCCGCGGCGCCGGGGACCACCCTCACGTTGAAGGCGATGTTGTTGGGCATGTGCCGGGGGTCGAGGCCCGCGACCGTGTGGATCTGCTCGGTCAGCGGGGCACCGCTTAGGTGCGAGGGGGTGAGCCCGGGCGTGAAGGCCTTGCCGCGACGGCGACCGCTCGGGAGGGCACCCGAGAGCAGGCCGAAGGCCACGTGGTTCGACATGCTCCAGTAACCCGGCACGTAGCGGCCGCCGCGATAGTTCTCGTGGGCGTGCCAGGCCTCGTACACGCGCTCCTGGATACGGGCCGCCATCTCGCGCGGGAGGGGGTGGTCCTGGCCCAGCCTGGGCACCCTGCTCAGGAGCTCGGCGTGGAGGGCTTCGTAGCCCACGAAGTCGGCCTCGAGGGCCTCGAGCAGCCGGTCGAAGCCCACACGCTCGCGCTCGAAGACGAGGGTGCGGATCGCCACGAGGCTGTCGACCACGTCGCTCAGCGCGACCATGGCGGCGCCGGTGGAGTTGTAGAGGGCGCCGCCGTCGATGACGTCGCGGCCGCTCTCCATGGGCCCCTGGAAGACCGCGGAGAGCAGGGGCGAGGGGCGGAGCAGCTGGTGCGCGCGGCCGAGGGTGTTGTTGGCCTCCACCGCTCGGTCGACGAGCCAGCCGAGCTGGGCCTGCCAGGCCTCGAAGAAGGCCTCGAAGTCTGTGAAGGCGCGCGGGTCTCCGGTGCGGGGGCCGATGCGCTCGCCGAGCAGGGGGTGCACCCCGTCGTTGAGGGCCATCTCGAGCGGCGCCACCAGGTTGAACATGATGCAGCCGGTGTGGCCGTAGTGGCGCCCGCAGCTCGTGGGCTCGACGCAGCCGGTGGCCGTCCAGTCGCGCGCGTGCTCGACGGGGAAGCCCTCGTGCAGCAAGGAGGCGATGACCGCGTCGTCGTTGTGCAGGGAGGGGGTCGCGCGGGTGAGCAGGTTGACCTCGCAGAGGCGCCTGAGCCACTCCTCCGAGCTCACCCCGGGGGCGTGGCGGGCGTTCACGTTGGGGTCGCGCAGGCGCAGCATCTCGGTGGCCTTGAGCAGGAGCCATGAGGCGTCCGAGACGGCGCTCGAGCCGTCCTCGCGCACGCCGCCGAGGGTGATCACCTGGTCCGAGGAGGAGCCGCCGAAGAGCCGGTTTCCGACCTCTGGCACCAGCGGCAGGTGGTCGGTGAGCTTGAGCATGAAGGCGCAGATGAGCTCGAGGGCGCGGTCTATGCGGCGGCCGCGCTCGCTCGCCTCCTCCGCGCCGGCGAGATCGAGCTCGAGGTAGGGCTCGAGCCAGGTGTCGAGGCGCCCGATTGAGAGGCCGGCGTTGGTGTTCTCCTGGTGCAGGCAGAGGAAGTAGGTCCACAGGGACTGCAAGGCCTCGTGCACGGACTCGGCGGGGCCGGCGGGGACCTTGCGAGACACCCGGGCCATCTCGAGGAGCTCTGCTCGGCGCGGGTCTTCGGGCACGAGATCCTCCGCCTGTCTCTCCGCCTCGCCGGCGAGGCGGCGCGCGTAGTCGACCACTCCTTCGATCGCCACCCGCAGGCCCCGGAAGAAGTCGCGTTTGGCCGGGTCCTGGGCATCCGCCTCCGCTCGCGCGGCCTCCGCGGCGATGTCGCCGAGCCCGCGCGAGAGCAGGGCCGGCACGTCGGCGACGGTGTGGGAGACGGCCACGGTCTTCCACTGGAAGTACAAGACGAAGCGCTCGTCGAGGCGCAGGCACTCGGGGTTCGAGTGCTCCCGGCGCGTCCACTCCCGGACGTTCTCCTCCATCCAGAAGGGGAAGACCTCCCTGTCGAGGGTGTGGAGGTCCTCGTCCGTGACCCGGTAGGGATTCATGGCGCGCCCCTCGACGGTGAGGAGCTCGGGCCAGATGGTCGTGCCGTGGGTCTCGGGATAGAGCACCACGCCGACGCGCTTCGAGGTCGTCGTGCCGAGGAGCAGGTCTTCGTCGCGCACGATGGCGCGCTTGCCTTTGAGGATGTGGCGCAGCGCACGCGCCTGCCTGAGGGCCGGCGTCTCCTTGTGCTCCGGGTCCGGGTTCGCCAGCACGAAGTCGGTCAGGAGGCGCGGCCGCTCGGCGCAGAGCGCGGGCACCTCCCAGCGGTGTATGGCGAGGAGGCGGCGCACGCGCGGGAAGTCTACGAGGCTGCGGTCGGCCAGGTAGGGGTCGTCCAGGAAGCGCAGCTCGCCTTCGGGGCGCGTCCGCGCGGGCTCACCGACCGGCGGAACGGGCAGCTCTTCCCAGCCCTGCGTCGAGTCGACAGGGCTCAGGCGTGCTCTCTCTCCCCTCGCCGTGGCCGCCGCCGAGATGTGCGCGAAGCGCGACAGGTAAGCCAGGTTGCCCTCGAAGACGAGGTCGTTCGAGAGCAGCATGGTCATGGGGTCGGCGCCCGGCGCGAAGAAGGCCCTCAGGTGCTCGGGCCGGCGGAAGCGCGCCACGACGTCTGGAGCCTCGCTGCAGCGCCTCCTCACCTCCATGCGCCCGTCTCGAAAGACGGCGTGGGCGCGGACCTCCCCGTCGAGGGTCTCGAAACGGAAGACCGCGTCGAAGGAGCGTCGTGCCCCCGAGGGGTGCTCGCCCCAGAGCAGCCCCCGGCAAGAGGGCCGGAGGCGGAGGCTGGCCGCCAGGGCCCGCAGCGCGCCGTCCACGATGGCCGGGGTCAGGCGATCGAGCAGGCGGTCGCGTCCCCTCCGGGCAAGCGCCAGGGCCGGCGCGATCCGGGATGTTGCGATCTCGCCTATGGTCCGGCCCCCGGGGCGCAGCCCTCGCCTGTCGGCTGGCAGGCGTCGAAGCCTACGCACTGCCAACAGCCGTTGATGAGGACCGCCACCCCTCCCTCCTCACAATCGGGGCGGGCACAATAACACGCGAGATCCTGCTCGGTCGGGCAGCCGTGGGGCATGCAGGCCGCCACGCAGTCATCCGCGTCGGGGTCCGATGAGGTGGCGCAGTCGTCGCAGAAGTCCTTGGGCTCGCAGTCGGCGTCTCGCGAGCACCCGGGCTCGCCCCAGGGCTTGCACGAGACCGGGTTCACGCAGACGTAGCACCCATCCTGGTGAGCCAGGATCTCGAAGGGCTTGCAGACGGGCACCGCCATCTTGCAG
>CAZQPP010000599.1:0-5038 GCA_964594295.1 uncultured Myxococcales bacterium | reverse complement strand
GGGTCGTCGCAGTTGCGGGGTGGCCCGCCGGTGCAGCGCCCCGAGCTGCAGGCGTCGCCGGTGGTGCAGGCGTCGCCGTCGTCGCAGGGCGCGCTCGTCGGGGCGTGGGTGCAGCCGATGAGCGGGTCGCAGGAGTCGAGGGTGCAGGGGAATTGGTCGTCGCAGTCGATCTCCGGCCCGCCCTGGCACGCGCCCCGCGCGCAGACGTCGCCCTCGGTGCAGGCGTCGCCGTCGTCGCAGGCAGCGGCGTTGGGCGTCGTGGAGCAGCCGGCGGCCGGGAGGCAGAGATCGTCGGTGCAGGGGTTGCCGTCGTCGCACTCGGGTGGCGCTGCGCCCCGGCAGCGGCCCTCGGCGCAGCGGTCCTTCGTCGTACAGGCGTTGCCGTCGTCACAGTCGGCGTCGTTGGCGACGTTGACGCAGCCCGAGTCCGGCACGCAGTAGTCGTCGGTGCAGGCGTTGCCGTCGTCGCAGTCCTTCGCGGGGCCTCCCTCGCAGGCTCCGCCGGCGCAGGTGTCCTGGGACGTGCACAGGTCGCCGTCGTCGCAGCGTTTGGCGTTGGGCGCGTTCACGCAGCCCGAGGAAGCATCACACGAGTCCTCGGTGCAGTCGTTCGAGTCGTCGCAGTCCAAGGGCGCCCCGGGCGCGCAGCTCCCCGACGAGCAGGTGTCCCCCTCGGTGCAGGCGTTGCCGTCGTCGCAGGCTCCCTCGACGGCGGTGTTGGTGCAGCCTCGCTCCGGCACACAGGCGTCCTCGGTGCAGGGGTTCGAGTCGTCGCAGTCCCTGTCGGGGCCGGCGCTGCAGTCGCCACCTTCGCACGTGTCGTCTTCGGTGCAGGCGTCGCCGTCGTCGCAAGGCGCGTCGTTGTCGGTGCTGACGCATCCCTCGCCGGGATCGCACGCGTCGTCGGTGCAGGGGTTCCCGTCGTCGCAGGCGAGCGCGGTCCCCGGGGCGCACTCGCCGCCGGCGCAGGTGTCGCCGTCCGTGCACGCGTCGTCGTCGTCACATGGCTCGCGGTTGGGCTCGTGCCGGCACCCGAGCTCCGGGAGACAGAGGTCGTCGGTGCAGTGGTTGCCGTCGTCGCAGTCCAAGGCCGCACCCGCGACGCAGGCGCCTCCCTCGCAGAGCTCCGCTCCGTTGCAGACGTCACCGTCCGGGCAGGCGTCACCGTCCGCGCGCGGGTCGTGCAGGCAGCCGTCGTTCGCGTCGCATCGGTCCGCGGTGCAGGGGTTGCCGTCGTCGCAGGTCGGGTCCTCGGCCGGGCAGCAGTCCGGGACCGGCGCGCCGGCGCAACCGCCATCGGCCGCACACACGTCCTGCTCCGTGCAGGTGTTGCCGTCGTCGCAGGGGCTGCCCTCCTCGGCGCGCTCCGCCCGGCACTCGTGGGCGCCCTCGCCAACCGTCACGCACACCGAGACCACACAGGGCTGCTCCGAGCTCCCGCAGTCGACGGGTGGCCCGGGCTTGCACACGCCCTCCTCGCAGACGTCGCCCTCGGTGCAGGCGTCGCCGTCCTCACAGTCGCCGGCCCGGACGGCGTGGGTGCAGCCGCCCTCCGAGTCGCAGGCGTCCTCGGTGCAGGGGTTCTTGTCGTCGCCGCCGCGGGACGCTCCGGGCGCACACGCGCCGGCCTCGCAGCGGTCGCCCTCTGTGCAGGCGTCGCCGTCATCGCAGGGGCCTTCGCGCTCCGCGTTCACGCAGCCCACGGCGGGATCACAGTAGTCGTCGGTGCACTCGTTTTGGTCCTCGCAGTCCGCCGGCTCCCCGCTGAGGCACTCGCCCTCAGAGCAGGCGTCGGAGGTCGTGCACGCGTCGCCGTCATCGCACGCGGCCTCGTTGGGGCTGTGCGTGCAGCCGCTGTCCGCGTCGCAGGCGTCGTCGGTGCAGGCGTTCAGATCGTCGCAGTCCAGGGTCGCTCCACCGGCGCAGCTCCCATCGGCGCAGCGGTCGTCACCGGTGCAGACGTCGCCGTCGTCGCACTCGAGGTCGTTGGGTGTGTGCACGCAGCCAGTCGCCGGGTCGCAGCCGTCGTCGGTGCAGATCTCGCCGTCCGTGCAGTCGACCGGGCTCCCCTGACCGCAGATCCCGGCCGAGCAGGACTCGCCCTCGGTGCAGGCGTCTCCGTCCTCGCAAGGCACGGGGGCAGAGCCCCCCCCATTCGGCGCGAAGGAGCAGCCCGTCGCCGGATCGCATGTGTCGTCGGTACAGGGGTTGGCGTCGTCACAGGAGATGGGCTCCCCGGCCGTGCACGAGCCGGCCTCGCAGGTCTCGGTGCCGTCGCAGACCGTGTCGTCCGCGCAGGGCGCCCCGTCGTCGCGTCGCTCGTGGAGGCAGCCCTCCACGGCGTCGCAGCTGTCGACGGTGCACGGGTTGCCGTCGTCACAGGTCGGATCCGCCTCGCCGCAGCACCCTTGGATCACGTCGCCGCCGCACGCCCCGTCCCCGCCGCAGGTGTCGTTCTCGGTGCAGGGGTTTCCGTCGTCGCAGGGGCTCCCCGCGACGTCGCGCACGGCGAGACAGGCGTGGGTGGAGGCGCCCGTCGACACGCACGAGGCCACGGCGCAGGGCTCATCGGTGGGCGGGCACACCACCGGCGCCCCAGGCTTGCACGCGCTTCCCTCGCAGGCGTCGCCGCGGGTGCAGGCGCTGCCGTCTTCACAAGGCCGCACGTTGTCGGCGTGCAGGCACCCCGAGGCCGTGTCGCAGGTGTCGTCGGTGCAGGGGTTGCCGTCATCGCAGGAGAGCGGTCGCCCGGCGCAGAGGCCCGCGGCACACCTGTCGCTGCCGGTGCAGGCGTCGCGGTCATCGCAGGCCTCGAGGTTGGGCAGGTGCCGGCAGCCGGTCAGCGCGTGGCAGGAGTCGTCGGTGCAGGGGTTGCCGTCGTCGCAGTCCATCGCCCCGTCGCCGGCGCACTCCCCGCCGGAGCAGCGCTCCTCCGTTGTGCAGGGGTTCCTGTCGTCGCAGGGCTCCTCGTTGGCCGTGAAGGTGCAGCCGACCTCCGGGTCGCACGAGTCGTCGGTGCACGGGTTGCCGTCGTCGCAGGCGAGCGGAGGCCCCGGCCGGCACACGCCGCCGCTGCAGGCGTCACCCGTCGTGCAGGCGTCGCCGTCCTCGCACCTGCGCGCGATGTCGGTGTGCACGCAGCCCGACTCCCTGCTGCAGGTGTCGTGGGTGCACTCGTTCTGATCGTCGCAGTCGAGGGCGATCCCCGAGCTGCACGTGCCGTCGCTGCACCTGTCCTCGTCCGTGCACGCGTCGCCGTCGTCACAGGCGAGCTCGTTGGGGGTGTGGGTGCAGCCCGTCGTCGCGTCGCAGCCGTCGTCGGTGCAGACCTCATGGTCGTCGCAGCGCTCGGTGTCGGGCTCGTGCACGCAGCCGGTCTCGCTGTCGCAGGAGTCCACGGTGCAGAGGTCGCCGTCGTCGCAGCCGCCCTCCATCGGCTCGTGCTTGCAGCCGGTCTCGGCCTCACAGGTGTCCACGGTGCAGGCGTCGCCGTCGTCACAGCCCGCGGGCGGCCCCGAGGTGCACTCGCCGGCCGCGCAGGTGTCGGGATCGGTGCACGGGTCACCGTCGTCGCAGGGTGCTCCGTCTGCGGCGGCGGGGTCGAAGGTGCACTCGCTCGAGGCCGCGTCGCAGGTATCCGCTGTGCACGGGTCGCCGTCGTCGCAGTTGCCCTCGTCGGCCGCCCCGTCGCAGTTGTCGTCCACGCCGTCGCAGTCGTCGTCCGGGATGGCGGCGTAGTCTTCGGGGCAGGACTCGCAGGTCTCGCCTGCGCGCGGGCAGCGGCTCACGACGCCGTCACCGCAACGCCCGCAGTCCACGGGGCAGGTCAGCGGGGTCTCGCCGAGCAGACCCTCGCAGACGCAGTTGCCGCAGTAGGCGCCGCAGTCCGCCGGGCAGCCTCCCACGGCCTCGCCTTCTTCGCAGATCCCGTTGCCGCAGCTGCCTTCGCAGTCCTCGGGCACGGTCTCGGGGGTCTCTCCGCAGCGGACGCCGGCGCAGGTACCGTCGCCGCGCTCGTTGAGGGCGCCCGAGGCGGCGAGGCAGCAGTCCATGGGGCAGGTCTCGGGTGACTCGTCGCCCTCGCAGAGCAGGTTCCCGCACCTGCCGAGGGGGCAGTCCGCGTCGCAGCTCAGCGGGCTCTCGGGCGGGTCGCAGCTCCCGTCTCCGCAGCCCGCGCCGCAGTCCGCGGGGCAGGCGCCGGCTCCCTCGCCGCAAGCGCTGCCGTCACACCGGCCGTCGCCGCACGCGCCGCAGCAGTCCTCGGCGCAGGCCTCGGGGTCCTCTCCGGCGGAGCACTCCCCGTCGCCGCACACCGCGCAGTCCGCGGGGCAGGTGTGGAGCGACTCTCCGGCCTCCGCGGCGCAGCTGCCGTCGCCGCAGTCACAGCCCTCGAGATCCTCGTCGACCTCACCGTCGCAGTCGTTGTCGAGGCCGTCGCAGATGTACTCGTCGACCCCCTGGTAAGCGGAGCTGTGCCCGGCGTAGGTGGCGTCGTCGCAGTCCTCGTAGATGCCGGCGACGCACAGGTGCTCGGGGGCGGTCGAGCCCGCGCAGACGCCGAGCTGCCCGCTGCACTCCGGGGGCTCGGGAGGGCAGGAGACGTCGGCCGCGTCGGCCGCGTCCGCCGGCCCGTCGTCGGCACCGCCGACGTCTCCCGGACCAACCGGGACGTCCGGGAGGATCCCGTCGGTCCCGGGGATGTCTCCGGTCACCGCGCCGGCGTCCTCACCGGTCCCCGGGGGCTGTCCCCGGTCCTCCACCGTGGGCTCTTCCTCGGTGCTGCCACAGCCCCAGGCCGACAGGACAAGGAACAGGACGAGGACGAGCCCCGAGCGCCTGCCGCGGAAGCAGCGCGTGCGCCTCTCGTGTCCCAACCCCTGGTAATTCGCTCTCTCGGTCATCGCGAATGCCCTCCTGACGGCCGGCGTTTGCTCGCCAACGCGGCCGCACAGGCTAGCATCGCACCCTCCCGCTCTCAAAGGTGGGGGTGCGTTGGCAAAAAGGGGGGCTGGGCGACCGGGCAAGCAGTTAGCTGTTA
>CAZQPP010000598.1:1774-5050 GCA_964594295.1 uncultured Myxococcales bacterium | reverse complement strand
ATCCCACACCCACTCCCACACGTTCCCCGAGGCATCGTGGATCCCCCAACCGTTCGCTTGACGCCCTCCGGCCGGCTGCGGGCCGCAGTTGGTGGCCGCGTCAAACCACCCGGCGCAGTCGCACGCTCCGGCGTAGCTCGCAGCGCTATTTCCCCCGTACCACGCAATGGAATCCACGTTCACGTCAAGAGGCGACGTGTCCGTGTGCTCTGTAGCCCCGTTGTAGAGCGCAGTCACCGTACCCGCGCGGTAGGCTAGCTCCCACTCCGCATCCGTCGGCAGCCGATTACCAAGGCAACTCGGCCCCACGAATGCTACTTCACTGCAGAAGTAGTCCCCGAAACAGTCGTGGTTCGAGCAACCGCCCCCCAGCGAACCGCCGCAACCGGTCAGCGTGTAACACGGCTCCAAACCCTCCCTGCGCGAGCGCTCGTTGCAGTATGCCAGCGCCTCCCACCAGCTCACCTGCTCGACGGGACACTCATCCCCACACGGCGAGAAGTGCGACGGGTTGTTTGGCACCAGTGCCTTCCACTCCCCCTGTGTCACCTCCGTGGCCTTCACCCACAAACCTCGCGTGATCCGGACAGTTCGTTGCGGGCCCTCGTCATTGTTGCGGCCAGGCTCGTCGCCCGCCGACCCCATGACGAATTCTCCTGGCGGCACGTACACGAACCCTTCCGGGCCGCAGTCCCTCGGGCAGGTCTCGTCGGTCTCTGCGACTGTGCATTGGCCGTCCCCACAATCCCCGGCTGGCTCGCACGCACCTGCTACGCAACGCCCGGTCCCGAAACCTTCGCCTGCGTCGCACTCCCCCGACGCGTCCTCGTACTCACAGCCTCGCACCGGGTCGCAGGTGTCCTTGGTGCAATCGTTGCCGTCGTCGCAGTCGACCGCCGGCCCAGGTTCGCAGTCTCCATCGGAGCAAGCATCGGGGTAGGTGCAGCGGTCGCCGTCGCTGCACGGCGAGTCGTTGTGCTCGTACAGGCAACTCGATTCTTGGTCGCAGGCGTCGTCGGTGCATGCGTCGCCGTCATTACAGAACGCTGCGTCCGGCATGTGCACCACGACGTCGTCGACCTCGTCGCAGCGGTCGAGGGTGCAGTCCACTCCGTCGTCGAGGTTCGGGGCGGGGCTGCTCTCGCAGCCGACTCCGGCGGTGCAGATCTCTAGGCCGTTGCAGAAGAAGCCGTCGTCGCAATCGACGGCCGCGCCTTGGCAGCGTCCCACGCCATCACAGGCATCCTGGGTCGTGCAGGGCTCACCGTCGTCGCAGAGCGTGCCTTGGTCCTTCGGCTCCCAGGTGCAGCCTCCCTCCGCCGGCACGCACAAGACGCGCTCGCAACGCCCTGGCTCCGGACACGCCACGACGCTCCCCGCGCGCACCCGGCAGTGCCCGTCGTGGCACTCGGGCTCCCCGTTGCACGCGGTTCGGTCGTCAGGGCAGTCGGCGACGGACTGGCACGCGCACGGGCCTGGTATGCCGCCACAGACGCCGTCCGAACAGGTGTCACCGGCCGTGCACGGATCACCATCGTCGCAGAGCTCTGCGTTGGCGGTGTACGTGCAGCCCACGTCCGGGTCGCAGGCATCATCGGTGCATGGGTCAAGGTCGTCGCAGGCCGCGTGGTCTGGGACGAGCCTGACGACATCAGCGTCTTCGTCGCAGCGCTCGACGGCACATGGCGCCCCAGGGCTTGCGGCCGCAGGCGCCGGGCCCGAAGGGCAGCTACCGGACGCGGCGTCGCAGCGCTCCTCGCCATTGCAGAACACCCCGTCGTCGCACTCCACCAGCACTCCTGCGCAGGCGCCCTGCCCGTCGCAGCGGTCGTCCTCGGTGCAGGGATCGCCGTCGTCGCAGGTGACCTCCGTCCCCATCGCCCGCGGCTCGCAGATGCCGGTCGCCACGTCGCACGTGTTGCGCAGGCACTTGGTGTCAGCACCCGAGTCGCAGACTACCTGGGTGCCGGCGATTGGCCTGCACCAGCCGTCGACACAGGCGTAGGTCGGCGGGCACATGTCGGCCGAGTCAGGGCAGTCGGCGGTCCGTTCGCAGCGGCACTCCGGCTCGGTGCTCGGGGCGCCCGCTGTACACCTCCCCTCGCTACAATGGTCACCTACCGTGCAGACAAGCCCGTCCTCGCACGGGCCCTCGTTCTTCGCATGCACGCAGCCGAGCTGTGGATCGCAGGCGTCATCGGTACAGCTCTCCCCGTCGTCGCAGATCCGCGGGTCTCCGGTGCACGTGCCTCCATCGCACCGGTCGTCCACCGTACAGGGGTTTCCGTCGAAGCACGCGCCTTCGCGTGCATCGTTCAGGCAGCCTAGCTCGGGGTCGCAGTGGTCTGTCGTGCAGACCTTGCTGTCGTCGCAGTCGGGCGCGGGGCCACCAACGCACTCCCCGTCGTTGCACTGGTCCAAGGTCGTGCACTTGTCCCCGTCGTCGCAGGGCCCCGCGTTGGCCACGTTCGTGCAGCCCTTGGCCGCGTCGCAGCCATCATCCGTGCAGGGGTTGTCATCGTCGCAGTCGAGCGCGGGGCCGCCCTCGCACTGCCCTTCGCCGCACTGGTCTCCGGTCGTGCACTCGTCGCCGTCCTCGCAGATCTCGCCGTCTGGGAGGGCCTTCAACCCGCATGTGCCTGTCCACGGCTCGCAGGTGTTCTTCTCGCACTCGGTGTCAGAGGAAACATCGCAGACGACGACCGTGGCCGGGTCGACGAAGCAACGCCAGAAAGCCGGGCTGACGCTCGAAGTGTCGCATCGGGTGACACCGTTGCAGAGGTTGCCGTCGTCCGGGCAGTCGGCGTCCGAGCCGCAGCAGCCCTCGACCAGCGTACCGGTGCAGGTTCCGCCCAGGCAGACATCGCCATGGGTGCAGAAGTCGCCGTCGCTGCACTCGGTCGCGTCGGCGACCGGCGGATGCGTGCAGACACCGGTGCCCGGCTGGCAGAGGTCTTCGGTGCACGCGTTACCATCGTCGCACGCGCCTTCGTCGGTCTCCCCGTCACCGTCGTCGTCGATGCCGTTGCAGGTCTCCTCCGCGGACGGACAGTCCGGCGGGCAGCCCTTCGTCTCCCCAAGATGACCGCAAGGGCTGCACACCCGGTCCCCGCAGTAGCCGCAGTCGATTGGGCAACGGAGGAAGTCCTCGGTGCCCTCGCAGATGCAGTTTCCGCACGCGGTGCTGCAGTCCTCGGGACAACCTTCCTGGCCACGTTGATCGGAACGGCGAAGCCGATGCCTGAGTTGTCCCCTGCCAACGAGGTCTTGATGGCG
>CAZQPP010000598.1:0-1764 GCA_964594295.1 uncultured Myxococcales bacterium | reverse complement strand
CGGGACAACCTTCCTGGCCACCGTCGGTCGGCTCGCAGACGCCGTTGCCGCAGGTGTGCGGCTGGCAGTCCACCTCGCAGGACTGCGGACTCTCGCTCCTCTCGCAGACCCCGTTGCCGCAGGCCGTGCCGCAGTCCTCCGGGCACGACCCAGGATTCTCCCCGCAGCCATAGCCCATGCACCTGCCGTCTCCGCATCCACCGCCGCAGCAGTCGTCCGGGCAGTCGACCGGGCTCTCGCCAGGGGAGCACAGTTCGTCACCGCAGGTGCCGCAGTCCGCCGGACAAATTCGTGCGTCCTCGCCGCCATCCCCGGCACAGACGCCATCCCCGCAGGAACAGTGGACTCCAAGCTCTTCGTCGGTCTCCCCGTTGCAGTCGTCGTCGAGCAGGTTGCACACCTCGGCAGCGGCAACCTGCGCCGTGCACGGGCTCCAGCCGTCCGCGCCGAGGCAGATGCGGACCCCACGGCAAGTGCCGTGCTCGTTCTCTCGCGAACACTCCTCATCCACGCCCTCGTTGGCCTCGGCGCAGCAGCCCACACCCTCCTCGGGAGCACAGACCCAGCCAGGCTCGAGGCCGGGGAGGAGATCCACGGACGCGCACTCGAAGCCACCGGGGCAGGACGCGCCCTGGCCCTCGCAGGCCAACAGGCAGATCCCGCCGCTCTCTCCATTCGACGCTTCGGCCGGCGCGGCACACTCCGGGATGCCACCGCAATCCGCCCGCTCCTCGCATGGCTCGCAGACTTTGGCCTCCTTCGGGACGCAGACCGAGGTCAGGTCCGATCCGCCGCCCAGGCGAATCGCGCTGCAGCTCCAACCTTCGGGGCAGTAGTCGATGCAATCCACCGTGCACACTCTCCCGTCGGGGCCCTCCACGCACCAGCCACCGTCGCAGTCCCCGTGACCCTGGCAAGGTCGGCCAAACTTGGGTCCGCCGAAGAGGACATCGGCTGCGGTACGCTCGTCCAGAACCTCCAGCACCTCTCGGTCGCGCGGGTAGTTCCTGCCGTCATCGGGAAGGTCGCGATGACCTCCGTCGTCGAGCAGCACCCCGATGTCTCTTGCCTTGCCGCTCTCGCTTGCTGAGCCTCCACAACCCCCGTTGCAGCAAGGAGCCATCCACCACAGCGTGAGCAGGGCGGTGATCCAACAGGCAGCGCGCATCCGAAACCTCCGAGCCACGGCGAGAGGGTAGCCCTCCCTCCATTGGGCAGCAACCGACGACAACCATCACCAGCCACTGGGAGGCCGTTGAAGCCGCCGCAAACGGTGGCGATCCTCCCCAAGGTCGCCTCGGAGGGCACAACCATGCCGACCGTCACGCGGAAGATGAGGATCTCGGAAGCCGTGCCGCGCCTGCTCGAGATCATGGCGGCCCTGAGAGCGGCCTACCCGGATAGGAAGTTCACCCTCGACGGGAGACTCGTCGGAGACCTGGGCGAGGTCCTCGCCGCAGAGCACTACGACATCGAGCTCCTTCCAGAGTGACGGCGAAGTACGACGGCGTGACGAGCGACAACCGCAACGTCTAGCTGAAGGCCACCATGCGCGGCCACCAGACCTTCCCCGGCGACCATGTGCCCGACTACTACCTCGAGCTCCACATCCACGGCGACGGCAGCTTCGAGGAGCTGTTCAATGGCCCCGGGGCGGTCCTGGCGCAGGCTCTGGCGAGACGGAGGGTACCGAAGAACAACCAGCTCTCTTTGGCGGCCAAGAAGCTCTGTGAGCTGAGCGCGCTGGTGCCGGAGCACGAGCGG
>CAZQPP010000597.1:0-5057 GCA_964594295.1 uncultured Myxococcales bacterium | reverse complement strand
ATCTACACCTCCTCGGCCTGCTCCAACTGTGGCGGCACCAAGGTCTTCGGCGTCAACTTCGCCACCGGCGCGGTATCGGCCACGCCGACAGGAAGACCGCTCGGCGGATACTGCGTCACCGACGATCGAAAAAGCGACTGACGGAGAGAAGTCAGCTGCTGCCCTTGGCCGCGAGTCGTTACGCGATATGATCGCTGCTCA
Source organism: uncultured Myxococcales bacterium (assembly GCA_964594295.1). GTDB lineage: Bacteria > Myxococcota_A > UBA9042 > UBA3505 > UBA3505 > CAZQPP01. The sequence goes on along the minus strand of CAZQPP010000597.1, from coordinate 4,856 downwards.
GCTCCCGTGACGAAGGAAGCGCCAGGTTGGCCCAGGATCTCCGATTGTGTCCTATCTGCGAGACGGCGATGACGGCTCGCACGTGCCCGACCGACGGCGTGAGCACGGTGCCCCTCGACTTCGCCGACGGCGCGGGCAAGGGCGCGCGCCCCGGGGAGATCTTCAGCGGGCGCTACAAGATAGTCCGCCTGCTCGGCCAGGGGGGCTACGGCCGCGTGCACGAGGCCATCCAGCTCAGCGTAAAACGGCCCGTGGCCGTCAAGACCCTCTACTCCAGCAGGTTGGTGGAACGTCAGCACCTGCTGCGCTTCTACCGTGAGGCGAGAGCCGCCAGCGCGCTCAAGGGCCCGCACGTCACCCGGATCTACGACTTCGGCATCGACGAGGACACGGCGATCCCCTTCATCGTGATGGAGCTGCTCGAGGGCCGTGACCTGAGCGACCTCATCTCCATCCACGCTCCCCTGCCGGTCGGGCGCGCCCTCGCCCTGCTCAAGCAGACGGCCCTCGCCCTGCTCGAGGCGGCCGAGAACGGCATCGTTCACCGCGACGTCAAGCCCAGCAACATCTTCATCGTCAAGGCCCCCGGCCACCGCGAGATGGTCAAGGTCATGGACTTCGGCATCGCCAAGGTGGTCAGCGGCGAGGAGAGCTCGAAGGAGAGCCTCACGGCGGAGGGCATGAGCATCGGGACGGCGCACTACATGGCCCCCGAGCAGGCCCTCGGCGAGCACGTGGACGAGCGCACCGATCTCTATGCGCTCGGCTGCATCCTGCACGAGATGCTCACCGGCAACCCGCCCTTCCCCGGCGAGCGCCTCGCGGTGCTGATGGCGCACGTTCACAACCTGCGGCCCACGCTCGAGGACCCGCTGCCGGTGGGTGAGTCCTTGCCGCCGGCCCTCGCGACCCTCCACGCCCGCCTGCTGGCCAAGGACCGAAACGAGCGCCCGCCCAACGCTCGGGTCGTGGTCGAGATCATCGAGGCCATCGAGGACGGCGACAACATCGACGTGGCGCACGCCATCGCGGCGGCGTACTCGAAGCGCTACCGGAGAAAGCCGACGGTGCCGCCGACCGAGGTGGCGCGGCTCTACCCTCTCGATCGCGGCAACACTCCTTCGTCCAGAGACCCCGAGGAAGCCGCGCTACCGCTGACCACCGACCGCGACAGCAACGCCGGGGCCCTGGCGTTGCAGGCGGAGCTGGGAGAAGAGGCGCCGCCTCCGCCTCTCCAAGCCCCGCCGGCGCCGGAAGCGGAGGAGCCGCCCGAAGGCGTCGAGCACTCGGAGCCGCCGGACTTCGTGGACGTCTTCGACAGCTCCGCATACCGCAAGAAGCCGGTTTACCAGAGGAGGCCGTGGTTCCTCCTGGGCCTGCTCATCGCGGCCGCCGTGATCGCCCTCGCGTGGCCCGACAGCGGCCGGGAGGTGGCCGAAGAACCCGGGGGCGAGGCTGGCACCAAGGCCGCCCCCGTGGCTGCGCCGGAGCCAAAGAAGAGGGCGCCGGCCCCGGCGGCGCCGGCGGCACCGGTCGCGGCCCCATCGAGGCCGGCTCCGGCACACGAAGAGCCCTCGCCCACGGCCTACGCGCGCCTGGTCCTGAGCACGGAGCCCCCCGGCACGCGGGTGCTCCGAGACGGCGAGCTGCTCTGCATCTCCCCCTGTGACGTGAGCGTCCCGGCGGGCGACGACGCCGAGGTGCTCGTGCTGCACCGGAAGGGCTTCCCCGAGAGGGAGGTCGAGATCTTCTTGGGCGCCGACCTCACGGTGCGGCGCCTGATCCGCCTGGCCGCGCAGAGCCCGCCTCCGCCGCGGGAGCCCGCCGCGAAGCGGGCGAAGGCATCAAAAAGACGGCTCCCCGCGAAACCACCGCCGCCCAAGATCCGCAAGGCGAAGCGGCCCCTCCCGGAGGGTCCGGAGAGCACACCGAAACGCTCACTGCCCGCCTTTCGGGGCCGGCTGACGCCCGGGACCGAGTAAGACGCGCGGCCCGGGCGCCCGCCCGCTTGCCGCTGAGCGCCTCAGCCCAACAGCTCCACCGCGCCGCTCTCGAGATCGTAGTAGGCGGCGACGACGCGCGCGCGGCCTGACGCTACGGCGGGCGCCAGGAGCGGCTCGCAAGCTCGGAGCGACTCGGCCACGATGCCGGCGTTCGCCCGGGCCGCGACGCCCACGGCGTCTCCTGCCGAGCCCGCGGCCGCCTCGACCGCAGGCTGGAGCTCGGCGACGATGCTCTTGATGTGGTCCTCCTCGGCGTAGCCGGAGACCGCGGCGGACACGGCGCCGCACGAGGAGTGCCCCATGACGACGACCAGCGTGGAGCCAAGGTGCTCCACGGCGTACTCGATGCTCCCGATGACCGCGTCGGGGGCGATGTTCCCCGCGACTCGCATGACGAAGAGGTCGCCAAGACCCTGGTCGAAGATGAGCTCGGGAGACACGCGGGAGTCCGAGCAGCACAGCACGACCGCGAAGGGGCTCTGCCCGCCTCGCAGCTCCTCCCGCCGTTCGGGATTTGAGCGTGGGTGCTCGGAGAGGCCTGCGACGTAGCGCCGGTTGCCAAGGAGGAGACGCTCGAGGGCGTCGTCGGGGCTGATCTGATGTGTCATCTGTGTACCAAAAGCTCTTTGACGAATGCGGGCAACGCGAAAGCCCCCTCGTGGACCTCGGGCGTGTAATAGCGGCACGTCGACGAGATCCTGGCGGCCCTCTCGGAGTCCGGGGGCGCCGGAGCAGCGCTGCCCGCCAGAGTGAAGCTCCACATGCCGCTCGGGTAGGCCGGGATGTGGACCAGGTAGGGGCGCACCCAGGGGAATGCCGCAGAGATCCTCTCCTGGACGCGGGTGAAGAGATCCGAGTGTGCGAAGGGGCTCTCGCTCTGGACCGCGAGCAGGCCGTCGGCGGTGAGCGCCCTCCGGCAGCTCCGGTAGAAGGACTCGGTGAACAGGACCTCGCCGGGACCTACCGGGTCGGTGCTGTCGACGAGCACGACCTCGAAGGAGCCCGGCTCGACCGAGGCGAGGAGCTCCACGCCGTCGGCGAAGCGCAGCTCGACACGCGGGTCCTCGAAGGCACCGGCCGGCACGTCGGACATCAACGAGCGGGTGACCTCGACGACCCGGCGATCGATCTCGCACAGGGTGGCGCGGCCGACCTCCGGGTGGCGGAGGATCTCGCGCAGGGTTCCACCGTCCCCCCCGCCGACCACCAGGACCCGCGCGGGCCTCGCGTGGTGCAGCAGGGGAACGTGGGCGATCATCTCGTGGTAGACGAACTCGTCCCTCTCGGTGAGCATCACGCAGCCGTCCAGGACCATGAGGCGGCCGAAGCCCTCGCTCTCGACGATCCAGAGGTCTTGGAGGCCCGTGTGCTCGTGGTGCACGATGCGCCTCACCTCGACCGAGAAGCGCGCCCCACCCCAGCGCTCGCTGATCCAGATGCTCACCGGAGCTACGCCGTCGCCCGAATCCGCTCGACGTCGATCTCTTGCAGGCTGGCCGCCGAGCTTCGCGCTTCGACCATGCCGCGCCGTAGATCGAGGACCGAGTGTGAGCCGGCCTCGAAGCCGGCCCTCAACACCTCGAAGGCCTCCCAGGGATCGACGGTGTCGCCGCAGGTGAACAGGTCCACCGCCGCGTAGCCGTGCTCCGGCCAGGTGTGGATGGCCAGGTGAGACTCGGCGATCACGATGACCCCGCTCACCCCATGGGGTGTGAAGGGGTGGAAGACCTCGGCGACTATTGTCGCGTTGGAGCGAATCGCGGCCTCGCGCATGAGCCCCGAGACCAGCTCAGCGTCGGCCAGGATGGCGACGTCGCAGTCGTAGTATTCGCAAAGCAGGTGCCGACCCAGTGCCTTCATGTGGCCACTCCCGCACACGTGTGTCGGAGGCCCGCCCAGGAGCCAGACGGGCCCTATACATCTTTTTTGAGGAGTCGTCCCAATCTTGCTTCAATCGAGTCCGCCCAGGAAGGATCCTGCTCGAGCCAGCGTTCGAGGTGCGCCCGGGCCCGCGCAGCCTCGCCGGAGGCCACCCAGAGATCGAGGACGTGCACCTGTAGGGGGCGTGCCTCGGCGGCGTCGAAGGCCCAGTCGATCCTCCTCATCAGGTGCTCGGCGGCGTCGGCGTATCTTCCCTCTGCCTCGGCGATCTGGGCCGCGAGCACGAGGGCGGCGGGCAGATCGGGGTGGCGCCGCAGAGCCGACTCGACCTGCGCCCCGGCGCCGGAGAAGTCGCCGCTCGAGAGCAGAGCCTTGGCCTCGGCCAGCTCCGCCTGGGTCGCGGCGAGCAGGTCTCCCACCGCCGCGCCCTCGTCGAGGGCGGCGTCCGTGTGCTCCGCAGCGGACGCCGCTCCCTCCTCCGAGGCGGCCTCCCCGCCGGCCTCGAGCCTCTCCAACAACGCCGACTCCCACGGTACGGCCCGGCAGGCCTCCCGGAGCGCGTGGCGCAGCTTCTCGTCGATCGGAGAGCCCGCGGGCATGGCCCCGAGCAGGGTGCGGCCGATGGCGACCTGCTCCTCGGGGTCTTCGAGACGTACGACGGTCTCCGCGGCGACCTCGTGAGCTTCCTCGAAGCCGAAGGTCGCCACGAGCGCCTTCATCAGCTCCCTGGCGGCAGCCGCGCTGGAGTGATCGTGCTCCCAGGCCGCGCGCAGGTAAGGCACCGCGTCGGCCGCCCGGTCGTAACGCGCGAGCAGGAGCCTGCCGAGGAGAGCGTGCGCCGCGGCGAGCCCGCCCCTGCTCGCAGCTCCTTCGCCCGAAGCACTCGAAGAGGCGCGGTCGGCTGTCGCGAGCAGCGCACGGGCGCCCCTGACGGCGTCCCGCGCCACCGCCTCCGGCCATCGCGAGACCTTC
>CAZQPP010000596.1:0-5077 GCA_964594295.1 uncultured Myxococcales bacterium | reverse complement strand
CCTCCACTTCACCGTGCTCGACGGTGCCTCCGGCGCCACGGCGCCGCGCGTAGACCACGGCAGCCAGGAGCCCTTCTGGCCCGGGCGCCCGGACCCCGGCGGAGGCAACGCGGACACCGGCGAGCAGCCGAAAAACGACTGCGACCTGCGCCCGGGGACGCAGGGCTGCCCTTGCGGCGAGAACGCCGACTGCATCTCGGGCTGGTGCGCGCCGAACCCCTCCGAGGGCAAGGCGGGCGTCTGCACCGAGACCTGCATCCTCGACTGCGGCGACGGCTACGCCTGCAAGGCCGTCGGCGGGACCGAGCCGGACATCGTCTACCTCTGCGTGCCCACGGCCTTCGACCTGTGCGCTCCGTGCGAGACCGACTACGAGTGCGGCGGCGCGAAGGACAGCTGCGTAGACACGCCGGGAGGTGAGGGGGGGCGCTGCGGCACCGCTTGTGATCCCGCGTCGGAGGGGAGCTGTCCTCCGGGCTATCGCTGCTCCCGCTCGGAGCCGAGGGGAGGCGGAGAGCCGGCCGACCAGTGCGTACCGGTGAGCGGGGACTGCAGCTGCACCCTGGGCGACGCCGGCGTCGAGAGGATCTGCAAGCGGGAGAACGCCCACGGGACCTGCTCCGGCACGCAGATCTGCGAGGGAGACGCGGGTTGGGGCGCCTGCTCGGCCACCGAGCCAGCCGTCGACCTCTGCGACGGCTTCGACGACGACTGTGACGGGGTCACCGACGACGCCTTCACGCCCGACACCTGCCACCGCGTCTCCGCCCACGGCTCCTGTCAGGGCAAGACCGTGTGCGACGGCGAGGGAGGCATCGTGTGCGAGGCGCCAGAGGCTCAAGAGGAGATCTGCAACCTCCACGACGACGACTGCGACGGCGAGGTCGACGAGGGCTTCCCAGACAACGACGGCGACGGCGTCAAGGATTGCCTCATCGTGGACTCGGACGGCGACGGCGACCCCGACAACCGGGACTGCGCGCCCGCCGACCCCGCCGTGCACCACGCCGCCGAGGAGCGCTGCAACGGGCTCGACGACGACTGCGTCGGCGGCATCGACGAGCACTTCGGCGACAACGACGGCGACGGCCTGAAGGACTGCGTGGACCATGACGACGACGACGACGGCGTGATCGACGCGGCCGACAACTGCCCGCTCGTACCCAACGGCGACCAGTCGGACCGCGATCGTGACGGCACGGGCGACGCGTGCGAGGAGGATGACGACGGCGACGGCGACCCGGACGCGAGCGACTGCGCGCCGGCCGACCCGACCATCCACCACGGCGCCGAGGAGCGCTGCGACGGCATCGACCGGGACTGCGACGGGAGCACCGACGAGCCTGGCTCCACCGGCTGCTCGACGCGCTACCGCGACGCCGACGGCGACGGCTTCGGCGACCCCGCGTGGAGCATGTGCCTGTGCCAGCCGGCGGAGCCCTACCTGGCGCCCGAAGGCAACGACTGCAACGACGGCATGCCCGGGGTACACCCCGGCGCGGAGGAGCGCTGCAACACCATCGACGACGACTGCGACGGCGTCGTCGACCCGGAGGACGCCCTCGGCTGCTCGCCCTTCTACGAGGACACAGACGGCGACGGCCACGGGCGCGAGGGCTCGAGCCCCGCCTGCCTGTGCGCCGCCGGCGAGAGCCACCCGGTCAGGAGCGCGGAGGACTGCGACGACAGCGCCGCGTCCGTGCACCCGGGCGCCGGCGAGGTCTGCAACGGGATCGACGACGACTGCGACGGGGTCGCCGACCCGCAGGGCTCACAGGGCTGCCTCGACTGGCATCGCGACGCGGACGGAGACGGCTTCGGCGATCCCGCCTCGACCCTCTGCCTCTGCCACCCCGAGGCGCCCTACACGGCCGAGGACGGGAGCGACTGCAGCGACTCCATGACCGATGTGCACCCCGGCGCGACGGAGCGCTGCAACACCATCGACGACGACTGCGACGGCGCGGTCGACCCGGCGAACGCCATCGGCTGTACGCCCTTCTACGAAGACGCAGACGGCGACGGCCACGGGCGCGAGGGCTCTGCCCCCGCCTGCTTGTGCGCGGTCGAGGGCCTGTACAGGGTCGCGAGCGCCGAGGACTGCGACGACAGCACTCCGGCCGTGCACCCCGGCGTCACCGAGGCCTGCAACGGGGTGGACGACGACTGCGACGGGATCGCCGACCCGCAGGGATCAAAGGGCTGCGATTCCAGGCTGCACGACGGGGACGGAGACGGCTACGGCGAGGCCGGCAAGCTGCGCTGCCTCTGCGGCCCCGAGGCGCCGTGGAGCGCGAGGGAGGTGGACTGCGACGACGAGGACGGATCGATCCACCCGGGAGCCGCCGAGTCGTGCAACGGGACCGACGACGACTGCGACGGGGTCACCGACCCGCCGGACGCCGCAGGCTGCGCGACACGCTTCGCGGACGCCGACCACGACGGCTACGGCGACGCCTCGACCGGCCTGTGCCTCTGCTCGGCCGTCATCACCCACCCCGTCGACCGCGGAGGCGACTGCGACGACGCGTCGGGGGAGGTCCACCCCGAGGCCGTGGAAGCCTGCAACGGGGTAGATGACAACTGCGACGGCGAGACCGACGAAGGCGCCGCCCTCGGGTGCGCCATGGCCTGGCCCGACGAGGACGAAGACGGCTTCGGCGCTGCGGGCGCCGGCGCCTGCGTGTGCGAGCCCCCGCCGGGCACGGCGCCCCTCGGCGGCGACTGCGACGACGGCGACCGGGGGGTGCGCCCCGGCGTGCTCGAGCCCTGCGCCGGCGCGGCCGACTGCTGCCTCTCGGGGAGCGTCTGCACACACGGGCTCTGCATGCCGGAGCCCCCGTCCTGCGAGACCCAGGAGTGCCTCGGCGACCGCCTCTGCGTCGCCGGAAGCTGCATCCCTCACGCCGCAGGCACCGTGCCCGAGAGCGACGGCGCCTGCGTACGCCCCTTCGTCCCGGGGGTGTTCTCGCCGACGATCCGCTGCGAGTGGTCCGGCCCGCCCGCCGGCGACCCCTTCCCAGCCTACAATCACCTCATCGCGACGCCGGTGGTGGCCGACCTCGACCTCGACGGCGACCCGAGCGCCGTACGCCCCTCCATCCTGGTCCCCACGGCGGCGTCGGGCTGCGACACCCCGAACAGCAAGGGCGGCGGCGTGATCCGCGTGATCGACGGCGCGACCTGCGCGCAGCAGGCCACCCTGCCCGGCACCGTCACCGCCGCGGCCGCCCTCGCCGTCGCGGACCTCGACCTCGACGGCCGGCCGGAGGTCGTGGCGGTCAACCCCTCCGGCGGCCCCCGCGCCTACCGTTACGACGAGGCGAGCGCGACCTGGGCCGTGATGTGGAACGCCACGAAGGCCGGCGGGGGCGCCTCGAAGCCCTACGCCAACAGCTGGCGCTACGCCGGGTGCTCGATCGTGCAGGTGCGCCCGGACCCGGCCCCCGAGGTCATGCTCGGCGGCGTGCTCTACGACGCAAACGGGCGCGAGGTGGCCACGAACCTCCAGAACAAGAACGTGGCCCAGGGGCTCCGCACGCCCGTGGTCGCCGACGTCGACTCGGACGGCGAAGGCGAGCTCGTCACGGGGGACGGGGTGTGGCGCCTCGACGACGCCCGCGGTCGGTTCGTCAAGGAGTCGTGGTTCAGGGGCACCGGCAGCGACGGCTTCGTCGCGCTCGCGGACTTCGGGAGCTTCCCGGTCGCCGGGCTCGGAGAGCCCCTGCCGGAGGTCGTCGTGGTCCAGGGCGGCAAGGTCCGCGTCCAGGACCTCTCCGGACGCGCCGTCTTCGGCCCCTACAACCTGCCCCTCATCCCGCCTGCGCCCGACCGGGGCCACGGCGGGCCTCCCACCGTGGCCGACTTCGACGGCGACGGTCGCCCCGAGGCGGCCCTCGCGGGGCGCGGGGCCTACGCCGTCTTCGACCTCGACTGCGCGGGCGACCCCGCTCCCTTCGGCTGCTGGGGCCCGGGCATCCTGTGGGCAATGCCCAGCCAGGACTACTCGTCGTCGGTCACGGGCTCGAGCATCTTCGACTTCGAGGGCGACGGCATCGCCGAGGGCATCTACGCCGACGAGTGCTACGTGCGCGTCTACCACGGCAACACCGGCGAGGTGCTCTTCAGCCAGGCGAGGCAGTCCGGCACGTGGTACGAGAACCCCATCATCGCCGACGCGAACGGAGACCACCGCACCGAGATCGTCCAGGGCAGCAACGAGCTGTGCGGCGTGAGGTGCCCTGCCCTCGACCCCTACTTCCGGGGCCTGCGCTGCACCGAGCCCGAGGACTGCGCCTCAGGCGAGTGCGCCACCGGCTACTGCCGCTGCACCAACGACGCGGGCTGCGGCGGCCTCCAGAGCGGCTACACCTGCACCAACCCGCTGCCCAACACCCCCGGCGACGGCAAGGTCTGCAGGGCCCATCACCAGGGCAGCTACAGGTGGCTGAGGGTCTACGGCGACGCCCGCGACGCGTGGGTGGATTCCCGGCCGATCTGGCACCAGCACACCTACTTCCTCGCCAACGTGTTGGACGACGGAACGGTCCCGCCGGCCGACGCCCACCGCCCGTGGGCGGTGCCGAGCTACAACGCCTTCCGTCAGAACCGCCAGACCGGCGATCCACGCGCCGCCGCGGACCTCACCGTCCGCATCCTCTACGCCGGCAACTGCGACCCGGAGGGCTACCTGAGCGTGCACGCCGAGGTCTGCAACCGCGGCGCCGCGCCGGCGCCACGCGGCGCACCGCTGGCCTTCTTCGACGGCCTGCCGGGCTTCGGCGCCCGCGTGCTCTGCCTCCACGAGACCTCCGCGGACCTCTTCGGCGGCGACTGCGAGCAGCACAGCTGCACCTTCCGCCTCGAGGACCCGGAGGTCCAACACACCATCGCGGTGTCGGCCGATCACGGCCCCGGCCTCGGCGCGGTCCGGGAGTGCCGGGAGAGCAACAACGGAGACCTGCTCGACGGGGTGACCTGCGAGAATCAGAGATGAACACTGTCCCGAAACCTCCGCCCCGCCAAACAAGGAGTTTCGGCACGAAACAAGGTGTTTCGCTTGCGAAACACCCCGCGT
>CAZQPP010000595.1:0-5088 GCA_964594295.1 uncultured Myxococcales bacterium | reverse complement strand
GAACCCGTGCACCGATGACTCCTGTAGCGGAAGCGGCGAGTGCGAGCACGCGGCCAACCAGGGCATGTGCACGGATGACGATCCGTGCACCGACTCGGACAAGTGCGACGGCGGTGCGTGCGCAGGCACCCCGAAGGCATGCGACGACGACAACCCCTGCACCGACGATCGCTGCGACCCCGAGACGGGTGAGTGCGCCCACGAACACAACACGGAGCCCTGCGAGGACGGCAACCTCTGCACGACGGCAGATCATTGCGACGCAGGGGTGTGCGCGGGCAACGCGAAGGACTGCAACGACGACAACCCGTGCACGGACGACCGCTGCGATCGCGAGACGGGCGAGTGCGCCCACGACTACAATACAGAGCCCTGCAAGGACGGCGACCTGTGCACGACGGCGGATCATTGCGACATGGGCGCGTGCGTGGGGACGGCGGTCGACTGCGACGACGACAACGAATGCACCGCGGACTCCTGCGACGGCTCCACCGGGCTGTGCCTGAACGAGGCGCTTGGCGGCCCCTGCGACGACGGCGACCCGTGCACCGAGGTCGACGCCTGCGACGGCACCGTCTGTGCGGGGGTGCCGGTCGTCTGCGAAGACGGCAACGACTGCACCGAGGACTCCTGCGACGGCTCTTCAGGGGAGTGTCAGCACACCCCGAAGGCCGGCCCCTGCGACGACCAGGACGCCTGCACCGGGCAAGACGCCTGCGACGGCGGCGTGTGCAAGGGCACACCGAGGATCTGCAACGACTTCAACGGCTGCACCGACGACACATGCGACCCGCTCGAAGGCTGCGTGCACACCGACAACACCGCCCCCTGCAACGACGGGGACGGCTGCACGCAAACGGACATCTGCTCCGAGGGAGACTGCGTCGGGAGCGACCCGGTGGTCTGTGAAGCCCTCGACCAGTGCCACCTCCCCGGGGTCTGCGAGCAGGCCACCGGCGTCTGCACGACCCCGGCCAAGACAGACGGCGAGCCCTGCGAGGACGGCGACCTGTGCACCGAGGAGGACCAGTGCACCGCCGGCGCTTGCGAGCCGGGCTCCGAGAAGATCTGCGACGACGGCAACGACTGCACCGCGGACTCCTGCGATCCCGGTGAGGGCTGCGTCTTCGAGAACAACCAGCAGGCCTCCACGGTGTGCACGGGCAACATGTTGATGTGGGCGGACTGCTACGGCGCGGCGACGACCATGGTGATGGACTGCGGGGTGTGCGGGTGCGCGGACGGGCAGTGCCTGACCGGCGCCGACGGGGCCGCGAAGTGCGACGACGGCGACCCCTGCACGGAGGACACCTGCACCAACCCGGTCGGCTGCGTCCACAAGACCATCGAGAGCCCGGCCTGCGGCGCCTCCTGCGCACCCAAGCTGGTGCTCGAGTCCACCGGGCGCCCCCTCGTCGGGCGCCAGGAGGGCGAGGCCCTCGCCTTCGGGGGCAGCTTCGCCTACGTCGGCACCGAGCTCGGCATCGACGTCTACGACGCCGGCGACGACGACGCCATCTCGCCCGTAGGCCGGATGGACACACCCAACGCCGTCAAGGGCATCGCCACCGCAAACGGCCTCGTCTACGCGCTCCTCGTCTCACAGACCGGCGGGGGAGCGGCGCTGGGAATCTACGACCTGAGCACTCCCGGCGCCTTCACTGAGAAGAGCCGGACCCCGGTCAGCCCCGGCACGCCGCGCGCGCTGGTCGTATCCGGGGACCGGGCCTACGTCGTGGGCGACAGGATGGCCCTGCGGGTCTACGACGTCACCGACCCGACCAAGGAGGCCACCGTGGTCGGCGCTCTCGGGGGCACCGAGAGCTACACCGACATCGCCGCGACCGGAAAGCACCTCGTGATCGCCGGGCGGGACTACGGCGCCGTCGCGCTCATCGGCTGCACGATGGGCGACAGCCCCGAGGAGACCTTCTCCCAGACCGGCTTCGGCGCCAGGTTCGTCAACACGCAAGGCAACCTCGCCGTCACCGACAAAACCAGCGGCGGGATCATCACGCTGGCCGTCAGCCCCAGCACCGGCAACGCCATCTGGCGCCCGGTCATCGGCTCCTCTTTCAACCCGAACGACGCTCACTTCGCCGGTGACCTGGTGGTCATGTCGGTCCCCGACGAGACCACGTCGACGGCCCATGTCTACGGCATAGCGAACCCGGACCAGCCGATCTATTACGGCGGGACACGCTTCCCAGGCACGCAGGCTACGCTCGGCTCGTCAGGCGGCGCGTTCTGGGCCGCCGGCAAGGGGTTGCGTTCCTTCGACCTCGCGGATCCCACCAAGCCCGCCGTCAAGGACGCCTACGACCTCGCCGGCTCCGCCAACGCCCTGCGCGCCAGGGACGGCTACGTCTACGTCGCCGACGGCAACGCCGGCCTCCGCGTCGTCGACGTCAGCGACCCGAGCGCGCCTGCCCACGCCGGCCACGTGTCCACCGGCGGCGACACCAAGGACCTGGCCCTGGCCGGCGACCGGGCCTATCTCGTCGGCACGCAGCGCGGCCTGATGGTCGTCGACATCTCCACCCCCACCTCGCCGGCGCTCGTGGACTTCGACGACTCCAGCGCCCAGGACGCCACCGCGATCGAGGTCGCCTCCGGCATGGCCTACGCGGCCGGTCCCAACAGCCTTCGCATCTTCGACCTCGCAGACCCGGACCAGCCGGCCGCCAGGGGATCCGTCTCCTTGATGGGCGGTGGGCAGTTCGACATCCGCGTGGTGGGAGGCACGGCCTACGTCGCCACCGGCTACTCGGACGTCGGCATCGTCGATGTCTCGGACCCTGACGCCCCGAGCACCTCGGGGTCCATCATGGACCACGAGACCTACCCGGACTCCCTCGACGTCGTGGGCACGACCCTCTACCTGCTCTCCGGCATGGGCAACCAGATCTGGGACGCCTCGAACCCCCAACAACCGAGCGCCCTCGGCAGGATGTGGACCTCGTATACGAACCAGTCCGGCAGCGGCATCTCGGGGACGGCGCTGAAGGTCCTCCACGACCGGGCATACGTGACGGGCGGCACCTTGGGCTTCGCCGTCGTCGACGTCACCCACCCCTCGACCACCGAGGTCCTCGACGACCTGGTCCCCGGCTCGGTGACGCAGCCCTCCGCCATAGACGTCGAGGCCGACCGGGCATACCTGGGCGGCGGCTTCCTCGGTCCCGTCGAGGTCGTGAGGATCGACTGCAGCACGCCCTGAGCACGCCAGCGCCCGTAGCCAGATCCGTTGACGGGCGGCCTGCCCTCGCGTAGGGCCCCCACGACAACGAAACGGGTGCGAGGGTCACGATGGCAAGTCATAGTCGGCGCTTCTCTCTGGTCACGCTGCTGCCGATCGCCGGCTTGGCGGTGTTGCTGCTTTGCGCGGCAGCCTGCGAGAGCTCCGGCGGAGGGGGCGGCCTGCTTCCCGACCCGGGCGGCGCCGGCGTCGTCGACACGGGGAGCGGCCAGGCGACCGACCCGGGCCCGGGCACGACCACGGACGCCCCGGCGGACGAGGGAGGCACGAGCGAGCCGAAGGAAGACGCCGCCGTGGACAGCGGCGCCGGCGAGCCCGCGGCCGACGAAGGGGCAGCGGACGAAGGAGCTGGGGCTCCCGTCACGGGCTGTGACCCCGAGCCGGAGGCGGGCAGCCTCTGGGCTCTCTCAGCTCCCGATCGCGAGGGCGGCGAGGAGACCCGCATGTGCAGCTACCGCGGCAAGACCCTCATCATCGTCAACATCGCGGCCAACTGCGGCTTCACTACCCAGCTCCGCGGGCTCGCGGAGATGCAGACCGAATTCGCCGGCCAGGGCCTCCAGATGCTCGGCTTCTACTGCGACCAGTTCATGAACCAGGCAGGCACCCTCGAGGAGCAGAAGCTCATCGAGGAGAACCTCGGGGTGAACTTCCCGGTCTACGGCCTGGTCGACGTCAACGGCGCCAGCGAGCACCCGGTCTTCACCTGGCTCAAGTCCCAGCCCGAGGGCGCCGGCGAGGTGACCTGGAACTTCACCAAGTGGATGGTCAGCCCGGAGGGCGCGGTGCTCAAGCGCTGGATACCCCAGGACAGCCCCACCGCGATGCGCCCCTACGTCGAGGGTGTCTTCCAGTAGCCTTCAGCCGCAGCGGGCCGCGGCCTTGTAGCACATGGTCGCCCCGTTGAAGCTGAAGCAGCCCTCCTCGGGGCCGGCCTCGTAGCTCAGGGTCTCCTGCTCGCCGTTCGAGTAGCCCAGGTGGATGCGCCCGCTCCGGCGCGTGCCCTGGATGCTCCACCTGCCGCTGTGACCGCTCTGGGAGGCCGTGCCCCAGGCCTCGGCGGTTCCGGCGCCGCCCGAGTAGCCGGACTCGGTGGAGAAGTGGAAGCGCCCGCCGGCGCACAGGACGAGGTTCCTCTCCGTGCCCCCGGTGGCCACGCCGGCGCCGCTGAAGCCGAAGTAGTGGCCTGCGATCCACCGCATGAGGTCCTCGTCGTTGGGCCCGGGAGCGGGGGCCGACGCGCCACCTCCCGATCCACCCCCCGCGGACGACGCGCCCGTGCTCGAGCCGCCCTCGAGCGCCCCGGCGAGGTAGTCCATCTCGCCGGTCGGTTTGCTCAGGTCGATGTCGACACGGAGGTCGGCCCTGCTCAGCTTCACCCCGCGCTTGACCGGGCCGACCACGAGCACGTAGCTGCCCGGCCGCAAGCCGAGGAACTCGTACTTGCCCATGATGTCGGTGGTCGTGGTCGCGAGCGCCGCTCCGCCCTCTGCCTTCTTGAGCACCACGGTCTGGTTCGGGGCCGCGCTCATGGAGGACTTGCCCACGTAGCCGACTATCCCCCAACCCGCGTCGGGGTTTCCGCGCACGGAGACGGGGACCATCGCGCACCCGGCGAGCGCACCCGCGAGCAGCAGCAAGGGGACGAGCGGCGCCACGGCTTGATGACAGCGAAGGGACATGATGCGGACCTCCCTGGACATGCCAACCTGCCTCGAGACCGGCACTGTCCCGCGCGCCGGGGCGCCGGTCAAGGACCTCCATAGCCCTGTTTGCGGGGGCGGGCGTTCTGAAGCAGAACGCCCCTACCGCGGGAGTTGGCGGGGCGG
>CAZQPP010000594.1:0-5092 GCA_964594295.1 uncultured Myxococcales bacterium | reverse complement strand
GGACTACCACTGCGCCTGCGTCGTCCACCGCGCCTTGGTCGACACCGACGTCGACGGCCGCGGGGACGCCGTCGACGCCGACGACGACGACGACGGTGATCCGGACTCCCTCGACTGCGCGCCCACGGATCCGTTGGTCTTCCACGGGGCGGCCGAGGTCTGCAACGGGGTCGACGACAACTGCGAGGCCGGCGCCGACGAGGAGGGCGCGGCGGGCTGCGAGCAGTGGCTCTACGACGGCGACGGCGACGGCTACGGGGGAGAGACCGTGCCCGAGGGCGTCGAGCCGAGCCGCTGCCTCTGCGAGGCCCAAGCGCCGCACACCGCTCTCCTGCCCGGAGACTGCAACGACCACTCGGCAGACAAGAGCCCCGGCAACGCCGAGAAGTGCAACGGGGTCGACGACAACTGCGACGGCATCGTGGACCCGGAGGGGAGCGAGGGCGCGAAGACCTACTTCCGCGACAAGGACAAGGACGGCTACGGGCGGGCGAGCGAGTTCGCCGTGCTCTGCGAGCCCACCGGGCAGTTCAACGTGGAGCGGGGCGACGACTGCAACGACGAGTCGCCGGAGGTCAACCCGGCGGCGCCGGAGTACTGCAACACCCGCGACGACAACTGCGACGACACCGTCGACCCCGAGGGCTCCATCGGCTGTACGACTTTCTACAGCGACGGCGACCGGGACGGTTACGGTCTCGTCTCGGACTACCGCTGCCTCTGCCTGCCCGAGGCGCCCCACGACACGACCGTGGTCGGGGACTGCTGCGACACCGACGAGAAGGTCAACCCAGCGCAGGGAGACTGGTTCACGACCCCGAGCGCCTGCGGCTCCTGGGACTACAACTGCAACAACCGCGTCGAGCAGCACTGGGGCGGCACCGGGAGCTGCTCAGCGTTCATCATCTTCTGCTTCGTGGAGGTGAAGGGCTGGGCCCCCCCCCCGCCCGCGTGCGGAGTCGAGGGCGAGTGGCTCAAGGAGTGTGACCAGAAGGTCCTGAAGTGCGAAGAAGACAAAGAGAAGAAGACTCAGGAGTGCCATTGAGCCAGCAAGAACCCGGCGGACTGCTCAGCTTCATCGAGCAGAGCCCAACTCCCTTTCACTGTGTCGAGACCGCCGCCGAGCGGCTGAAGGTCGCGGGCTACGAGGAGCGCTGGCCCGGTGACGCGCCGGCGCAGGTCGAACCCGGCGCGGGCGGCTTCCTGCGCCGCGGAGGGACGCTGCTCGCCTGGCGCGGCGGCCGTAAGGGCCCGGCCGAGGGTGGGTTCCGGGTGCTCGGCGCGCACACCGACTCTCCCGACCTGCGCCTCAAGCCCCTGGCCTCCCAGGCCTCGGACGGCTACCGGGTCTGGGGAGTGGAGCCCTACGGTGGGGGCATCTGGGCCACCTGGGCAGACCGGGACCTCGGCCTCGCGGGCCGCGTCGCCGTGCGCACCGAGGCGGGGTCCGAGCTGCGCCTCGTGAGAGTGGACCGGCCCATAGCCCGCGTGCCCAGCGTCGCCATCCACCTGAACCGGGAGGTCAACGACAAGGGCTACAAGCTCAACGCCGAGAGCCAGCTCCCACCCATGGTGGGCATCGCCGCCGGCGACGAGGGCGACGGCCGCAGCCTCGAGCAGCTCCTCGCGAGAGAGCTCGGCTGCGCGGTCGCGGACCTGCTCGCCTTCGACCTCAGCCTCTACGATCTGCAGGCGCCGTCGGTGGGCGGGCTCGACGGAGAGTTCGTCTTCGCCCCGCGCCTCGACAACCAGGCCTCATGCCACTGCGCCGTCGAGGCCCTCGTCGGGCTGAAGGAGACCCCTGACGCCACCAGCGTAGTTGCCCTCTTCGATCACGAGGAGTGCGGCTCGAGCTCGGAGCGCGGCGCCGACTCCGCCATGCTCGCCCAGCTGCTCGCGGGTCTGGTGCGCGACCACGCCGAGGAGGCTCCCGGCGGCCTCGAGCGTGCGGCCGCCAACTCCTTCGTCGTGTCCTCCGACATGGCCCACGCCCTCCACCCCGGCTACACCGACAAGCACGACAAGCAGCACCGCCCGCGCATGAACGGCGGCCCGGTCATCAAGACCAACGTCAACATGCGCTACGCGACCGACGCGTCCACGGCCGCTCGCTTCCGCCTCGCCTGCGTGGCGCAGGACGTGCCCGTGCAGGACTTCGTCAACCGCGCCGATCTGCGCTGCGGCTCCACCATCGGCCCGATGACAGCCGCCGGCCTCGCCATCCCGACCGTGGACGTCGGCGGCGCCATGCTCTCGATGCACTCCATCCGCGAGCAGGGCGGCAGCCGCGACGTGCAGTGGATGATCGCCGCGATGCGCGAGGTCTTGCGGGACGGGTAGGAGATCTCGCGTCCCATTGGCTTGTGAGCGCTTCTCCGAGACGGCATACTCGCGCGCCGAGGATGTGCATGAACGGACGAGCTTCCGCGCCCCGAACGGGGGGCCTGCTGACGATCTTGATGGTGAGCGCCGGGCTCTTGTGCGCTCTGCCGGCCGCTGCCGATGAGGGCCCGACCGAGAAGGACCTCGTGGGCATCGCGCGCTCGACGACCTCGCTCGAGGACGCCGAGCAGCTGGCCCGGCGGGAGCTCGCCAAGGCCGTGGACGCGGCCCTGCGCAAAGCCGCGAAGGGGCTGGCGAAGACCCCCGTAAGGCCGGGGCTCGAGCGCCTCTTTCGCCGCTACTACAAGGCCGTCTTCAAGGCGGCGCGGGGCTGGCAGCCGACCGGCGGCAAAACCCTCTACCGGCCCCCCGCGAAGACCGGCGGCTACCACGAGGTGGTCCTCGCCATACCGCGCAAGGAGGCTGCAGCGGCGGTCAGCCGTGACGCCGCCGCGGTCCAGGGGGACTACAGCAGCGCCCTCACGGCGGCAGGAGTCGCGGCCGCGTCCGCCGAGCGCAAGGCCCTCGCGGAGGCCTGGGCGCGCCTCTTCCCGGCCGCCGTGGCCCGTGAGGCTGCCGCGCTCAGGCGCGCGGCGGCCTTGCAGAGCTCCGACGCGAGCGGTCGCAAGGCCCGCGCCGAGGAGATCTCGGACGTGCTCGAGGCAGTGCACAAGGTGCGCCGCTCCGTGAAGATGGACGTGGTGCCCGACTCGCCGGGCATGCGCGGCATCACCCTCGCCGATGCGCTGGTGGGGGCCCTGCGGGCGACCGGCCTCGGGGCGCGCGCGGCCAAGGACGGCGAGCAGTGCAGGGACAAGGAGGACGGCTTCGTCGTGCGCGTGTCGGGGAGCATGCGCTGCAAGGAGAAGGGCGGCACGCACCGCTGCGATCTGGACCTGAAGCTGGAGGGCCGGGCCTGCTCGGGGGAAGGCGGCACCTTCAGGAGCCGGCTGCGGGCCACGGGCAGCGACGGGTCCGGGCGGGCCAAGGCCGAGGCGAAGACCACCAAGAAGCTCCGCAAGACGGCGCGCGCGAAGCTCTTCTTGGTCCTGTCTCCGCACGTGCCGATGCTCTGAGGGGAGCCGGGGGCGTCCCGAACGATCGGGACCAGACGAGACCAGGCCGGCCTACTTGAGCTTGCCCTCTCCGATGTAGATGTCCGAGGTGACCTCGTCGGGCATGGTCAGGGGGTCCGCCTCGCGCGTGACCTCGTGGGCGAGGTCGTCGAAGTCCTGCTCGGCCGTGTCGGCTCTCTTCAGCAGGGCCTCTCCTACCTTGATGAGGAGCACCGTCACGTTGTCCTCGCCGCCCGCCTCGAGCGCGGCCCTGACGAGGAGCTGGCCGAGCTGGCGGGGCGGCTTCTTGCCGGCGAGGGAGATGACCTTTGCCACCATGCGCTCGTCGAGCATGTCGGTCAGGCCGTCGGTGCAGAGCATCAGGAGGTCGTCGGTGACCTTGCTGACGAGCTGGAAGTCGGCCTGCGCGGCGTCGGAGAGGCCGAGCGCCCGCAAGATGATGTTGCGCTGCGGGAAGTTGCGGGCCTCCTCCTCGGAGACGCGGCCGATCTCCAAGAAGTGCTCGAGCAGGGAGTGGTCGGTCGTCAGAGGGGCGCAGGAGCCGCCCCGGACGAGGTAGGCCCTGCTGTCCCCGATGTGGGCCACGACGAAGACGTCCTCGACCCCCGCCACGGCCACGAGGGTGGTTCCCATGCCCTCGAGGTCGGGGTTGGTCGCGGCGGCGCTCCGGATCTGCTTGTTGGCATAGAGGATCGCCTCTCGGAGCGAGGTCCTGGCTCGCTCGACCCGGTCCAGCGGCATCCCCGGCTGGTCGGTCGTCATCAGGCGGCGGTATCGCGCGGCGACGTGCTGCACGGCCAGCCGGCTGGCCTCCGCGCCGGCCCGGTGGCCCCCCATGCCGTCGGCGACCATGAAGAGCTCGAGGTCCAGGTCCACGTAGGACGAGTCCTCGTTCTTCTCGCGCACCTTGCCGACGTCGGTCGCTCCCACCGCCTCCAACCGGTGGGAGTGACCGGGTCGCTGAATGTCGGGAGGGGCCTTCATTCGGGGATGGCCTCCTCGTCTTCGTCGTAGAGCTCCTCACCGCCGACGGTTCCCACGTCCACCCGCACCGAGTAGGTCGTCTTGGGCCCTTTCTCCGCGCGCACGCGGAGGTAATAGGTGCCGGCCTTCAGGCGGCGGTGGATCTCGAGGCGCCCGGCGAGCTCTGCTCCAGCCGGCTTTCGCGCTTCTTCGAGCTTCTTCCCGTAGACGTCGTAGAGCCCGAGCAGCACCTCGGTGGTGGGCTCGGCCACGACCAGCCGGATGCGAACGACGTCGGCGTCCTCGACGACCAGCATCTTCCAGTCGGTCCGGTCACCGCGCACGTTGAGGTCGTCCGGCAGCCAGGCCGCGGCGTCGATGGGCGTGGCCTGATCTCTCGCGGCGTCGGGACCCGAGTCCTCCTCGGGGTGACCTCCGCAGCCGGCACAGACAAGGATGAGCAGCACCGCCAGAGCACCGCACCGGGTTGGGCCGGCGGCTGCCTTTGCCTTGTCATAGGTGGTCAATCGATCTCCAGCATGCTGAAGCGGTCGCTCGGGCCTTCCTCGCTCTCGGCGCTCGGGGCGTCCTGCGGGGGGGAGGCCGGCGCGGGCGCGGGGGTGGGCGCGGCGGCGGGGGCCGGGGCGGCCGCGGGCTCGGGCCGGGGCGAC
>CAZQPP010000593.1:0-5093 GCA_964594295.1 uncultured Myxococcales bacterium | reverse complement strand
TGTCGGTGGCGGGTTCCTTGCCGGTGTCGGTGCCCGGGACCGTGCCGCGGTCTTCGTGCTCGCCGCTGTCAGTCGCGGCCGAGCTTCCGGTCTCTGCCTCGCGGCCGGCGTCGGCCGAGCCCGGGTCGGCTTGGGCTCCCGTGTCTTCCTCGACCGTGGCGCCCGTATCTTCGCGGTCCGTGTCCGCGTCTCGCTCCTTGCTCACCCACCCGTCGGGCGGCGGCCCGCCGAGGACGGCATCGGGTACCGGCAGGCAGATCCTCGGCCTCAGCGGGTCCGGCGTCTCCACGCACTGGTGGTTTCGGGAGCAGTCCTCGTCGCCGTCACAGAGCGCGTAGCCGGCGATCTCGTGGCACAGCGAGTCGATTGGGCTGCACATCCAGCCGTCGATGCAGGGGCGCCGCTCATCGCACGAGAATACGTACTCGTGGGGATCGACCTGCTCCTGAGCGCAGGAGGCGATCAGGATCAGCGCCGACAGGGCTGTCAGAGGCCTGAGCTTCTTTCGCATGAGGCGACCATATGCCGGTGTCGGCTGCCCCGCAAAGCCGGCGCGCACGGTGCCTGTCCGGCGCAACGCCAGGCCCCACTGATGCGTCGCACGGCCAATGAGCAACGAGGTGTCCCAAGACAGAGGGTGTCGCAATGGCATGTAGATCATGAGAGCTGCGCTCCGTTGTTGAGTCCGCGCGTGCTTGTCGACAGATCTCAGCAAACGTGCGCAGCCGGGCCCGGCTCCCGCTTCAGGCGGCCGTCCGTCGCGTCGACTCGAAGACCCTCTGCTCGAGGGCGAGACGCACGCGGGCAGCGAGCGCCGGGGGCCGTGCGTCCACAACGCGCGAAGTGAGCGGTCACTCGGGCCGTACTGTGTGCCTGGTGCTCACAAAGGCCGGAGTGAGGGGTCACTCCGGCCTTTGTGGGTGTTGGGGTCTTTGGGCGGGTGCCCGGCTATGCGTCCTCGAAGCGCGCCTGGAAGAAGCGCAGTCGCTTGGGCTCGTAGGTGAAACGCAGGCCCTTGAGCTCGTGGCGGCGTTGGTAGAGAGCGGCGACGCCGTCGGCGACCACGTCCATGTGAGAGTAGGTGTAGACGCGGCGGGGGATGGTCAGGCGGACCAGCTCGAGGGCCGGGCGCTTGTTCTCGCCGGTCTCGGGGTCGCGGCCGGAGGAGACGATGCCGCGCTCCATGGCGCGCACGCCGGACTCGACGTAGAGCTCGGAGGCGAGGCGCTGGGCCGGGAAGAGGTCCTGGGGGAGGTGGTCGAGGAAGCGGCGGGCGTCGAGGAAGACGGCGTGGCCGCCCGGGGGCTCGACGATGGGGACGCCGTTGGTGCGCAGGCCGTTGGCGAGGTACTGGACCTGCTGGACGCGGTTGTGCAGGTAGTCGAAGTCTGCCATCTCGCGCAGGCCGACCGCCATGGCGGTCAGGTCGCGGGAGGCGAGGCCGCCCTGGGTGGGGGCGCCCTCGTAGACGCCGCCGAGGGCCGCCACTCGCTCGTAGAGATCGGGGTCGTTGACGCAGAGCAGGCCGCCGATGTTTACGAGGAGGTCCTTCTTGCAGGAGATGGTGCAGCCGTCGCCGTAGGAGGCGAGCTCCCGGAGGATGGAGTGGATGCTGTGGTCCTGGTAGCCGGGCTCCTTCCACTTGATGAAGTACGCGTTCTCGGCGATGCGGGTCGCGTCCCAGAAGACCGGGATACCGTGGTAGCGGGCCACGGCCGAGAGGCGCCGGGCGCCGGCCATGGAGACGGGCTGGCCGCCGGCCATGTTCACGTTGGACTCGAGGCAGATGTAGGCGATGGCGTCGGGGCCGACCTCGGCGATGAGGGCCTCGAGGCGGTCGACGTCGATGTCACCCTTGAAGGGGTGCTCCGAGGTGGGGTCGTGCGCCGGCGCGACGATGAGGTCCTTGAAGACGCCGCCGGCCATCTCCTGGTGCTCGCGCGTCGTCGTGAAGTACATGTTGTTCACGACGATCTGGCCGGGCTTGATCGCGCAGCGGGAGAGGAGGTGCTCGGCGGCGCGGCCCTGATGGGTCGGGAGGGCGAAGCGGTAGCCGAGGATGTCCCTGACCGCCTCGACGAGGTTGTCGAAGCCGCAGGTCCCGGTCTCCGACTCGTGGGTCGCGAACATGGCGGCCCACTGCTCGCTGCTCATGGCCGAGGTGCCCGAGTCGGTGAGCAGGTCGATGTAGACGTCGTCGGAGCGCAGCAGGAAGGTGTTGTAGCCGGCCTCCTTGACGGCGGCCTGCCGGCGCTCGCGGTCGGGCACGACGAGGGGCTCGACGACCTTGATGATGTATGGCTCCGGCCGCGGCTTCTCCGGACGGGAGGGGCGCGTCGGTACGGGCAGCTCGTCGCCCGGGACGAGCTCGGCGAGCTCGTGGCGCGAGGGCGAGCCCTCGGCGAGGCGGAAGGGGGCCACCTTCACGGACTTCAAGGCAACGTTCAAGGCAGCGCAGGAGTCGATCACGTAGTCGATCTGGCGCTCGGTGTAGGTGCGGCGCGCCACGTAGAGGCTGAGGAGGTCGATCTTCTCGTCGGGCTGGCGGAGACGGCCGTAGGGGCCGACGCGCACGCCCGATGAGAGGTAGAGCGAGGCCGCGAGGGCCTCGGAGCAGAAGTCCTCCGCGGCGGCGCCGCCGGCGAGGGCGCGAGCGTCGATGCAGACGCCGTTGGTGCCGACGGGCTCGTAGAGGGGCAGGCCGGCCTCGCGCAGGCCGCGCTCGATGAAGTCGAGCTTGCGCCGGCGGAAGGTCTGGTAGCCCGGGTCGATCATCTCCTTGAGGCCGCAGGCGAAGGCCTCCATGTCGCGGCCGGCCTGGCCGCCGTAGGTGTGGAGACCCTCGTAGACGACCACGAGGGCCTGCAGGTCGCGCAGGGTCTCCTCGTCGTCCATGGCGATGAGGCCGCCGGTGTGGCAGAAGGCGTCGGCGCGGGCGCCCATGCTGACGACGTCGGCCGCGGCGCAGTAACGGCGCACGACCTCGCCGAGGGCCGCGTCGTCGCCGGTCCAGGTCTTGGCGAGCCAGGCCGCAGAGGCGATCTGCGAGGCGTCGAGCACGAGGGGCACGCCGGCTCTCTTGCAGAGCGCGGAGGCCTGCTCGAGGCACTCGGGCGAGAGCACCTGCCCGCCGAGGAGAGGCACGGCGGCTGTCAGGAGCACTATGGCGACGTCCCGCCCCGGATCTGCGAGGGCGTCACGAAGGCGATCGAGGTCCACGTCGCCCTTGAAACGCACGTTCGACTCGGGCGCGAAGGCCGCCGACACCGTGAGGTCCTCAAAGCGAGCACCCGAGTCTTCGCCGATGGGGCCCGCGGTGAGCACGTGACGGTTCGTGAGCACGGTCTGGCCCGGCTTGACGAGGTGCCGGAAGAGCAGGTGCTCGGAGCCGCGACCCTGGTGCGTAGGCACGACGAAACGCTTCCCGAGGATCTCCCTGACCGACTCCTCGAGGTGGTAGAAGTTCCGGCTGCCGGCGTAGGCCTCGTCGCCGACCATCAGCGCTGCCCACTGGCGGTCGCTCATGGCCTCGGCGCCTTCGCTGGCCGCGAGGTCGAGGGTCACGTCCGAGCGCCGGAGGCGGTAGACGTTGAAGCCTGCCTCCTTGAGCGCCTCGGTCCTGCGGTGCGCGGGTACAGGTTTGTTGTGTTGAACTACCTTTACTCGGAACGGCTCAGCGTGATGCATGATCTCTCCTCATAGAATCTGAGTGCCGGCGCCGCGGGAGGCGGCTGCTTCCTGTGCGCCGTGACAGAGCTCCGGAGGGGGTGCCGGGCCGCGTGGCGGCGGGCACCGGCCGCGGCGCGCAGGAGCACGCCGTTTCGGAGCGACACTCGGGTAGCTCGCGCGGGCGCTCAGGTCAAGCCTTATGGGGCGTCAGGCCACCAGGGCGGAGCGCTCCGCCCACCGGCGGAGCAGGGCGCTCGCGGCGCCGTTGTCGATGGTCTGCTGAGCGCGGGAGACGCCCTCGCGGACTCCGCTGCACTGCTTGGCGACCTGGAGCGTCGCCGCGGCGTTGAGCACCACCGAGTCCCGGAGGGGGCCCATGCGCCCGTTGAGGATCTGCTTGAGCAAGACCGCGTTCATCCGTGGGTCGCCGCCGGCCAGGGCCTCCACCGGCGCCGGCTCGAGGCCGAGCAGGGCGGCGTCGTAGGTGGCGAGCTCGTCGGCAGGCACCTCGCCAACCTGCGCGACCTGGTTGGGGCCCGCGAGGGTCAGCTCGTCGGCGCCTCCGGCGCCGTGCACCACCAGCGCGCGGGTGACGCCGGTGCGATCCATCACCTCGGCGTGCAGGCTCAGGTAGCTCGGCGCGGGCACGCCCAGGACCATGCGGCGCATGCGGGCCGGGTTCGCGAGGGGCTGGGCGAGGTCGAAGACCGTGCGCACTCCCAACGCTTTGCGCACCTTCGCGGTGTTCCTCATGAAGGGGTGGTAGCGGGGCACGTACAAGAAGGTGATGCCCACCTCCTCGAGCACGTGGCGCGCTCCCGCGGGCGACAGCATGGTGCGGACGCCCACCGCCTCGAGCAGGTCGCTGGGCCCGCAGGCGGCGGTGGCGCCACGGTCGCCGTGCTTGATCACGCGCGCGCCGGCGGCCGCGGCCACGATAGCGGCGGTAGTCGCGATGTTGAAGGTGCCGAGGCCGTCACCGCCGGTGCCGACAATGTCTACGGCGTCGGGGAAGTCGTGCTCGAAGGTCTGCATGCGGTCGAGCATGGCGAGGGTCGCGCCGGCCAGCTCGTCGGCGCTCTCGCCACGCTGGGCCATGGCGCAGAGCAGCCCGGCGAGCTCTATTGGGTCTCCCTTGCCTGAGAGCGCCTCGGCGAAGACCGTCTTGGCGGTCTCCAGGTCCAGCGTCCCGCCGGCCACTATGAAACGAAGGACCTCTTG
Source organism: uncultured Myxococcales bacterium (assembly GCA_964594295.1). Classification (GTDB taxonomy): domain Bacteria; phylum Myxococcota_A; class UBA9042; order UBA3505; family UBA3505; genus CAZQPP01. The sequence goes on along the minus strand of CAZQPP010000593.1, from coordinate 203 downwards.
CATCACGCTCTACCTACTTCGAAACCGGAGAGATCCAAAAAACGGACGAGCATGCTCGTCCCCGGCGGGGTCAGGATGGACTCGGGGTGGAACTGCACCCCGTAGCGAGGCAAGCTCCGATGCTCGACGGCCATCACGTGCCCCGCCTCGGTCCAGCCCACGAGGCGAAGCTCCTTGGGGAGGCTCTCGCGGCGCGCCCGGAG
>CAZQPP010000592.1:0-5138 GCA_964594295.1 uncultured Myxococcales bacterium | reverse complement strand
ACCGAGGACTCCTGCGACCCGGAGAGGGGGATCTGCATGCACAAGGCCGTCGGCTGCGACGACAGCGACCCCTGCACCGACGACTTCTGCGAGCCGGACGGCTCCTGCAGGCACAGCGCCACCGACTGCACCGACGGCAACCAGTGCACCATCGACTCCTGCGAGCCGGCGCAGGGCGGCTGCGTGCGCACCCCCATCGGCTGCGACGACGGCTCCGAGTGCACCATCGACAAGTGCAACCCGGCGACGGGCGAGTGCGAGCACGAGCCGAACCCGGAGTGCCTCGTGGGCTTCGACGAGCTCAACACCGATCTCCTGATGCGCAAGTGCGTGCCTTGCCACCTCGACGGCGCAGACCCGGTCAACGCGCCGAAGTTCGTCAACGACTACGTCAAGATCACGGGGCAGGCCCCGAGGAGCGCCGAGTGCGCCCGGGCGACCCCGTACAAGATAGGCCCCTGCCTCGTCATCCGAGCGGTCGAGAACGGCACGATGCCTCCGACATGGGCCCGCGCGAGCATCTGGCTCGGAGACCAGATGGACGGGCCCGAGTACGACATGAAGTACACCCTGACCGAGGACGAGAAGCTCCTCATCGTGCAGTGGGTGGAATCGGGGATGCTGGAGTAGGGCGCGGGCATGGGCATGGGCAGGGGCAGGGGCACGGCCATGGGAGTGCGCGGGCGTCGATAAGGCGGTACACCCAGATGAGCCGCCCATGCTGACCCCTCTGCCCCAGAGCCCCGGCACGTCCACGGATGACGCGCTCCACGTTGCCCTGCGCGAGCGCTTCGGCTTTCGCTCCTTCCACCCGGGCCAGCAGGAGGTCATAGCCGACGTGCTCGCCGGCAGGCCGACCCTCGCGGTGATGCCGACCGGCGCCGGCAAGAGCCTCTGCTACCAGCTCCCGGCCCTGCTCCTCGAGGGCGTCACCCTCGTCATCTCGCCCCTCATCGCGCTGATGAAGGACCAGGTCGACGCCCTGCGCCAGCGAGACATCGCCGCCGCCGCGCTCAACAGCTCGCTGACCAGCACCGAGCAACGCTGGGTCATAGACGAGCTTCGCGCCGGGGGCACGCGGCTGCTCTACGTGGCCCCGGAGCGCTTCCGGCACGAAGGCTTCGTGCGCGCACTCGAGTCGGTCCGGGTATCGCTCTTCGCCATCGACGAAGCACACTGCATCTCGCGATGGGGGCACGACTTCCGCCCCGACTACCTGCGCCTCGGCCGCGCCATGGAGCGCTGCCGGCCTGATCGCCTCCTGGCCTGCACCGCGACGGCCACCGAGGAGGTCCGGGAGGACATCGTCTCCGAGCTGCGCATGGAGGAGCCGCAGGTCCACGTCGCCGGCTTCCTGCGCGACAACCTCTTCTTGGAGCTGCGCATCTGCAGCGGAGACAAGGAGAAGGGCGCGCGCCTCTCCGCCGCCCTGAGGCGCCACATGGGAGACCGCGGCGCCGCAATCGTCTACGCGGCGACGCGCAAGCGCGTGGAGCAGTTCGCGTCCGGGCTCCGCGGGGCACTCGGCGACGAGGCTGTCGTGCACTACCACGCGGGCATGGGCGACGCCGAGCGCACGCAGGCACAGGACCGCTTCATGAGCGGCGCCGCTCGCGTGGCCGTGGCCACCAACGCCTTCGGCATGGGCGTCGATCGCGCGGACGTGCGGGTCGTCGCCCACGCGGACATGCCCGGCACGATAGAGGCCTACTACCAGGAGGTGGGCCGCGCCGGGCGTGACGGAGAGCCGGCGCGCTGCGTCCTGTTCTTCAACCCCGTGGACACCCGCATCCAGGAGTTCCTGATCGAGCTCTCACACCCCCCGCCCGAGGTCTTCGCGGATACCTGGGCGGCGGTGAGAGACCTCTCCACCTCCGGCCCGGCGAGCCTGCAGGAGATCGCGCGCGCCGCCGGCCTGCGCTCCAAGGAAGGGGCCGTGGAGACCGCGCTCCGCATGCTGAGCCGCACGGACGCGGTCCTCCCGAGCCTCAACGGCTACCAGGCCAACCCCGACGCACCGGCCGAGCTGCGCGCCGCCGGCCTCGACCTCGACGAGGTCTCCCGCCACCACCGCGCCGAGCTAAGGAAGCTCCAGCGCGTCAAGCGCCTCATCCTGTCGCGGGAGTGCCGCCACCGCTACGTGCTCGGCTACTTCGGGGAGCGCTTCACGGGCCCCTGCCCCGGCTGCGACCGTTGCTCGGGCGGCAGCGAGCCCGGGCTCACGGAGGGCGAGCCCGCCGGCCCCACCGGCCCCGCCGGCCCCGAGGAGACCCTCGTCGTGCGCAAGGCCTTGAGCGGAGTGGCCCGGGCGCGCCACTTCGGCCTCAAGAAGGTCGCCGGCATGCTCGCCGGCTCGAAGAGCCAGGAGGTCATGGCGACCCGCCTCCCCAACCTGAGCACCTACGGAATCCTGAGCGAGCTCGGCCTCAAGGGCTGCACCGAGCTCCTGCGCCTGCTCGTCGACCGCGGGCTCTGCTGCATCGGCGGCCTCGACTACCCGATCTTGCAGCTCACACCGGTTGGCGGGCGGGTCATGCGCGGTCAGGAGCAGCCGGAGCTGAGCCTGCCGGAGCGCCTGTGCCCGGCGAAACGCCCGAAGAAGAAGAAGAAGAAGAAGAAGGGCAGCTCCCTCTCCCCCGACCAGTTGCCCCCGGATGCCGACGGAAACACCGCCGACATGGAGGTCTACGCAGCCCTCAAGGCCTTCCGCACCGCGGAGGCCAGCCGCCGACGCGTGCCCCCATACGTGGTGTTCAACAACCGCGCCCTCGAGGGCCTCGCTCGCGCGTGCCCGACGGACGAGGAGGAGTTCCTCGCCGTCTTGGGGCTCGGCCCGGACCGCTGGGAGCGCATCGGGCCCCGGGTCCTCGAGATCATCGCGGAGACCCGGAGCCGCCGAACCTAGTGTGCATCCTGAAACCCCGGTTTCAGGATGCAGCAGTTAGCGGTTAGCGATTAGCTGTTAGGAGAAGTGCAGTGATCTCATGTGCCTGGCTAACGGCTAACTGCTAACGGCTAACGGCTCCCGTCCGGAAACGGCAGTTTCAGGACGGGAACGAACCTAAAGAAGTCGCCCCCACGTGCCGATTGCAGGGGAGCATGCGTGCCATCTCCTCCATAGCCCTCGCCCGGCCGAACGACCTCCAGATCGAAAAACACCCCTACCGTGTCAACGTCTACCTGGCCGACGGCGAGATCCTGAAGGGGGAGGTCTTCCTCTGCGGCTGCTCGGCCCTCCACCCCGGGCGCGAGATCCTGGTCGACCTCGTCAACGACCCCTCACGCAGCTTCCTGCCCTTCCGCGAGCGCCACCGCAACGGCGTCCACAACCTGAACCGCTCCGGCATCGTCATGATCGAGACGAAGGACCCGGAGATGGTCGGCCTCGAGGGGCCGGTCAGGGGCAGCGAGCCCCACTTCGCGCCCGTGGTGCTCAAGTGCATGACCTCGGGCAAAGAGCCACTCGTGCTCAGGGGCCTCCTCTACCTGAAGGAGCAGCCGCCCGGGCGCCGGCGCACCGCCGACGTGCTCAACGGCCCCGAGCCCTTCGTCGTCATGCGACTCGAAAACGGGAGCTACGGCCTCGTGAACAAGGCCCGCATCGGGTTTGCCTTCGACGGGTGAGCGTCAGCTCCGCGTCTCCGCGAACAAGCTCGGGAAGCGGGCCATGAAGGCCACGACGAGGGGAATCTCCCGGCTGTCCACACACTCACCGATCTTGTGCGTGTTCTGCTCGATGCCGGGGCCTATGCCGAACATGGCCGGGTGCTTTCGCCCGCCGTCCGTGATCCAGCGCTTCGCCTCGGGGACGGCCAGGCCCGTGTAGCCGGCGGGGATCGGGAAGCCCACTCCGTCGGTGCTGAAGACCCAGCGGTCGACGCGCGGCTCCTCGCGGAGCCCGCCGCCTTGGCCACCTGAGCCGGCGAGCGACGAGCACACACGCCGGTAGGTTTCGGCGGCCGTCGTGATGGCGGGGTGATCCTCGGGCGTGACCCAGCCCGGGTAGATCTGCGCGTTGCCGAGCTCGTAGCCACGCCAGGTGGCCTCGCCGTACACCGGCACGCGCACCTCGACACCGAGACCCGCTGCCCGAGCGGCGGCCACGGTCGGGAGCTCCGAGATCTGCCGCAGGGACTCGTCCGGGTCCTCGCCGGCGGTCAGGCGCCGGTCGAAGCGGAACAAGAAGCGCTCGGGCACTGCGCAGTCGCTCGGCGTGTCGAGCTTCGCGAGGCTGGCCGTGCGCGAGCCGCGGCCGAGGAAGGGGTGGTCGTCGAAGCCGACCTTGGCGGCGTACCTGTCCGCCGCCTCGGCGAGGATACGCGCCCCGTGCTCGAGGGGGTTCAGGCCCTCCCACGGCATGGAGCCGTGACAGCTCCGCCCGGTCACCTCCACCTCGATCTGCATGCGCCCGCGCTGCCCACGGTAGATGCCCACGGCACCCTGCTTGGAGCAGCCGGTGCCCTCGCTGAGGATGACCACGTCGGGGATCGCGTGGGCCGGCCCGGCCGGCAGCACGTCCCGCATCAGGTGCATGGGACCGCCGCCGTCGTTGTCCTCTTCGCACACGGTGCCGATGCCGCGGACGACCACCCCGCGCAGCGCTCCTTCCGGGCGCAGCTCACGCATGATCTTCGTCGCGACGATCTGGCAGACGACGCCCCCGAGCTGGTCGGCGGCGCCTCGGCCGAAGATCAGGTGCTCCCACTCCTCTGGCGGCGGCACCCAGCCCAGCTCGCCGGCGACGAAGTCGTGGTCGACCCGCTCCGGGTCCACCATGCCGTCGTAGGCGTCGACGCCCCCGCCGATGGCCTCCAGCCAGCGGGGCCGAAGGGCCGCGACGGTGTCGCAGTGGCCGTCCATCCACACGACCGTCTTGTCCTCGTCGGGCACGCCGTCCGAGGGGTCGGAGACGGTCCACCAGAGGTTTCCGTAGGCGTCGAAGCCGACGTCATCCTCGCCGTCGACGGCCCCGTGCTCGAGCACCGCCCGCCGCAGGTACTCCATGCGCGGCCCTTCGTGGTTCGACAGACCGCACAGGGGATCCCCGCCCTCCTCCTTGGGCAGGTCCACGTAGTCGGCAGGGATTCGAATAGCCTCCGCCAGGATCTGCCTGGCGAGGGGGAGGTAACTCTGGGCCA
>CAZQPP010000591.1:0-5147 GCA_964594295.1 uncultured Myxococcales bacterium | reverse complement strand
ATGCTCTCGTCGCTCATGCGGTAGAGCAGGTCCTGCAGGCCCTCCTCGTCGCTCAGGCGGGCCGGGCGCACGAGCACCTGCTCGCCACCGAAGAGGGACTCGAGTCGAGCCTCCGCCCACGGGTAGACGGCGCTCGGGGCGAGCTGATCCCCGAGCACGTAGTTTCGCTCCTTGGCCTCGGCGAGGAGCTGCTCGCGGAAGGCGGGGTGCGCGATCTCGATGAGCGACAGCGCGCGCGCGCGGATGTTCTTGCCCCAGAGGTCGGCGATGCCGTACTCGGTGACGACGTAGCGCACGTCACCGCGGCTGGTCACGACCCCCGCGCCCTCCTGGAAGGCGGCCTGAATGCGGCTGACCTTGCCGCCCTTTGCCGTGGAGGGGAGCGCGATGATCGAGCGCCCGCCCTCGCTCATCACGGCGCCGCGGATGAAGTCCACCTGGCCGCCGATGCCCGAGAAGAAGCGGCCGTTCAGGGTGTCGGAGGCCACCTGCCCGGTCAGGTCGACCGCGAGGGCGGAGTTGATGGAGACCATGCGGTCGTTTCGGGCGATGGTCGTCGGGTCGTTGGTGAACGAGCTGTCGCGCATCGCCATGAGCGGGTTGTCGTCGACCCACTCGTAGAGCTCCTTGGTGCCCATGACGAAGGAGGTCACGACCGCCCCTTCGAGGAGGGTCTTCTTGCGCCCGGTGATGACGCCCTTCTCCACGAGCTTCATCACGCCATCCGAGAACATCTCGGTGTGCACCCCAAGCTCCTCGTGCTCGGCCAGCGCCGCGAGGACCGCGTTCGGGATCTTGCCGATGCCCACCTGGAGGGTCGCGCCGTTGGGCACGAGGCGCGCGCAGTGCTCGCCGATCTGCGCGGAGACCTCGTCGATCTCCTCGACCGGGAGCTCCGGCAGGGGGCGATCCACCGGGACGAGGGCGTCGATCTCGCTGACGTGGATGAAGGAGTTGCCGTGGGTGCGCGGCATCTGCTCGTTGACCTCTGCGATCACGAGGTCGGCGGTGTCCACCGCGGCACGGACGACGTCGACTGAGACGCCGAGGCTCACGTAGCCGTGCTCGTCGGGCGGGCTCACCTCGACGAGGGCGACGTCGATGCGCACGCGGCGGGTGCGGATGAGCCTCGGGATCTCCGACAGGAAGATGGGCATGAAGTCCGCGCGTCCCTGCTGGACGGCCTCTCGCACGTTGGCCCCGATGAAGAAGGCGACGTGGCGGAAGTGTGCCTCGAGCCCTGCCTTCACGTAGGGCGCGGGGCCCAGGGTCAGCAGGTGCACGATCTCGTTGTCGGAGAAGGCGTCGGCGTTGCGCACGAGGGCCTCTGTGAGACCCTCGGGCTCGGCGGCGCCCGAGCCGATGAGGATGCGCCTCCCCCGCGGGATCAGCCGAACGGCGTCGTCGGCGGTCTTGACCTTCTCTGAGTAGGTCTTCGTCCAAGCTGGGTCTTTCATCTCTATAACCGGAACCGTTCTGGTCGTCTTTGAGGCGCGGAACATAGCACAAGGGCGCGGCACGGCATGTCCCGGCACCGAGCGCGCACGAGAATGTTTCCGCTTCGTCACCGATTGCGCTTCAGCCACGCCCCTCCTACGATGCGCGGCCTCCGCCCCAGCCCACACCGAGGCACATGCAGGACGAGCAGCCCCAGCCCCGCACCCGCGTCCTCCCCTTGGTGGTGGCGGGCGGCATCATCCTGCTCGCGGTCTTCGTCGTTCGCACGAGCATGTCGGGGGGCGGCTCCTTCGCCCTGCAGGTGAGAGATCTCGACGAGGCGAAGAGCAGCTACGTGGGCAAGCGCGTCAAGGTCGAGGGCACCATCGCGGAGGGCTCGACCCGCACCGAGAGGAACGAGACCGACATCTACTTCGACCTCGTGGACGGAGCCGGGAACAAGGTCACCGTGCACTACACGCGCCCGCTGCCCGACCCCTTCAAAGAGGGGCGCACGGCCATCGCGGAGGGCGTGCTCGCAAGGCCGGGCACCATCGAGTGCAGCCGCCTGACCGTGAAGTGCCCGTCGAAGTACGAGCGGGAGGACCTGCCCAGAGAGGAGATCGAGCGATATCGCTTCAAGCACCCGGACCGCGTGGACCGGGGCGAGTGACGGCGGCGCGCGTTGCAGATCTACGGTGAGCTGCTCTTGGGGCTGGGCTACGTGTGGACCCTACTCTGCGCGGGCGCGGCCTTCCTCGGGGCCCGCTTCTCGAGGCCCAACCTCGTCCACGGTGCCCGCTACGGGCTCTACGCGGTGGCCGCCCTGCTGTGGGCGCTGGCGCTGCTCCTGAGCCACGCCTTCTTGGGCCACGACTTCTCCAACAAGTACGTCACCGCCTACAGCGACCGGGGCATGGCCACGGTCTACCTGCTCGCGGCCTTCTGGGGCGGAGAGAAGGGGGCCCTGCTCTTCTGGGCCCTCGTCCTGTCGAGCGCGAGCGCCGTGGCTGCGCACCTGAACCGAAACAAGGAGCCGAGGTGGAGCGGCCTGGCGACCGGCATCCTCACGCTTTGCGTCGCTTTCTTCCTGATCTTGATGGTTTATGACTCCAACCCCTTCGCCACCTTCCTGACCCACGGCGGACCGGCCGACGGGCGGGGCATCAACCCCCTGCTCCAGAACCCGGCCATGACCATCCACCCGCCGACCCTGCTCGCAGGCTACGCCATCTTCTCCATCCCATACGCCTACGGCATGGCAACGCTCATCCTGGGCAGGAAGGACGCGGAGTGGATCGGCGTCGTGAGGCTGTGGACGGTCGTGAGCTGGCTCTTCTTGAGCGCCGGGCTCGCCCTCGGCGGCCTGTGGGCCTACGAGGAGCTCGGCTGGGGCGGCTACTGGATGTGGGACCCCGTCGAGAACGCCGGCCTCATCCCGTGGTTCACGTCGACCGCCTTCCTGCACAGCATCATGGTCGAGAAGAGGCGCGGCATGCTCAGGCGCTGGAACGCGGTCCTGGTGTGCCTCACCTTCCTGCTGACCATCTTCGGCACCTTCCTGACGCGAAGCCAGCTCATCTCGTCGGTCCACGCCTTCGCCGACAGCACCCTGTCGGGCTACTTCCTGTGGCTGATGGCGGTGATCACGGTCGCGAGCGGAGCGCTCATCATGATCCGCTGGCGGGAGCTCGGGAGCGAGCAGCGCGTCGAGTCCATCTGGTCTCGCGAGGCCTTCGTCATCTTGAACAACCTGGTGCTCGTCGGGTGCGCGGCGGTCGTGATCTGGGGCACGCTCTTCCCCAAGCTCTCCGAGCTCGAGAGCCTGCGGGGCGCCGTCAACGGGCTCGTCTCCATGTTCAACGCCACGGCCGGAGGCGCCCTCGGGGAGCTGGAGCCGCTCACCGCCGCCGTGGACCTGGGCGCGCCCTGGTTCAACAGGGTGCTCGCGCCGGTCGGGCTCGTGCTCGTCGTGCTCACCTGCGCCGGCCCGGTCCTGGCGTGGCGCCGCTCGAGCCTCCCGAGCGTCCGCCGCGGCCTCCTCTCCCCGCTGCTGGTCGCCGCCCTCCCCGCGGCCGCGGCCGTGTGGCTGGTCCTCGGGCCCATCGACACCCCCGGCGCCGGCATGGGAGTGAGCTACGTCGTGCTCGCCCTGCTCGGCAGCGTCTTCGTGCTCGCGACAGCCGGCGGCGAGCACCTCCGCGCCGCCGCGAAGACACAGCCCGGGCAGGCGGTCGGGCGCTTGCGCCGCAGCCTGAGAGTGGCGCTGCGATCTCACCGCCGCCTCGGGGGCCACCTCGTGCACCTCGGGGCGCTGCTGTGCTTCCTCGCCTTCGCGGGCTCGGCCTTCCGCATCGAGCTGCCCGAGCGCCTCGTGGAGCCCGGCGACGAGCTGGCCATCGGGCGCTACCGCCTGACCTTCGCGCGCCTCGACGAGCGCTTCGAGGCCGAGGGGCGCTATGCCGCGAGCGCCGCGACCTTCGTGGTGCTCGACGCCGGCGAGCAGCCGAGCGCGGCGCTCGCCGACGCCGTCCAGCGCGCGCTCGCCGCCCACGGAGCGCTGCCCAAAACCCTGGAGGCTCGCCCAGACGAAGCCGCGCTGCGCGTCACCCTCGACGCCGGCCGCGAGCTGCTGCTGGCCGCCGGTCTGGTGGCGGAGCTCGGGCACGCATTCGAGCACGTCGCCGAGGAGGAGGCGGGCAGGGTGCGCGTGTACCGGTACGCGCGCGAAGGCGTGCTCGGGCTGATCCCCCGGGCCTTCGCACGTGAGGCGAGCGAGGTTCGAAGGCGCGCGGCGGCCCTGACGACGCTCGCGCCGACGGTCGAGACGGCAGGCGAGTCGAGCGTCCTCCGGCTGCGCTTCGGAAGCGCCGGCGCGGCGGGCGCCTACGCGGAGGCCGAGTCCCTCGCGCGGGCGCTCCCGCCGCTGCTGAACGTCTACCCGGGAGACGCACCGGGCGAGCTGAAGGTCGTCTGCGAAGGGGCCGGGCGCCTGCTCCGCCCCGAGGTGCGCCTCTACGAGAAGCACGAGGCCTTCACGACCGAGGTCGCCCTCGAACGGCACCTCAGAGAGGATCTCTACCTGGCGATGCGCCCGGCCGCCGGCCGCACCCGCGTCAACCTGATGTGCGTGGTCTTCCCCCTCGTCTCCTTCCTCTGGCTCGGCAGCATCCTCATGCTCCTCGGCGCCAGCTACGCCCTCCTCCCGGCGCGCTGGACGAGAGGTCGCTCGACCGAGCACACCGCTCCTTGCCCGCCCCACCCCCGCGACGTATCGTCGGCCGCGCGGGCGAGCTGAGGGCGCCTCGCGAAGACCGAACGACAGACGGAGCGAAAAGATGAGCCTCATCGCCCTGAACCCGGCCACCGGCCAGGTGGTCAAGGAGTACCGCGAGATGATCCCCGACGAGGTGCGAGCCGGGGTCGAGAGCGCGGGCCGCGCGTTCCAGAGCTGGCGGCGCACGAGCTTCGCCGAGCGCTCGGGCCTGATGACGAAGGCCGCGGCGATCCTGCGTGAAGGCAAAGAGGAGCTCGCGCGCCTCATGGCCGTCGAGATGGGCAAGATCCTGCGCGAGGGCCGGGCCGAGGTCGAGAAGTGCGCCTGGGTCTGTGACTACTACGCGGAGAACGCCGAGCGTTTCCTGCAAGACGAGGTCATCGAGAGCGACGCGAGCAGGAGCTTCGTCACCTGCGAGCCCCTCGGCGTGGTG
>CAZQPP010000590.1:0-5194 GCA_964594295.1 uncultured Myxococcales bacterium | reverse complement strand
TTGCGGGGCGGGCGTTTCGCAGGCGAAACGCCCCTACGCGGGGAGTTTCGTGCCGAAACTCCCTGTTGGGTGTTCGGGCGCATTGTCGTTACCTCCCGAGGTTGGTGCCCGCAGAGGGAGGCAAGCCACGTGCCACCAACACGCAACCAGCGGAAAGAACAGCTCTTTTTCCGTGAGGCACCGGCGGCCTCTCCTTCCTTCGCGCGCGAATCCGGAGCACGCTTGCTCCCAAAGCGGATGTGCCTGCTCCAGAGGGGCGGACGAAGCTCCGGCCCAGGTATTCACGAGGAATCCGCTTGCGCCCGCGCGACGGTCATGCTCCAACCCGGCTATGGCTCCCACGCCCCCGGTCGCCACCGGGCTCGACCTGCTGCCCGAACACCCCGCGGCGCGCCTCCTGCGCGGCCGGCGCGTGGCCGCCCTCGTCCACCACGCGAGCGTCGATCGTGAGCTCCGCCACGCCGCGCCCATCTTGAGCGAGCGCGTCGGCGCGCAGCTGGTGACGCTCTTCGGCCCGGAGCACGGCGTTTGGAGCACGCACCAGGACATGGAGGCCGTGCCCGGTGGGAGGGACCCCTGGCTCGGCCTGCCGGTCCACAGCCTCTACGGTGACTCCGTCGACAGCCTCGCCCCGGAGCCAGGCTCCCTCGACGGCGTGGACGCCGTCTTTGCTGACCTCATGGACGTCGGCGCCCGCTACTACACCTACGTGGCCACCGTCGTCGCCATGGCCAGGGCCTGCGCCCGGCGCGGCCTGCCCCTCGTCGTCGCCGACCGGCCGAACCCCATCGGCGGCGTGAAGGTCGAAGGCGCGCCCGTGCGGCCCGGCTTCAAGAGCTTCGTCTCCGCCATGCCCGTCCCGCACCGCCACGGGCGCACCCTCGGCGAGCTCGTCTCGATGGCCGCCGACGACGAGGAGCTCGACCTCGACCTGCACGTGCTCGGGCCCGCGGGCTGGACACGCGAGCACATGACGCCTGAGACCGGAGTCCCCTGGGTTCCACCGAGCCCCAACATGCCTACCTTCGAGGCCGCCCTGGTCTACCCTGGGATGTGCCTGCTCGAAGGCACGACCCTCTCGGAGGGCCGCGGCACGACGACGCCCTTCCTGCTCTTCGGAGCCCCGGGCGTCGATCCATTCGCCCTCGCCAGGGAGCTGGGCGCGCGGGACCTCCCCGGGGTGGCCTTCCGCCCCCACGTCTTCCGCCCCATGTTCCAAAAACACGCGGGCGAGCTGTGCGGCGGCGCCCAGGTCGTCGTCACCGACCCCGGCCGCGTCGACTCCCTCGCCCTCGGAGCACACGTGCTCCACGCCGTGCGCGTGCTCCACCCCGAGGTCTTCGGCTGGCGAAGAGAGGCCTACGAGTTCGTCACCGACATCCCCGCCGTCGACCTGCTCTGCGGAGACCCCTCCCTGCGCGAGGTGCTCGACGCCGGCGGCGATCTCTCCGACCTGCTCGCTGAATGGCGGGCGGAGGCGCGCGGCTGGGAGGAGGCGAACCCCCTGCTCGACGCCGAGGCCGAGGCGTGAGCTCCAGGGCCACCCGCGGAGGAACCACCGTCGCTGTGTTCGGCGGCTCCTTCGATCCCCCCCACGCCGCCCACGTCATGGTCCCGGCGCTGGTGCTCTCCCTCACGTCGGTCACCCGGGTGCTCGTGGTCCCGTGCTTCCGCCACCCCTTCGGCAAGGAGCTGGCCCCCTTCGCGGATCGCGTAGATCTCTGCCGAGCCGCCTTCCAGCCCTATGGGCGCGCGGTGCAGATCTCGGTCATCGAGCAGCGCCTGGCCCGCACGGGGCTCGTGAACTGGACGGTGCACACCCTCGACGCCCTCGCCACGAGGCAGCGCAAGGGCCGCCTCAGGCTGGTGGTCGGCGCGGACGTCTGGTCCGAGCGGACCGAGTGGCGGGACTTCGACAGGATCAGCCGCGAGTACGACCCCATCCTCATCGGCCGCCAGGGTTTCCCGGTGCCCGAAGACGTGAACGCCCTGCCCTCTCTGCCGGACATCCGAAGCTGTCGCATCAGGGAGAACCTGCGCCGCGGAGACGAGAACGTCGCCGGGCTGCCGCGCACGGTGGGGGCGCTGATCCGCAGCCGAGGCCTCTACCGCGACGGCGAGGGAGACACTGGAGAGGAGGCGTGAGCGAGGCGGTGCGCCTGGAGATCGTGGGCGTCGGGAGGGTCGGCTCCTTCTGGCTCCGCGCGGCGTGCGCGTGCGGCATCCCGGCGAGAGGTTGGGAGCTGGACCCTCTCCTCTGCCCCGAAGACCTGCGCCCGGTCGTGGCGGGCATCGAGGGGACGTCGCGGGCGGGAGCATTCGCGGACGCGGAGGTGGTCCTGCTGTGCACCGGAGAGCCCGAGCTGGCCGCCGCCTGCGAGAGCATAGCTGAGGCCGCGGGCCTCGACCGCGGAGGCCGGGGCCCGGTGATAGCCCACACCTCCGGGAGCCTCGGCCCGGAGACCCTGCACGACGCTGGCGTGCCCGCCGCGCGGGCCGCCTCCGCACACCCCGTCTACCCCTTCGCGGCCCGCGACAGCAGCCCGCCACCCACCGCCGTGGTGCACGCGTTGGACGGCCCGCCGGACGCTGTCGCTGCTCTCGCCCGCCTGATCGAGGCGAGCGGCGGACGATGGCTCCACCTGCGCGTGGACAGCCGCCCCCTCTACCACCTGGCCTGCGTGCTGGCCGCGAACCACGTCGTCACGCTGGCACACCTGGCGCAGCAGCTGGCCTCCCGGGCGGGCGGGCGAGGCCCTGAGACGGATGCCGCCGCCCGCGGGCCGGCACCGAGCGCGACCCTCGGCGACGCGCTGACCGGTCTCATGGCCGCCTCGGTCGAGAACCTCCGCCTGGCCGGGGACCCGGCGGCGGCGCTGAGCGGGCCCGTGCTGCGGGGTGACCTCGACACGCTCCGAGGCCACGAGGCCGCTCTCGAGGCGCACGCGCCGGAGCTCCTGCCCCTGTACAGGGAGCTCGTGCACGCCACGCTCCCGCTGGTGCCCGAGGAGGCGGCCCTGACGCTGGCTCCCTTCCTCAGCCCCCGAGATCGAGGTCTTTGAGCTTGCGGTAGAGCGTCACGCGGCTGATACCGAGCAGCCGCGCGGCCTCGGTCTTGTTTCCGTCGGCCCGCTCCATGGCGGCCCGGATGTGCTTCTTCTCGAGCTCGCCGAGGGTCGGGAAGGGCGTGTCCGCCGGCCGAGCCGGTGGCAGGATGGGGCCCGGCCGCACCGGACCGACGAAGGCGGGCAGCGAGGCGGGGGTGAGGCGGCGGTGGGCGACCCGCGAGCCCTCGGGAGGCACCGGCACGGTGGCCCCCTGGTCTGCGCCCCCCTTGCCATCCTTCGGGATGTAGACCACCGGCGGCCCCGGGAGCGCACCGACCGGGCGGCGCACGTGCTCGCGGCGGTGCACCGACACGGCGTGCAGGAAGTTCGGCGGGAGGTCGACGATGGCGAGGACGGGGCCCTTGGCCGAGACGACCGCGTAGGAGAGGACGTTCTCGAGCTCCCTGACGTTGCCGGGGTAGGTGTAGGACTTGAGCAGCTCCATCGCGGTGCGGTCCACGCCCTCGATCTGCTTCCCTTCGCGTTCGGCGAAGCGCTCGACGAAGGAGTCCACGAGCAGGGGGACGTCGCCGACCCGCTCCCTGAGGGGTGGGATGTAGACCGTGAAGACCGCGAGGCGGAAGTAGAGGTCCTCCCGGAAACGGCCGGCCTTGACCTCGGCCTCGAGGTCACGGTGCGTGGCGGAGAGCACGCGCACGTCCGCGTGCAGGGTCTCGGTCCCTCCGAGGCGCTGGTACTCGCCGTCCTGTATGAGGCGGAGCAGCTTAGCCTGCAGGGAGGGGTGCATCTCGCCGATCTCGTCGAGCATCAGCGTGCCGCCGTCGGCGAGCTCGAACTTGCCCGGCTTGCGGCTGTGCGCACCGGTGAAGGCGCCGCGCTCGTAGCCGAAGATCTCCGCCTCGAGCAGGTTCTCGGGGATGCCGGCGCAGTTGATGGCGACGAAGGGGCCGGTCGCCCGTGTACCGTGGGAGTGGATAGCCCTCGCGATGAGCTCCTTGCCGGTGCCGCTCTCCCCGCTGATCAGCACCGTGACGTTGGAGGCGATCGCGTTGTTGAGGGTGCGGAAGACCGCCGCCATCTGCGGCGAGCCCGTAATGATCTCCGGGAAGTGGGCCGGGCCGGCAGGCTCCTCGGGCTTGGGCGGAGCCTCGGACTCGAGCCGAGCGAAGGCGTTGCGCACCGTGCCCACGAGGCGGTTGCCGAGGGAGTCCTTGTCGAGGAACTCGAAGGCACCGCGGCGGATGGAGTCGAGGGCGAGGTCCGCGGAGCCGAAGCCGGTCAGGAAGATGACCGGGTTCTCGGGCGCGAACTTGCGCATGGCCTGGAAGACGTCGGGGCCCTGCAGATCCGGCAGGCGCACGTCGAGCACGACCACCCCGCGGAAGCCGCGGCGTAGCTCTATCAGGGCCTCGCGGCCGGTGCCGACGCTCAGGACCTCGAAGCCGTGTGGGCGCAGCAGCTCCTTGACCACGTGGCGGATGCCCGGGTCGTCGTCGACAGCGAGGACACGATTGGGACCTTCGGGGGCCTGATCTGCTCCCGGGCGCTCGCTCGCCCGCGTCGTGGAAACTGGGTCCTCCAAGACGTTCCACCTCGCAACAGACTGTTTCACACTGTTACAGGAGCTAACACACAGCGCTTCAAACTGCAACACCCAACAACAACGAGCGCTCGCTCGGTCGGCCCCGCGCTTCCGCTCCTTTTCTTGGAAAACCTCGTCATTTCCGAAGAGTGCATCTTTCTCTTCCGCAAACGCACAGGTTGGCACGGTTTCTGCTAGCTTATTCCTTGCCTGTTAGGACGAACGAAAGCCGACTGACGGCAGGCCTCGTGCCTCCCTCGCGAGCCCCTCGCACTGACTCAACCTCCCTGCGACGCCACGTCGGCTACGAACTCCCAACGTTCGTTCGAGACACTCATCCCCCCTCCAAGCGGAAATGGCTGGGCCCCCGGGCCTGGCCATTTTCGTTTTGCGAATCGGGCGACATCATCGGAGAGCGGAGGAGAAAACACAAAGGCACAGAGGGAAGAGAGGGGGGAACGCAGAGGAGGAGGAGACGACGTAGGCCGGAACGGGTGCGTTGGCAAAAAGGGGGTCTGGGCGACCGGGCAAGCAGTTAGCTGTT
>CAZQPP010000589.1:0-5195 GCA_964594295.1 uncultured Myxococcales bacterium | reverse complement strand
CTCCGCGGCCGCCTCCGGGTGCTTGAGCTCCTTCGGGTAGGCGCGCAGGGCGCTCGCCCTCAATGATACGGCCACGGGCTCCCCGTTTCGATCGGCGATGCGCACGCGCCGGCGCTCGATCTCCACGTGCCCGAGGATGCTGGCGCTGGCCTTCTTCAGGTAGACCTCACCGTGGAGCAGGTGCATCTGCGCTGCACGAAGGACGAGCACCACGCAGAGTCCGCCGAGCACTTGGAGCACCATCCTCGCCCTGCGCGACTCGAAGCCCGCCTCGGCGTGCAGCCCGGCGCGCCGAGAGGAGCGGTCGCGAGTGCTCACGGGCCCCGAGCGCCGGCCCGTGAGCAGGAGGACGAGTAGGAGTATCCCGCCATGGGTGCTCTTCATGGCTCCTCCTCGCCTCTCACCTCGACGCGCTCGCCCGGTCGCGGGTGGTGCATCTGCTGGTGCTCGCGCGCCAGATCCTCGAGGTCACCGGCGACCTTCGTGGCCCCGATCTCCACCTCGAGGCGCGCGTTGCGCTCGCGCAGGGTGTTGTTGAGCTTCACCGCCTTCGCCTTCTCCGTTGCGACGCAGAATGTCAGATACTCGACGGCGACTCGTCGCACACCCAGGGCGACCAGGGCCACGAGGAGCAGGCCTGAGGTCAGCCAGCCCAGGATGGGTTTGGGAGCGCGGCTGCTCTCGGCTCGGGGAGCCCCCGCGAGCCCTTCCCTTTCGACCGTGGAGCTGGTGTTCCACCGGTCGTTTGCGTTGGGGCCGAGCATCGCGGGGACCTCTTGGGGGTAGGGCGGTCCGTGAAAGGATGGAGGCGGTCGGGGACCGCACTCAGGGGGGCTTGGTGCTTAGCTACGTCTCTGGCTCTCCTCGAGCTCTTCGTGGAGTGTCGGGTTCCAGATCTCGAACTTCCTCCCACGGCCCACGAAGAGTATCTTCTCCTTGAGCCGGGCCTTTTCGCGCAGAGAGGCCGAGATTGCGATACGACCGTCGGCGTCGCAGGTGTACATCTCGGCGGTCGAGATTACCCTGTCGATCAGGTGGTCGACGTCTTCGCCTTCGAGAGAGCGTCTCTCGAGCATCGATCGGAATGCCGCGAGCTCCTCGAAAGTCCACGCGCAGAGGCATCTCCGCTCGGCCTTCGGGTGCAACGACAGCACGAACGTCTCGGGCCTGTCCCAGGCGGCGCTCTCAAGCTCGGAGTCCGCGTCGGCGCTGGAGTGCAGCGCGTTGAGCTCGGCCAGCTCGGAGCGGGTGATGGACAGAGCCTCGGTCAGCTGTGCCGCGAGCTCCTCGTCGGTGAGGAAGAGCTCGAGAGCGTCGTCGCCCAGCAGGGAGTCGAGCCCTACGTCTGCGAGCAGCGCCTCGATCCCGCCTTCCTCGAGCCGCGCCTTGAGCTTCTTCTTGAGGACCGCCTTGGTGACCTTCGCCCTCAGCCTCGCCCTTGCCGTGCCCTTGGTGTTACACACAGCAAGCTCCCGCCGAAAAGCATCGAGGATACTGGTGCGACCTTTCGCATCCATCTTCCGTTCTTTTTGCCCGAAGAACAACGGAGATTTCGCTCCCTGAGTTGAAGAGCTTTCTGGGGTGCGGCTGGAGCCCTACTGGAACTGAATGGTCGCCAGTGGCTCTTCAATGGTGAGGCAGGGCGGGGCGCCGAGTCAAGGCAAAAACGCCCCCGGGCTGCATTTTTCTTGCGCAAACGCACAGGAGCCCGACAATGTTCGACTTTTTTTTCGGGATTCCTGCCCTAGATACAAACGTTCACCACGGCAGCATACAGACGTTCAGGTGCTCGTTTGATGGGCGGAAATGGGGCGCCGCGGGCCTGATCTCCTACCCCTCGTGTGGGCCCGCGATCAGGCCTCCCGCAGGTCGCCGATACCGAACGAGGGGAAGTGGAGCAGGCGCCGCCCCTGCAAGGCGGCCTCTTCGAGCTCGGAGAGCTTGTCGAGGTGCGCCTCGAGGCGGGCGAGGCGCTCTGGATCGCCTTTGAGCTCCGGGTGCTCGGGCACGAAGAGCGAGCAGCAGTCCTGGTGCGGCTGGATGCTCACCGGGTAGGTGCCCAGCTCCTTGGCCATGGCCACGGTCTCGGCTTTGTCGTGGGTCACGATGGGGCGCAGCACTGGGGTCGGGGTGACCGCCTCGATGGCGCGCAGGTTCGGGAGCGTCTGGCTCGCCACCTGGCCGACGCTCTCTCCGGTGGCGAGAGCGAGGGCGCCGCAGCGCCCGGCGAGGCGGTCGGCGATGCGGAACATGGAGCGCCTGTAGAGCAGGAGCAGGAGCTGGGCCGGCGCCTCCTCGCGCAGCATGAGCTGGATATCCGAGAAGGGCACCACGTGCAGAGTGAGCGCGGGCGCCCAGCGGCAGAGGATGGAGCAGAGGCTCTTGACCTTCTCGGTGGCCTGGGGGCTCGTCAGGGGGAAGCTGTCGAAGGTGACGGCGTCGACGCGGACGCCGCGCTTTTGCATGAGCCAGCCGGCCACGGGGGAGTCGATGCCGCCGGAGAGCAGGAGCAGCGCTCGGCCGTTGCTGCCGACCGGCAGGCCGCCAGGGGCGGGCTCGCGGCCGGCGTTCAAGAAGACCTCGTCGCGGCGCAGCTCGACCTCGACGTCGAGGTCGGCGCCCTTGAGCTTGACCTTCAGGGCCGGCAGGGCGTCGAGCACCTCTCCCCCGAGCCAGGGCGCGAGCTCCGAGCTCGAGACGGGGAAGGACTTGTCGGAGCGGCGCGCGCTGATCCTGAAGGTCCGCGCGCCCGCGGCGTGGCCCTTGCGTGCGAGCGAGACGGCGGTCTCGGCGATGCGCCCGCGCAGGGAGTCGGGTTCCTCACCGGCGCGCCTCTCCAAGACCTCTACCGGCGAGAGATCGGTCAGGCCGAAGACGCGCGCGAGGCGGCCCGTGAGCTCCTTTGGATCGTGCTCCCCGCCCTCCACGATCAAGCGGCCGTGGGGCGCGCGCACGCGGACGCCCTCAAGGTCGGCCAGGACAGCGCGGGCGTTGCGGCAGAGGGCGTCGATGAAGTAGCGGCGGCGCCCGCGCTTGAGGAAGACCTCGCCGTAGCGGCACAGCACTCGGGTAGGCATCAACGGCCCCGGGAGCAGATCTCGCGGACGGGCCCGACGACCCGGGCGAGGGCGTCGAGCAGCCGGTCCAGGGCGTCATCGGGGGTGTCCGCCCCGACAGAGGCGCGGAAGGAGCCCGGGTCTTCGGCGTGGCCCATCGCCTCGAGCACGTGGCTGAGCGCGGTGCTGTCCGCGTGGCAGGCCGAGCCGCTGCTGATGCAGACGCCCTCGCGCTCGAGGAAGTGCAGGAGGGTCTCGCTCCGGCAGCCCGGCACGCGGACGGCCAGGATGTGGTGAGCGGAGCGGCTCTGGTCCACGAGAGGCTCCGCTCCGGGGACGACCGAGGGCAGGCGATCGAAGAAACGCTCACGCGCCGCGTGGGCCTTTGCGGCGAGGCTCGCGCGGCGCGGGCTCACCCAGGCCACCGCCGCCCCGAAGGCCGCGACGCCGGGCACGTTCTCGGTCCCCGGCCTCAGGCTCCGCTCCTGGCTGCCGCCGCCGACCCGCGGGTGCAGGGCGAGGCCGGCGCGCAGGTAGAGGGCTCCGGTCCCTTTGGGGCCGTGGATCTTGTGGGCGGAGCAGGAGGCGCTGTCCACGCCCCAGCTCCGCACCGGGGTCGGGAGCTTGCAGAAGGCCTGAACGACGTCGCAGTGCACACGGGCCTCGGGTGCTCTCTCTCTGACGCGGGCGACGATCTCCGGGATGGGCTGGATGCTGCCGGTCTCGTTGTTGACCGCCATGACGGCCACGAGCCTCGTGCGCTCGCTCAGGAGCCCGGCGAGGGCCTCGAGGTCGGTCACGCCGTCGCGGTCCACGGGAGCGTAGCTCACCTCGAGCCCACGATCTCGGAGCCAGCCTGCCTGGGCGTGCACGCTGGGGTGCTCCACCGCGGACAGGATCGCCTCGTGCCCGGCGCGCAACCCGGGCAGCCCGCGGATGGCGAGGTTGTTGGCCTCGGTGCCGCCGCTGGTGAAGGTGATCTCCGAGGCGTCCACCCCGAGGGCGGTCGCCACCTGTCCGCGAGCGTCCTCGACGGCGCGCCGCGCGTCTGCGCCGGGGCCGTGCACCGACGATGGGTTGCCGTAGGTCTCGGTCGCCGCGCGCAGCAGGACCGCGGCGACCTCCGGGATGACCCGCGTCGTCGCGGCGTTGTCGAGGTATAGGGTCGACATCAGCGGAAGAGCGCGCTCACGCTCTCTCCGTAGTGGATGCGCCTGATGGCCTCGGCGAAGAGCGGAGCGACGCTCAGGAAGGTGGCGCTCGGGACATTCTTCCCCTCGGTGGGGATCGTGTCGCAGAACACCAACTCCTCGAGGTTCTTGCAGCTGTTGAGTCGCTCGACGGCGATGCCCGAGAGCACCGGGTGGGTCGCGACGGCCATCACGCGGGTGGCGCCGGCCTTCTCTCTCAGGAAGTTGGCCGCCTCCACGAGCGTGCCGGCTGTCGCCACCTCGTCGTCGATGAGCAGGGCGTTCTTGCCCTCGACGTCGCCGATGAGGTGCTGGGCGTGGGCCTTCTCGTCGTCGCCGTAGCGCCTCTTGTCGATGATTGCCATGGGGAGCTTCAGCCGGTTGGCGTAGCGGCCGAGGCCCTTGGCCTCACCGGCATCCGCGGCGACGAGCACGTAGTTGCTCAGGTCCCGCCTCGTCAGGTGGTCGCAGATCGTGGTCGCCGCCTCGAGGTGGTCCACCTGGATGTGGAAGAAGCCCTGGATCTGCGCGGAGTGCAGGTCCATGGTCAGGACGCGGTCGGCCCCGGAGGTCTGGATGAGATCCGCCATGAGCCGCGCGGTCACGCTGATGCGCGGCCGGTCCTTCTTGTCGCTGCGCGCGTAGGGGAAGTACGGGAGCACCGCCGTCACGCGCCCGGCTGAGGCGCTCTTGAGGGCGTCGATGGTGATGAGGAGCTCGATGATGCCCTCGTTCACCGGCGGCGCGGCGGTCTGGACGACGAAGCAGTCGGCCCCCCTGACGTTCTCGTTCAGCTGGACCATCAGGTTCTCGTTGCTGAACTTGACGACCGACGAGGAGGTCAGCGGCTGATCGAGGTGAAGCGCTATCGCCTCAGAAAACGCGGGGTGAGACTGCCCTGCGATGATCTTCAGGCTTCCGTTGTGCACAACCCTACTCCCGGCGCGAA
>CAZQPP010000588.1:0-5199 GCA_964594295.1 uncultured Myxococcales bacterium | reverse complement strand
CAGCTCGCGGCCCTGGTAGCCCGAGAAGCCCACGCCCGGGTCGACCCACACCTTGTGGATGGCCTCGGGCCGCTCGGCGGCCACGACCTCGATCTCGGTGCCGCCCTCGGCGCTCGCCATCAGGCAGAGGCGCTGCTTCTCACGGTCGAGCACGATGCCGAGGTAGAGCTCGCGGGCGATGTCGATGCCCTGCTCGATGTAGACCTTGCGCACGAGCACGCCGTCGGCGCCGGTCTGGTGCGTGACCAGCATGCTCCCCAGCATCTTCTCGGCGTAATCCTGTACCTCGTCGAGGCTCCGGGCGAGCTTGGCCGCCGCCCTGGCGGCGCCCGCCGGGGTGCACCTGGGCCTTGCCCCCCCAGCCGCTTCCCCCGCGCGACTCGGCTCCGGCGCGGGCCGCCGCGGCGGTCGCCGCGATCTTGCCCTTCGGGATCGGCACGCCATAGTCGGCGAGGAGCTTCTTGGCCTGGTACTCGTGGATCTTCATTGCTTGACCTGTATTGGTCCGGGGGAGGGGCGATTCTGAAACCGGGCCGGATGTCCTACTACAGACTTCCGCGCAGGAATAGTCAGGGCTGGCTGGTGGCTTGGTGACCCCCCGGTCCAAAAAATCTCCCTTATGCGGTAGGGTCCCGCCTCCATGCTGCTCAAGGCCCTCATCCACAGCTCCGTGGCGCTCCACGCGGTGGCCACGGGCTTCTTCCTCGCCTACCTCTTCCGTTTCCGCGAAGAGGTCGCC
The DNA here is from genome assembly GCA_964594295.1 of uncultured Myxococcales bacterium. Taxonomy (GTDB): domain Bacteria; phylum Myxococcota_A; class UBA9042; order UBA3505; family UBA3505; genus CAZQPP01. Next base: position 4,460 of record CAZQPP010000588.1, on the reverse strand, counting down.
CGCGCGGCCCGCTTCACGCTCTGGGTGGCGGCCGGCGTGTCGGCCGTCGCGCTCGTCGGGCACGCGGCGTCCGAGGGGGCCGGGGGCATGCCGGCGGTGCACTGCGCGCTCTTCACGGCGGCCCTGGCCTTGGACCTCGCCTACTTGATCGCGGCTCGCCGGTGGGAGCTGACCCTGCTCGGCTCCTTCGTCGTCCCCGTCAGCACGGCCATGCTGCTGTCGATCCTCTTCGTGCGGGCTGCCGGCCGGCCCGAGGGCGTGCCCCTCGTCGGCGCCGTGACCTGGACGCACATCCTCGCGAGCGCGCTCGCCTTCTTCATCTTCACGGCCGCCTTCCTCGCCTCGGCTGCCTACCTGGTCAAGGACTTCGGCTTGCGAAAGAAGCGCAGGGTGCCCTGGGCGGATCGCCTGCCCTCGCTCTCGCGCCTCGGGGGCATGGCCCACCGTCACGTCCTGATGGGCTTCCCCGTGTACACGGTGGGCCTCCTGCTCGGGACGATCTGGATCGGTCGGACCGGCGCGGCTGCCATGCTCCAGCCGCAGATCCTGCTCGCCCTGGCCTCGTGGCTCGCCTATGGCGTGCTCCTCCAGATGAACGCGACGAGCGGCTGGAGGGGCACGCGCTCGGCGATCCTGAGCATGGTCGGATACCTGCTCGTGCTGACCTCGGTCATGGTCTACGTGCTGCGGCACCTCCCGGGGGCGTAGGGTCTTGCGCGCCCTCGTCGTCGTCGGAGCCACCTTCCGGGACGCCTCGCTGGCGACCCGCGAAGGGCTGGCCTTCCCGAGCGGAGAGATCGAGACGCACCTCGCCCGCCTCAAGGAGCGTCCCGAGCTGAGGGAGGCCCTGATCCTCTCGACCTGCAACCGCGTGGAGGTCTACGCCGTGGCGGCGCAGCCGGGTTGCGCCAAGGGGCCGTTGGACGCCGTCCGGGAGGTGTGGGGAGAGGCCGTGGGGCTGCGCGCGGAGCAGATCCAAGGCCGCACCGAGACCTGGGTCTCTCGCGAGGCCGTGCTCCACGCCCTGCGAGTCATCGCCAGCCTCGACTCCATGGTCGTCGGCGAGGCCCAGATCCTCGGCCAGTCGAAGGAGGCCTTCCGCATCGCCAGGGACGCCGGGACCGCGCGCGCCGACCTCTCCTCGCTCTTCCAGCACGCCTTCAAGGTGGCGAAGCAGGTCCGGAGCCAGACCGCCATCGGCAAGGAGAGCGTCTCGGTGAGCAGCGTGGCCGTGCGCCTCGCCCGGGACATCTTCGAGCCCATGAACGAGGTTCGCGTGCTGCTCGTCGGCGCGGGCAAGATGTCCGAGCTCGCCGCGCGCGGGCTTCAGGACGCCGGCGCGAGGAGCGTCACCGTCATCAACAGGACCCACTCCCGGGCCCGCCGCGTCGCCAACGCGAGGGGCTGGCGGGCGCGCCACTTCGACGACCTCGACCTCCTCCTGCCGGAGGTGGACGTGGTCATCACCTCGACGGGCTCGAGCCGCCCCGTCATAAGCCCCGAGCTGGTCAAGGAGACCATGAGGCGGCGCCGTTACCGCCCGCTCTTCTTCATAGACATCGCCGTGCCTCGGGACGTCGACCCCCGAGTGGCCGACGTCGACCGCGTCTTCTTGTACAACGTCGACGACCTCGAGGAGATCGCCAACCGCAACCTCCGCCACCGCCAGAAGGACATCGAAGCGGCGGAGGCCATCGTCGAGGCAGGGGTGGTCGCGCTCCAGCGCCGGCGCAAGATCAACCACCGGGCGCCCCTGCTGGCGCGCCTCTCTCAGCGGGCCTCGGCCCTGCGCGACCACGAGGTCAAGCGCGCGGTGGCGCGCCTCGGCGCCGACGACGAGCACGCGCAGAAGGTGATCTTCGAGATGGCCCACCACATCTCGCAGCAGCTCACCCGCGGGGCGTACGGCCTCGTGAAGGGAGCCCGCGACGAGGAGCTCGAGGAGCTCATGGCGGTCCTCGACGAGGCCTACGGTCTGCCGCCCGACCCACTGTCGGCGGCAGAGCCGCCTGTCGCCTCGGCGGCGGAGCCGCCTTGCGAGCCCGAGCCGAAGACGGAGGAGCAAGAGTGAGGACGCTTACCATCGGCACCCGCGGGAGCGCCCTGGCGCTCGCACAGACCAACTGGGTCAGGGCCACCTTGCTGGCCGCGCCGGGTGCGCCCGACATTCAGATACGGGTGATCAAGACCCGCGGCGACCGAATCACGGACCGCCCCCTCGCCCGCGTCGGCGGCAAGGGGCTGTTCGTCAAGGAGATCGAGGAGGCCCTCTTGCGGCGCGAGGTCGACCTGGCCGTGCACAGCCTCAAGGACCTCCCCGCCGAGCAGCCCGACGGGCTCTGCCTCGCCGCTACGCCCCCCCGTGAGGACCCCCGAGACACGCTCGTCCTCCGTCGCGGCAGCTCGCTCTGCGACCTGCCCGAGAGCCCGCACATCGGCACGAGCAGCCTCCGGCGCGGCGCCCAGCTCACGGCCCTGCTGCCGGGAGCGCGAATCTCCCCTCTTCGCGGCAACGTCGGCACGCGCCTTCGCCGCCTCGAGGAAGACGGAGACGCTCCCTTCGACGCCATCGTGCTCGCCATGGCCGGGCTGCGCCGCCTCGACCTCGGCGCGGGACTCAACCTCGCGCCCCTCGACCCGAGCGAGGTGCTGCCGGCGGTGGGGCAGGGCGCCCTGGCCATCGAGTGCCGCGAGGAGGACCACGAGCTGCGCGAGCTGCTCGCGGTGATCGACGACGCCGAGACCGCGCACCGCGTGGCGGCCGAGCGCGCCTTCCTCGCGGAGATCGAGGGCTCCTGCCAGGTACCGGTGGCTGCCTACGCGGAGCTGGAGGAGGGCGTCTTGCACATCCGCGGCCTCGTCGCCTCGCTCGACGGCGAGACCGTGGTGCGCTCCGAGGCCCGGGGCACGCCCGGCGAGGCGGCCGAGATGGGGCGGCGCGTGGCCGCCGAGGTCTTCGCCTCGGGAGGCCGTGAGATCCTCGACGCCTGCGTCGAGGCCTTCGACATCGAGAGCGCCGCACAGTGAGCGCCGAGGGCGAACCGCTCCGAGGGCGCCGCGTCGTCGTCACGCGCCCGCGCGAGCGGGCGAAGAAGCTTGCCTCGCTCCTGCGGGCCGCGGGCGCCGAGCCGGTCTTCTTCGAGACCATCTGCATCGAGCGCGTCGCCCCCGACGCAGCCGGCGAGCGTGTCCTGCGCAGCGTCGCCGAGCACGACGGAGTCTTCTTCACGAGCCCCAACGCGGTGGAGCGCCTGCTCGACGAGCTCGATCGCCTCGGCCTCGGCACGGGGGCCCTGGCCGAGCCGCAGGTCATAGCGGTCGGCAGCGCGACCGCCCGATCACTGTCGGCCCGTGGAGTGGAGCCCGATCTCGTCCCCGAGCGCTTCGACGTCATGGCCGTGGTGGAGGCTCTCGGCGTTGACGGCATCCACGGCCGCCGCTTCCTGTATCCCTGCGCCCGCGTGACGCGACCGGCGCTGCGTCAGGCCGTCCCCGCGTGCGGCGGCACCCTGGTGGACGTCGTGCTCTACCGGACCGTGGGCGCGCGTCCCGGCGAGACGCCCGTTCCGCAGGTGGTGCAGGACGGCGCAGTCGACGCCGTCACGTTCATGAGCCCGTCGGCCGTGAGCGGCTTCTTCGCGGCGCTCGGCGATGCGCGGGCGCGGGAGCTGCTCGCCGCCGCCGCGCCGGCGGCCATCGGCCCGACGACCGCGGCCGCGCTGCGAGAGAAGGGAGTCGCGACGCCGGCCGTGGCGGCCGAAGCGACGGTGGAGGCCCTTGTGAGTGCGGTAGCGCAGGTGCTCTAGAAACCGCGGCGCGTCATGCCCTTGATCCGGGTCGGCGGTATCGCCACAGTCAGCTCATGAGGGTTGCGTGTCGAGCCGCTCTGTTGTGTGCGCTGCTGCTGGCACCGGGCGCTGCCACGGCGGCCGACCGGATCGAGCGCGTGCCGCCAGCGCTGCCACCGCCGCCGCCTGAGGTCTACCTCGACCGGAGCGGCGTCGGTGAGCTCTTCGTGTGGGAGGCCATCATCGGGGCCGCTGGGGGCGGGTACATCGCGGCGGCGGCCCTCGGCAGCGACCCCTCGGGCGCGGAGGTCTACGTCGACGGGAGGTGGGAGGGGCAGTCACCGGCCGTGATCGCCCGCCGGGCTGGGCTCCCCTCTCGCATGCGGGTTCAGCTGCGCCGCGAGGGATACCGCGACGAGGAGCTGCTCATCGACGCCGCGATGAGCCCGGCAGCGGCCGCGCTGGGCGTATTCTACGGCTTCTCCTGGTTCTGGGCGTGGGACTACGACGAGGACTACGTCTTTTGCCTCCGTCCGATCGAGGCGCCCGCCCCGAAGGAGGGCGAGTGAGCAACTCTTCACAAGGTCCTGGCAGAATCGGGAATTGGCTCGCGCCAAGGCGCCAAGGCGCCAAGGGCGCAAGAAGGAAAAGCTCTTTGTCTTTGCGCCTTTG
>CAZQPP010000587.1:0-5205 GCA_964594295.1 uncultured Myxococcales bacterium | reverse complement strand
ACCTCGAGCTGCGGGCCGAGCTCGAGGAGAGGGGGCACCGCTTCCGCACCCGCTCGGACACCGAGGTCCTGGTCCACCTCTACCTCGCAGAGGGTGTCTCCTTCCTCGAGCGCCTCGAAGGCATGTACGCCCTCGCGCTCTGGGATCTGCGCCACGGGCGGATCCTGCTGGCCCGCGATCCCATGGGCCAGAAACCTCTCTTCTGGGCGCGAGCGGGTGGGCTCCTGCTCTTCTCTTCCGAGCTGAAGGGCCTGCTGGCCCACCCGGCCGTGCCGAGGAGGGTCGACCGCAAGGGCCTGCGCCTCTACCTCCGGCACGACTGTGTCCCCGCGCCGCACACGATCTACGAAGGGGTGAGGAAGCTCGAGGCCGGAACCCACCTCGTCTTCGAGCCCGGCTGCGGCGAGCCCAACTTCGCTCGTCACTACACGCTGCCCTTGCACGCCACCGATCTGCGGGAGGCCTCACCCGAAGAGGCTCGCGCGCGGCTCTGGGAGGCCCTCGTCAGGTCCGTGGAGCGGCGCCTGATGAGCGACGTGCCCCTCGGCGTCTTCCTCTCCGGCGGCATCGACTCGACCGTGGTGGTGGCCGCCATGGCGGAGTGCATGGAGGCCTCGCGCATCCGCACCTTCACCGTGGGCTTCGAGGAGACGAGCTACGACGAGTCGGAGCACGCCCGCGTCGTCGCGGAGCGCTTCGGCACCGAGCACAACGAGGAGATCCTCGCCCCCGACGTGGCCCTGTCAGTCCTCCCGGAGGTGCTCGGGATCCTCGACGAGCCCTTCGCCGACCACTCGATCGTGCCCACCTGGCTGCTCTCGCGTTTCACGAGGGAGCACGTCACCGTCGCCCTCGGCGGTGACGGCGGTGACGAGCTGTTCATGGGCTACCCCACGTTCTTCTTGGACAAGCTCGCTCGAAACGCCGGCTTCCTCCCCCGCCTCCTCAGGAGCAAGCTCCCGAGGGCCCTGGCGCGCCTGATCCCGGGCAGCGACGCCAACATGTCGGCCCGCTTCAAGATGTCGCGCCTCGGCGGGGGCATGGCGCTGCGCTGGCCCTTCGTGCACTTCGCCTGGATAACCGGTCTCGCGCCACACCTGCTCGACGGAGTGCTTCAGAAGGGCGTCGCCGGAGATGCCTGCCACCCTGAAGACGAGAGCCTCGCCGCCGTCCGCGCCTCCCTCGAGGAGCTGCGCCACCTCTCCTCGGAGCCCCTCGACCTCGTCGCGGCCCTCTACGCCAGGCTCTACCTCGGCGAAGACGTGCTGCAGAAGGTCGACCGCGCGAGCATGGCTCACTCCCTCGAGGCGAGGGCCCCGTTGCTCGACCGCGACTTCCACCGCCTCGCCTTCTCCCTGCCGGCCCGCCACAAGGTCAACGGCTCGGTCGCCAAGTGGATGCTGCGACGCCTCGTAGACGGCCACGGTCTGCCGGCCTCCATCACAGGCCGCGAGAAGAAGGGCTTCGGCGTGCCCGTCGCGGGCTGGCTGAAGGGCCCCCTCCGGCCGATGGCCGAAGACCTCCTGCTGTCGGCGGACGTAGCCGCGACCGGCGTGCTCGATCCGGTCGCCGTCCGCCGGATGCTCGAGAGACACCTCGCGGGCCGCGCGGACTACAGGAAGGAGCTGTGGAGCCTGCTCGTCTACCGCGCCTGGGAGAAGGGGCCCTACGGTCCCGCCGCGTAGGGGCGGCGGGCTACCCGCGCCGCGCCTTCGCGGTCTCTTCTGCCTTGCGGATCTGACGCACCTTCTTCTTCATCCGGCGCTGCCGGCGGCGCATCTTCGGGGTTGTCTCGCCCTTGCCCATGAGATCCTCTGAGGTGTGGCGGCGTGCTTGTGGCACAGCTTCCGCGCGCTTGCAAGCCTGCTCTGGTTGCTGCCCTCGCCCGAATTGCGCCCCCCGTCCCTCTGGGGCATGATTTGAACGCTCGGTGGCGAGCGGGGCCCCGGGCTTTCCCACGGGACGAGGAGTCTCAGGATGCTTCGAGCATTGTCGTGTCGGTTGGGCCTGCAGCTCGTCACGGTCATGGCCGCTTCGGTCGCATGGCTGTCAACGGGGCTCGTCGCCCTCGCGCAGGAGGCCGCCGAAGAAGGGGCGGCGCCGGTGGAGGCCGCTACGGCGGCTGGTGGTGGAGGCCTCGGGACCGGGGCGATCATAGGTATCGTCGTGGTGCTCGTCATCGCCGCGGCCCTCATCGTCGTGATCCTCAAGGGCCGCTCGGGCGCAAAGGCCGTTGACAAGGAATTCCAGCCGGGCCCACCCGATCAACCCGCGCGTCCCCTCGCGGAGACGGCGCGCGAGGCCGTCGCGGCTGGCCCACCCGAGCCCGAGCCGGCGACCGACGTGCCTCCGGGAGCCCTCGCCGTGCTCGAGGGCGTCGACGGGCCCCTGTCGGGCCGTCGCTACGAGCTGACGATCGGCCACGTGGTCATCGGCCGCGACCCCAACGAGTGCATGGTCCACATCTCGGAGACCGAGGACCCGAGCATCAGCCGCAAGCACGCCGAGATCGTGTGGGAGACCGGCGCCTGGAGCGTGCGCTGCCTGACCGACAAGACCTTCGCGCTGAACGGCGAGCCTGTGGGCCAGGGCGGCATGCACGCGCTCAGCTCGGGTGACCTCATCACCTGCGGGAGATCGACCTTCGAGTTCACCTCCGCCTAACGGGGAGCAAGCCGACCCGGCCGAAGCCGGCGAGAGAGAGCAGCCGCCGCGCCGTCGCGCCGTCTTGACGGCGCTGCTGGTCGGGACCTGCCTCTCGGCCATCGAGGTGACCATCGTGGGCACGGCCATGCCCACGATCATCGCCCGCCTCGGCGGTGTGTCGCTCTATGCGTGGGTCTACGCGGCCTACATGCTGACGGCGACCACGAGCGTGCCCCTGTACGGGAAGCTGGCCGACCTCTACGGGCGAAAGCCGGTCCTGCTCTGGGCCATGGGCTCCTTCATGGTCGGCACCGCCGCCTGCGGCGCGGCCTGGAACATCGAGAGCCTCATCGCCTTCCGCGCTCTCCAGGGGCTCGGGGCGGGGGGAGTCATCCCCATCAGCCTCACGATCGCGGGAGACATGCACTCCCCCGAGGAGCGCCCCCGGGTGCAGAGCTTCTTCAGCCTCATCTGGGGCGGCGCGTCGGCGACGGGGCCCTTCCTCGGCGCCTTCCTCGTCAACGAGGTCTCCTGGCGCTCGGTCTTCTACGTCAACATCCCCTTCGGCATCGTGGCCATGGCGCTGCTGTGGCTGCACTACCGGGATCCAGAGGTGCGCTCCGAGCACGGCCTGGATCTGCCCGGAGCTTTCCTGCTCGTGGGGGGCTGCACGTTGCTGCTGCTGGGGCTGCTGCGAGCCCCAAGCTCGGCCGTGGGGGAGAGCGCTCTCGAGGGGGCGCGCACGACCCTGCTCGTGGGAGGCGTGGTGCTGCTGGCGGTCTTCGCCTGGTGGGAGATGCGCGCCAAGGAGCCCCTCTTCCCTCCGGCCGTCCTGGCAACTCGCGTGATCGCGCTGAGCGCCGTGTGGGGCGCGCTTTCGGGCATGGTGCTCTACACCCTGACCATGTTCATACCCTTGAGCGTCCAGGGAGTGCAGCAGGGTACGCCGCTCCGGGCGGGCATCGTGCTCCTGACCATCTCCATCGGGTGGACGGGCTCCAGCCTGATCGCCGGGCGCACCGTGCCCATCTTCGGCATCGGCCGCCACATGCTCACGTCAGGGATCTCCATGGTCCTGGGCGCGTCCCTCCTCCTGGGGATCGGGCCCGAGTCGGGCGTGGGCAGGGCGGTCGCCGGCATGATCCTCGTCGGCGTGGGCATGGGGACCGGCACCATCGCCGCCATCGTCGCCATCCAGAACCAGACGCCCTGGCACCAGCGCGGCGTCGGCACGAGCGCGCTCCCGTTCTTCCGGGCGATCGGCGGCTCCCTCGGGGTGGGGTTGTGCGGCGCGCTCTTCAACAGCGCCCTCGCCGACGCGACCGGCGGGAGCTTGCTGTCGCGATTCCAGGCCGTGGGCATAGACAACGTCGACGACGCCGTCCGCCGCCTCCTCGACCCGGTGCGGCGCGCGGAGCTTCCCGAGGCGCTCAGGGACGACCTGGCCGCCGCGGTCGGCCTCGCCGTCGACCCGGTGTTGGTGACCGTGCTCGCCAGCGCCGCCGGGTGCCTGCTGCTCGTCCTCTGGTGGCCGCGACCCGGCAGATCCGCGAGCGCTAAGGCCCGCCAGGCAGCTCGATGATGTCCGAGTCGTCTGCCTCGAGCTCGGTCATGCCGACGATCTCCCGGGACAGGCGTTCGAGCTCGGAGCGGGTCCACTCGTAGCGTGCCCCGGTGGCCTGACCGGAGAAGCCGCTGTGGATCGCCCGCACCGTGCGGTCTCGGTTCAAGAAGATGGTGGTCGGGAAGACCTCTATGCCGCTCACCTGCGGCAGGATCTTGGAGGTGTCCTCCTCGCAGGCGGTGCCGGCGATGACGACCGGCCAGTCGATCCCGTGACGCTCCTTGAAGCGCTCGACCTGCCGGCGGCTCCGAGCGAGGTCCTCCGAGTACTCGAAGGCGAGGCCCAAGACCTCGAGCCCCTGGTCCTTGAAGCGGCCGTGGATCTCCTTGATGAGCTTCGCGGCGTCATGACAATTCGGGCACCAGGTGCCGAAGACTTCCACGATCACCGCCTTGCCCCGGAAGTGAGGGTCGGAGAGCGCGGGCAGGTGCAGCTTGGTCTCACCCGCGCGCAGCGAGACCCTCATGAGCGGGTTCGGCAGGGCCACGCTGGAGGCCCTCTTCGCGGTGAAGCGCTCGCACCTCTGCGCGCCGCAGCGCAGCTCGCCGCCGAGCATCATCCCGCTCTGGTCGAGGGCGCCCGTGAGGAGCACTGCGCTCATGCCGTCGAAGCTCGACAGGTGGAGGGTGCGTCCCTGCACCGTCCCGGCGAGGTAGCGGAGGTCCCCCGCCGGCGTCAGCACGGTCCCCGTGACCACGCCCGAGGGCTCCTGGCGGAACACGCCCTGGGCGACGCCCGTCTTGTCCAGCTGGATGGCCCACGAGCCCGAGACGGTGTCTCGCTCGCCTTCGGCAACGGGCGGGAAGCGAAGCCGCGGGTCCCGTCCCCTGACGCGCTTCGCCGTGAAGCCCACGTCCAGGGTCTCCCCGCCTTTGCGCGGGCGCGTCCAGGTGCCGCGGAGCTCCCCGCCCTCCTCCTCGAAGACGACCCTGGCG
>CAZQPP010000586.1:0-5220 GCA_964594295.1 uncultured Myxococcales bacterium | reverse complement strand
GAGCCGGAGGCGAGCGAGGGGCAGCATGCGCAGAAGCGGATGCGCCCTTCCCAAGCGGATTAGTCCAAAGCCTTCGGGGCTTTGCCCCGAAGGCGCGCGAGCCGAAGGCGAGCCTGGGCCGACTCTGATTCTCGCGTGCACGCCCGAGCGTAGACAGCTCCACCGGGTCACGTGGGACACACTCAAAAAAAACCGCTCTCAGGAACGCTCTCTCATCCGGCGCCGGCGAGATCCGAGAGCTTCTCCTTCATCCTCGCGACGTGGGTGCCCTGCCAGTACAGCCTGGAGCATGACGGGCAGCTGAGGAGGGGGCCCGGGAGCGACCTCGCCTTCGGCGGCAAGAGCGATCGGCAGGAGCGATCGGCCGGCTCGAGGAGCTCGTTGCACCGCAGGCACCTCGAGAAGGGGCGGTGAAGCCAGTCAACACCGAGGCACCTGCTCAGCTCGGCCGCGCAGGTGCAGAGATCGGCGGAGGAGAGCAGGAGCACCACACCACGCCCCGCCTTGTGCTCGGTCATCTTGCGATCCCGGGTCAGGAGCAGGCGCCCCTCGTCCCGTGCGCGTCGGATGGCCGAGCGATCAGCCTCCCCGTCGTGGGCGAAGGTCGTGTCATAACCGGCGGCGCGCAGCCACTTGCCGAGGCCCTTGAGCATCTCGTCGCACAGGAAGCGCACCTCGGCCAACGCTCAGAACACCAGGCTCAAGCCCCCGCCGAGACGGACGAAGGTGCCTCCGAGGACCGGCTCCCCGTCGACCACCGGGCTCGCGCTGCCGAAGGCGGCGGAGACATCGGCGATGAGACCGCCGTTGGGCACCGGGAGGACGCGCAGGGTCAGCCCGACGAGGGGGGCCACCTTGAAGCCCACGGCGTCCGAGCCGGACCCGGGCAGGCCCACGGTGCGCCGCACGAAGGCAACCAACGCGCGGGGCTGGAGCTCGACGTAGCGGATGGGGCGCAGCACATAGCCCGCGCCCGCACCGACGTGCAGGTCGGCGACGGTGATGTCCCCCTCCTCCGTGCTGTCGGCGCCCGGCGCGTAGGAGACATCGAAGACGCCGGCGATCTCGCGGCCGTAGCTCACGCGCAGATCCATGCTCTTCAGCGCAAGCGTGCCGCTGCTCCACAGCGGCGGGTCACCGCCCGGCTCGAGGGTCTCGAGGGAGCCCGTGGAGATGGCGAGGTCGACACGCCATGAGGGGGGCTCCAGCTCCTCCGAGGAGGGCTCGGAGCTCTGCTCGGCGGAGCTCTGAGCCTCCGCGGACGGCTCGGCCGGCGCTTCAGGCGGCGGCTCGGCCGGCGCCGGGGCCGGGTCGGCGAAAGCGACCGCGGCGGGGTCGGCGAAAGCGACCGCGGCGGGGTCGGCGAAAGCGACCGCGGCCGGAGGGGCTCCCGCGCCGGCCGCCGCGAGGGGCAGCGCGAGGTAGCGGCGGTGCACGTGGGTGACCGTCGCGACGCCGGCGCCAGCGGGGGTCTCGCCGGCTCCGGTCCCACCGCCGAGCTTGGCGTGCTCCTCGCGGAACCTGGCCCCGTCGAAGAGGATCTCGAAACGGTCGCTCGGCCCCACCCGATCGGAGGCGCCCGGGGCGGCGGGCCGCGCGACGAAGGTCAAGCTCCGGGCAACGAGCTTGGACAGCGCTTCGGCGGAGGCCTGGTCCGACGGCCGCAGCTTGCGCTCGAGAGCGTCCTCCGTGCTGGCGTCCGCGGCCACCAGCAGCTCGGCGCGCGAGCTCCCCCCGCCGACCTCCCGCGAGGCTCCCAGCCTGAGCTCGCGGACGGAGACGGGCTCATGCTGATGCGGCAGCAGGCGCAGGGTCTGGGCAAGGGGATCACCACCGGGCCCTTCCACCTGCTCGAGCTCGAGCACCACGAGGTGCTCCTCGGTGCTGGGGCACCGGCCCAGGAAGACCCAGGCGCGCAGGCTCGCGCGCCCCCCGAACGGGGCCATCTCGGGGAGGTGGTGCTCCAGCTCCCGGTCGGCGTAGGCGCAACCACCCAGCGCCCGCAGCCGCGCTTCCCCCTCCGGGACAGCCTCGTCGGAGCCGTTGACCACCACCAGCTCGAGCTGAACCCACTCGCCGGCGTCCAATACCCCGTTCCCATGCCCGCTCCCGCCCATCTCGGAGGCCAGAGAGCAATCTTCCAGGCGGATACCCACCCGAGCATCGGTATCCGAGGCCACCACCTGCGCCGCCAGGAGCTTGTTGGGCACAGCGCGCGCCTGCCCTGCACGCCCGACAGGCGCCGCGCCCTGGACCTCAACCTGCTTCTCACCGTGCGCAAGGATCCCGGTGCCGTCTACAGGCAGCCGGCCCACGGGCGCGAAACCGAGCCACCCGGCGAGCATGTCCTCCGCGGCTCGATCGCTCGTCGCGGCACGCAGCGCCGGCCCCCAGGGGGTGTCGCCGGCCTCCGCCTTGCGCGCTCGAGCGTCCTCGGCCCAGCCTTCCGCGAGCTCGCGGAGAGCCGCGCCGAGCTCCCCCTTTCGCCCTGCGACCAGGGCGCCGAGACCGCTCCTGCCGGCGACGCTGAGAGCCCGCTCGAGTGCCGGCGCGAAGAGCAGCCCCGTGAGCTCGGCCCGCGCGCGCGTCTCGGGGACGTTCTTCCCCACCGCCCTCAAGGCGGCGTCGAGGGCGGCGACCCGGGCCACGTCGGGAGCCCGCTCGCCGACTCCGGCGGGGTCCTCGGCCAGCGCGTTGGCCGAGCACAGGCAGAGCCAGATGCTCAGCGCAGTCGGCAGAGCAGCGTGTCGCCGGTGCATCGCAGCCTCCTATTGCAGCCCGACGCTACCGGCTGTGAGGGGCTGGGCGCAATTGAAGCGGGCGGCGCGACGCACGGAACCGGGCGGAACCTGGCGCCTCATGAGGGCCAGAAAATCTGGCGCCTCATGAGGGCCAGAAAATCTGGCGCCTCATTACCTATGCGTTAAACCGGAGTCATGAAGCCGCTGCCGCACGTGCTGCCCGCCCTCGTCACCCCCTTCGACGCCCGCGGCGACCTCGACCTGCCGGCTCACCGGCACAACGTCTCCCTGCTCTCGAGCAGGGGAATGCAGGGCTTCCTGCTCGGCGGCTCTACCGGAGAGGGTCCCTACCTCGAGCCGGGCGAGCGCTTGCGTCTCGTGCGCGCCGCGCGGCGGGAGCTCGGAGAGGAGCCCTTCCTGCTCTGCGGGCTCTGCGGTGAGTCCCTGCGCCTCGCCCTGAGCCAGGCCGTCGAGGCAGCGGAGGGAGGGGCCGACGCGATCCTCGCCCTCTCCCCGACCACCCTCGTGCGGGGCGACACACGCGCCGTCGAGCGCTACTACCGCGAGCTCGGCTCGCGCTCCCCGCTGCCCGTCATGGTCTACTCCGTCCCCCGTTTCACGGCCTACGAGCCCGGCGAGGAGAGCGTAGCATCGCTCTCGCGGCACCCCGGGATCATCGGCATGAAGGACTCGGGAGGGGACGCCGCCCGCATGGCGCGCCTCGTGGAGGCCGTCGGGCCGGCGTTCGCCATGCGGACCGGCGCCAGCGCCGCCGTGAGAGCCTGCGTGGCTGCCGGAGCCGGGGGCTGCATAACGGCCAGCGCCAACTACGCGACAGCCCTCCTGCTCTCCGTCGTCACGGCAGCGCAGGAGATCTCGCCTGAGGCCGCGGCGCTCCAGGCGGAGCTGACCCGGCTCAGCCGGGCGGTCGAGGGCGACAGGGTGCCCGGCGTGAAGGCCGCAGCCAAGGCCGCCGGCCTCCGCCCCGGGTTCCCGCGGCGTCCCCTCGCGCCGCTGTCCGAGGCTCGCACCGCCGAGCTGGCGACCATGATCGCGAAGGCGGGAGCCTGACGCGCTCCTCCCGCCCCCAAGCCGGGCTGGCAGGACACCAGCTACCGTGCCACCTGCCACAGTGTTAGGATTCGCCGATGAGCTCCGAGAAGAAGCGATTCCCCAAGCCCTTCGACCACTCGCAGATCGGCCCCCTGCTGGCGACCAAGGCTCGGCTGGTGCGCCTGCACATCGCCGTGGGGGTGCTCGAGGACGAAGCTCCGCCGTGGGAAACGCGCCTGCTCGCCGAGCAGCTCGAGAACGCCGTCGACAACATGCTGCGTATCGCCATCAGCGGCACCCTGCGCGAGGGGATGGAGGAGGCCTTCGAGCAGCGCTGCAACGAGATGGCGCTCCAGCTCGACACCGCCATGACGGAGATCTGCTCCGGCCTCCGTCCGGCCGCCGGAGAGGCGGTGCGCCTGGCCACTGACTCGGGGGATGCTCTGCCGCTGCAGAGGCTGGTCAGGGAGGTGGCGGGGATGCTCTCCTCCGAGGGGGTGTCCCTGGAGGTCGTGGGCGACGAGATCGAGGTGAGCGGAGAGTAGCCCGCCGAGATCTCCGAGCGCGGGCCGCCCGGGGAAGGGAGCGCGGCCAACAACAACCAGGGCTGCCAGGCGAATTGCGAGTCCCTCGCTGGACTTCGGCGCCTCTTTCTTTTAAGGTCCGCGCCTCCCGGCGCCAGGGGAACACGCGCCGGAGCGAACGCAGGGAGACAAATCGATGAAATTGCTCAAGTTCTTCGCCCTCGCGGCGATCCTCGCCCTCGCGGGCGCGTGCGCAGACACTTCGGATGGTGACACGACCCCGGGTGGAGGAGAGTGCACCAACCAGTGTGAAACCCAAGGCGCTTCCGAGTGCACCTCGCTCGGCTTCCGCACCTGCGGGGAGTTCGACAACACGGACACCTGCCTCGAGTGGAGCGAAGTTCAGAAGTGCCCGGACGGCCAGGCCTGCGCCAACGGCCAGTGTCAGGCCGGCTGCACCAACGACTGCTCCCCCGGCTCCAAGCAGTGCGGCCGCGGCGGCGGCGTCCAGGCCTGCGTAGCCGACGCCGACTCCGACGCCTGCCTCGAGTGGGGCTCCGAGACGCCCTGCCCGGCAGGTCAGACCTGCTCCCTCGGCGAGTGCAGCACCGTCTGCAAGAACGAGTGCGGCAAGGAAGGGGACAAGCAGTGCGGTGGCGACGGCGTCCAGACCTGCGGCAACTTCGACGCCGACTCCTGCCTCGAGTGGGACCGCGGCACGGCCTGCGGCGAGGGCGAGACCTGCTCCAACGGGAGCTGCCGCCCCTCGACCATGTGCAACAACGAGTGCGCCCCAGACGCCAAGGAGTGCACGGGCAACGGCTTCCGCGTCTGCGGCAACTTCGACGAGGACTCCTGCCTCGAGTGGAGCACCACGACTCCTTGCGGCGCGAAGCAGGAGT
>CAZQPP010000585.1:0-5232 GCA_964594295.1 uncultured Myxococcales bacterium | reverse complement strand
AGCATCGCAACGCCGTCCTCAAGCTGAACCAAGAAGGCGACGTCGTCTGGCAACAAGATGCGGGGCCCATTTCCCTACTCTCACCTGCGTTGGTGGACACCAACGACGGCTTTGCCGTCGCGTCCCACCACTTCAAAGGCGGCACGCTCGTGACCTTCCTCGATCGACTTGGCGCCATCACATCGCAGGTGCGGACCACCCACGGGGTGCCTGTCGGGTTGTCCAGCGACGGAACGAACGTCCTGGTCGTAGGCAGAATCCGCAAGGGCGATGGCGCGGAGGCGGACCTCTGGGCGGCGTCGCTTTCCCCGGACGGCGAGCTCGTCTGGCAGCTCGCCCTGGGAGACGACGAGCAAGACCTCGTAAACGACGTGACGCGGGTGTACGGGGGATATCTCTTGGCAGGCCAGCTCGCTCAGATCACCGCCGGCGATGCGCCAGCCAACATCCAAGGCTGGGTTGCCAGGGTCAGCGACAAGGGCGAGATTGAATGGCAGAAGACGATCGGGGGGCCAGAGCTCGACCGTTTCACCGGTATCTCCGAAGGCGCCAACGGAGCCGTCCTGGTCACGGGGAACACCAAGTCCTTTGGCGCCCGAGGGCACGATGCTTGGGTCTTGCTGCTCAAGGGTGACGGAACGGTGGTCTACCGGCAGCAGATCTACGGGGGCACCGGAGATGATGTCCCCCGCGCAATCGTGCACCACGGAAGCATCAACGTGCTGGTAGGAAACACAACCGACGTCGGTGGCGCCGAAGGGAACGCCGAGCCTGTCCGCGAGGGAGAGGCCTGGGTCCTCGGTCTCGGAGCCAACAGACCGGTGTGGCAGCGTCGCCTTGGTGGCCCCGGCGTGTTCGCGGGGTTCAACGACGTTGCCGTATCGCGCGGCGGGCTGACGACAGTCGGCGTCACCGCCGTAGACAAGGAATCCAGCTGGTACGTAGCCAAGACCGGCTCCCCCAACCTCTTTCCGCCGAGCTGCGACCTGACGCGCGACGCGATGCCCGAGATGAGCGACACCGACGCCGTGCTCGAAGACCCAGGGGTGAAGCCCTACGAGCTGGCGAACGACGCCTTCCTCGTCAACGAGATCGGGGAAGTCGAGCCTTTCGAGCGCGTAGAGGTCTGCGGGCCGTAGCGGCGTTGCATGCGCGCATCGGCCAGGCGACGGACGCTCTCGTCCACCTCGGGGAGGGTGAGGACCCGGAGGTAGCGAGCCTACCTCCGGCTACGCCGAACCAGCGCCTCCTGTCCGCTAGCTTCCGCCCTTAGCAGCGAGGCTGCCGCGTCTTTCCCCTGACCTCCACACACTCTGCGACGCTCGGGCTCGCCGAAGGAGTCCGGCCCAAAGTCGTCAACCTCGCGTCGCGGGATCGTCTCGCCGATCATGCGCTCGGTGGCGCGAACCCACCCCCTGTCCTTCGCGGTGACAAAGGTGCAGGCGACGCCCTCGAGCTCCGCGCGGCCCGTGCGTCCGATGCGGTGCGTGTAGGCCTCCGGCGTGTTCGGTACGTCGAAGTTGATGACGTGGGAGACGCCGCGCACGTCGATGCCGCGGGCAGCGATGTCGGTGGCCACGAGGACCTCGAAGCGCCGCGAACGAAAGCCGTTCATGGCCCGGTCCCGCTGGGTCTGGGACATGTTGCCCTGCAGGCCCACGGCCCGGTGCCCCCTCCGGCTGAGCTGCTCGGCCAGGCGTCGGGCGCGATGCTTCGTGCGGGTGAAGACGATGGCCGAGTGGCAGTCGTCTCCGGTGAGCAGGTGCTCGAGCAGGGGGCGCTTGCGGCGCTCGTCGACCATCAGCAGCACGTGGTCGACGGTTGACGCGGGCTCCGCGTTGGCCAGCTCGACGACGTGGGGGTCGAAGAGGAGGTCGTCGGCGAGCCCGCGAATCTCTCGCGGCATGCTGGCCGAGAAGAGCAGGTTCTGCCGCCGCTCGGGCAATGCCCTCAGGATCCGGCGGATGTCGGGCAGGAAGCCCATGTCGAACATGTGGTCGGCTTCGTCGAGCACGAGGGTCTCGACCTGGCCGAGCCTGAGCAGGCCCTGACCGAGGAGGTCGAGCGTGCGGCCCGGGCAGCCCACCACGATCTCCGGACGCCGCCGCAGCGCGTCGACCTGGCGCCGCATCGACACCCCGCCGTAGATGGTGACCGTCTTCAGGCGGGTGAACCGGGACAGGGCGCAGATCTCCTCTGCGATCTGGGTGGCGAGCTCTCGAGTGGGCGCGATCACCAGGGCGCGAGGACCTCTGCCCCGGCTCTCGAGGATGTGCTGGAGCAGCGGCAGCGCGAAGGCGGCCGTCTTGCCGGTGCCGGTCTGGGCGAGCCCGAGCACGTCGCGCCCCTCGAGGGTGGCCGGGATGGTCTCGACCTGGATGGGCCGCGGGCTCTCGAAGCCGGCGGCGGCGACGCCGCGCACGAGGGCCTCGTGGAGGCCGAAGCGCTCGAAGCCGATCGACCTCGTGGATGTGGTTTCGAACATAGGTGCTTTCTTCTCCGCACTTACAATGCAGGCCGAACCCGGTTTGGGGCAGGGCCGTCCGTTCCGACCTACACAACAGCGGAGGGCGAGGGAGCTTCGGTCGCGGCTTGACCTGGCACGATGAAGGCGAGGTCCTGTTGTCTGCCGCTGA
Source organism: uncultured Myxococcales bacterium (assembly GCA_964594295.1). Taxonomy (GTDB): domain Bacteria; phylum Myxococcota_A; class UBA9042; order UBA3505; family UBA3505; genus CAZQPP01. The sequence continues at coordinate 2,596 of CAZQPP010000585.1, read as the reverse complement.
CGGGCATGAGCCCGATGTGGGGCGCTCTATAGAGCATCAGGCGCTCGAAAGCCAGCCTCGCACGCTGTCCAGGTCCGCCAACCGGGCGTCCCCGTGGCGTAGGAGTCCCGTCAAGATGCTATGGGAGCCGGCTCGCTCAGCTACCCTCCGAAAGAACAACCACAACGGAGGGAATCCAAATGGAGAACCGAGCGAACCGGCGAGCGGAGTCTACGCACGCCGACCAGGTCCTGTACATGGCGATGGAACTCAGCCGAGGCTTGTGAGCTCGCGGTGTCGGAAGCGCTCTGGACGGCGGTCGTCACCGCACATGACGACGGTGAGCAGGAGCTCGGAGTCGAAGCGCGCGGAGCAGAGGAGGCGGAGCTCGGTGAGCGTGGTGGTGCACCTCCGTCGGGTGCTCGAGGAGTACGCGCTCGAGTACTTCAACAAGGCCCGACCGCACCAGGGGATCGGTCAGCGGATCCCGGGTGGGCGCGCCGTGGGGCCTCCCGGCGGGGCGAACGGGAAGATGAGCGCGCTGCCTGTGCTCGGGGGCCTGCATCACGACTACCGGAGGGCTGCTTGACCCGCGGATGAACGAAGTAGCCGGCACGGGGTCTAAGGGGGCGTCAGCACACAGGTGCCCTCCTCGCAGACCATGCCCTCCTCGCAGAGCACGCCCTCGTCGACCTCGGCGTCCCCGTCGTTGTCCACCCCGTCGCAGACCTCGCGGCGCTCCGGCGGCAGACAGACATCCTCCATGCACTCCAGACCCTCGGCGCAAGGCGAGTTCCCGTGACAGCTGGCGGGCCGTTCGCCGGTCCAGGTCCAGGTCGAGGTCCCGTCCAGCCCCCGCGGGAAGGGCGTGCCGGTGAGGGTGAAGGTGCAGTCCAATGTGCGACACGCCTCGTCAGGTTCGCAGGCGTAGGTCCAGGCCCGCAGGTCGAGCTCGTCGCCCTCGTCGTGCACCCAGAACCTGGGCGGGAAGACGCCGTCGTGCAGGTTGCCTTCGCCGGAGCGGGTTCCGGTGGGATGACCCAGACTGGGGCTGTAGCCGCTGAAGGTCAGATCGCGATCCCAGCGGAGGTAGTTGATCTTGGCGCTGACGTATTCCAGGATCGGCCCCTCGCCGAAGGTCTCGGCCCAGGCGCCCGAGAGGTCGCAGCCACCCAGGCCGTTGTCCCCGCACTGGGCGTGCTTGCACTTCTTGCCGAAACCGCAGTGCCCGGCCCCCGTGCACTCGGGATCGGTGCCGGGGACGAAGTAGGTCCGGCCGGTCTTCTTCTGGGGCGGCGAGCCGTCGAAGGACATGGACTGGGTGCTCTGGCAGTCGATGAGGGCGCAGTCGGGCGACACGGTACAGCCCAGCGACCACTCCTCGTCGGCAAGATCTGACGTCGCCGTGATGGATCCGGTGAAGCTCGCATCCCCATCGTACGTGCCGCTCCCGGTGCGGGTGGCGTCCTCGTCGCGGTAGTCGGGAGTCTCGAGGGCGTAGCTGCTGTCGCCCTGATCGGTGAACACGGTGACGTAGTTTCCGCGGTGGGTGTAGCCCTGCCCCGACACCTCGTAGACCTCGGTCCACTCGCCGGTCAGGTTGCAGCGACCGCCGGCACACTCGTCGGCGGGCTCGGGCTCGGAGACCTGCACCGAGATCACATCCTCCACCAGCTCGCCCTGGTGCATCACCCCGCAGTGGACGATGTGCAGGCCCACGTCGGCGGCGCTCAGGGTGGCCCACCCGAGGCTTTCGGGGTTGGGCTCCACGGTGGCGCTGGCCGGCTCCACCGACCAGACCAGGTCGCCCGCATCGCCCCCGTCCACGAAGCAGGCGAGGTGGAGCGGGGTGCCGAGCACCGCCCCCAGCAGGCCATCGGCATCGGCGCTCACCCGTGGCGCGTCGGCGACCGGCTGCGGGTCGATGGCATCGGCGAGCCCGTCGCAGTCCACGTCGGCGAGCCCGTCTGCGGGCGCCGGGGCCACCGGCTCGGCGGTCCGGCTGGCCGCGGCGCGGCTGCCCAGCTGGTCCATGGCCACCGCCATCAACGAGGCGGCCTTCCCTGCGTGGTAGCCGAAGAAGAGCTGGGCCTCGGCCAGCAGGCCCTCGGGGGCCACCTCCACCTCGTAACGCAGCAGCAGGCCCTCGCCCCGCAGCAGCGGCTCCACCGTCTCCTCCCAGTCGTCGGCCAGGTCCTGGCCGCTCAGCTCCAGGCGCAGCACGCCGCTGCCGCCCACCACGCGCAGCGTCCAGCCCTCCGGGCCGACGTGGAGCGTGACGTCAAGTGCTACTGCTCGAAGTCCGACTACACGGACGGCGAGGAGCCCGCGGGGATCGTCTTCATGAGCGCGTGCTGGTCATGGTTCATCTGCGCGGTGCACAACTGCTATCCCTCCGCGTCCGAGGCTGCCGACGACATGCTGATCGAGTGCAACGAGGAAGTGAAGGCATGCGCGGACTGCAAGGAGGATGAGTGCGGCTTCGTGATGGCCACCTTCGGCCTCTGGTAACCCGCGCCCCGCGAGGCCGCCTCGCGCACGATCAGCTCGAAGACCTCTAGTCCTGGATCTAGCTGTTGGCCGTTAGCTGTGTCGGGTAGCCCGGGGTGTTACCAAC
>CAZQPP010000584.1:0-5237 GCA_964594295.1 uncultured Myxococcales bacterium | reverse complement strand
GACCTCGTCGAGCTTCGAAACCTCGTCACCGTCGCCGACCTCATCATCGAGTGCGCCCTGGCCCGCCGCGAGTCGCGGGGCCTGCACTTCAACGTGGACTACCCCAGCACCGACGACCGCAACTGGCTGCGCGACACGGTCATATGGCGCGGGCAGCGCGGCGAGGTGCTGCAGGACCTGGTGTCTTTGTAAGGGCTGCCGGACCGGCGCCGCCCGCCTAACGCAGCTTCTGCAACGCCACGAAGGTCGAGTCGGTGCTCTTGCGCGCCGCGTGGCAGAGCATGCAGCCGTCGGTGTCCACGTTGGCAGCGATCTCGCCGGTCTCGGGCTTGAAGGCGCCGTAGCTCCACCCGCCGTCCGGCTGCTTGATCATGACCGAGACCAGGAAGCGCTTGCCCGACTGCGGGTGGGAGGCGCTGCCGAGGAGGTGCCGCTGCTCCTTGACCAGCACGGTCCCGGGCGCCATCCGGCCCCCGCTCGAGTAGGCATCCGGGCTCGCATAGAGGTTCACGATCTCCGCCTGCTCGATCTTGAGGATCGGCGTCTCGTTCAGGCGCCGCCAGCCCTCGTAGTCGGAGGGGAACTCGGTGTCGACGTTAGTCTGTGCGCCCCCACAGGCCGCGATCACGCAGGCGGCGAGCCCGGTGGCGGCGAGCAGCAGCAGAAGTGCCTGGCGCATGGCTAACTCCTTCTTAGTGTGCATCCTGAAACTCGCGTTTCAGGATGCAGCGATTAGCGGTTAGCGATTAGCGGTTAGCCGGAATGCAGTGATCTCAGGTGCCTGGCTAACGGCTAACAGCTAACGGCTAACAGCCCCCGTCCTGAAACGGGAGTTTCAGGACGGGAACTTCTTAGCGGAGGCGGGTGAATTCTAACAGCGCAGCGCCGCTGCGCCAGGTATTGACCAAAGGGACGTTGACCACCCAGCTGCGCCTCCGCTAGACACGGCCACCTTTCGGGGCTCCTCGGACCGGCCATGCTGTTCCACAGCCTAGACTACGTGCTCTTCCTCGTCCTGGCCGTCATCGGCTACTGGGCGTTGGTGCGCCTGCAGCTCTTCAGGCTGGTCTTCATCTTCGGCGCCTCCTGCCTCTTCTACATGGCGTGGAACCCGGCCTACATCGTGCTGATCCTCGCCTCGGTGGTGCTGGACTACTCGGTGGGCCGCGGGCTCGGGGTCGCGGAGAGGCCGAGGGCCCGCAAGCTCCTGCTCTTCTGTAGCGTCGGCGGGAACTTGGGCCTGCTCGGGGCCTTCAAGTACTATAACTTCTTCGCGACGGCGGTGCACCAGACCCTCGGGCTCGTCGGCCTCGACGTCACCTTGCCGATGCTCGACGTCCTGCTCCCGGTCGGCATCTCCTTCTACACCTTCCAGACGATGAGCTACACGATCGACGTGTACAGGCGGCGCATCGAGGTGGAGAAGAGCCTGCTGCGCTTCGCCTTCTACGTCTCCTTCTTCCCCCAGCTCGTCGCCGGCCCCATCGTCAGGGCCTCTCAGTTCCTGCCGCAGCTCCACAAGAAGCCGAAGCTGAGCTCCGAGGAGGTGGGGAGCGCGCTCTTCCTCATCGCCACCGGCATGGTCAAGAAGCTCGTCCTGGCCGACTACGTGGCGGTGAACCTCGTCGACCGCGTCTTCGACAACCCCGAGGCCTTCACCTCGCTGGAGGTCTACGTCGCCCTCGTCGGCTACACGCTCCAGATCTACTGCGACTTCTCCGGCTACACCGACATCGCCCGCGGATCGGCCCGCCTCCTCGGCTTCGACGTGCCCGAGAACTTCAACAAGCCCTACATGGCGACCAACCCCGCCGACTTCTGGCGGCGCTGGCACATGACGCTGTCCAGCTGGCTTCGGGACTACCTCTACTACCCCCTCGGAGGCTCCCGCAGCGGCCCCGCGCGCGCCTACTTCAACCTCTGGATCACGATGTTCCTCATCGGGATGTGGCACGGCGCGAACTGGACCTTCGTGCTCTACGGCATCGTGCACGCCACCGCCATGGTCCTGCACCGCTTCGCATACAAGATCACGGGGCGCACCAAGGAGACCGTCGACCCGACCTGGCTCCGGGTGCTCAAGATCCTCGCCTGCCTGAACTTCGTCGTCTTCGCGCGCATCCTCTTCCGCGGCGCGGACGTGGACAACGCCTGGGCGATCACCAATCAGCTCTTCGTGGGCTCGACCTCGCTGGCCCAGGTCTCGTGGTCGGTCTGGGGCGTGCTCTTCATAGGCTTCCTGAGCCACTACCTGCCCAAGGGGTGGTATGATCGCACGCAGGAGCTGTTCGTGAAGATGCCGGCCCCGGCCCAGGGGGTCGCCCTCGCCGGAGTAGGCGCGGTCATCAGCGTGTTTGCCACTACCGACGTCGTGCCTTACATCTACTTCCAGTTCTGAGAGCCCGTTCCGGTCTTCGCAGCCTTGTCCGCCGAACCCCAGAGCCCCGCCCCGGAGGCCGCGCCGCGGCCCGCCGGCAGCACCCGGCGCGCCCTCAAGCGCTTCGACGTCGTCGTGGCGACCTTCGTCGCCATCGCAGCCTGCACCTACGTGGTCCCGGGCCTCGAGCGCTTCAGGCCCTGGGTGCCAGGGGAGACGCCTCCCCTCTCCCGCCTCCTCCACCTCGAGCAGCCCGAGGCCCTCGACCTAGTGCAGCCCGCCTTCGCGGTCAGCGGCATGGCGGGGGCCTCCACCGAGAAGGTCGTGGCGACGCTGCGGCGCCAGCTCGGCGACAACGTGGCCGACAACCTCGGCTCGGCCGTCGGGGTGACGCCCTCGGCCCCCGCCTCACCAGCCCCGACACCTCCGCCCGTCAAGGCGGCGCCGGCAAAGGGCTCGGCGGCAAAGGGCGCGCCGGCGGGAGCCGACGCCGCGTCGAAGAAGGAGCCCGCCAAGAAGGCGGCCGCGAAGGAGAGCCCCCCGCCGATCCGGATCAGCGACGGGGAGCTCAAGGGCCTCGCCGCACGCATAGAGGACCCCTCGGGCGCGGCCATGTCCCACTTCTACCGAGCCATGATCCGGGTCGCCCGCAAAGAGCCCGGCGCCGTCGCCCGCATCGCACACTACGGCGACTCCACCATCGCCACCGACGGCATCACCCACACCGTGCGCCGCGGCCTGCAGCGCCGCTTCGGAGACGCGGGCCACGGCTTCGTGCTCATCGCCAAGGGCCACATGCCCTACCGCCACAAGGACCTGCACCACAAAGCCTCCAAGGACTGGAAGCTCTTCGAGATGCTCCGCGGGAAGCTGAGAGACGGACGCTACGGCTACGGAGGCGTGCAGTACCGCAGCCGCGGCGGCGCCAAGGCCGTCTTCGGCACGGCAGAGGACGCGCCGGTGGGCACCCGGCTCTCGCGCTTCGATCTCTTCTACCAGGGCCACAAGCGAGGCGGAGACCTCGAGCTCAGGGTCGACGGCGGCGAGCCCACCGTGCTCTCCACCCGCAGCGATCTCCTGCACGACGCCATGCAGCGCATCGAGCTCGAAGACGGCCCCCACCGCCTCGAGATCCGGGCCGCCGGCAAGGGCCAGGTGCGCCTCTACGGCGTCGCCATGGAGCGTGACGTGCCTGGCGTGGTCTACGACTCACTGGGCCTCGTCGGCCTGCGCGCCCGGCGCTTCTTGAACGCCGACAGGGGCCACCTCTCCGAGCAGATCCGCATGCGCGACCCCCACCTCATCATCCTCGCCTTCGGTGGCAACGAGGCCGGCGAGCGCAAGATGAGGATGTCCTGGTACGAGAAGAAGTCCGTCGAGGTCATCAAGCACGTGCGCGCCGGCAAGCCGGAGGCCTCGTGCCTGCTATTCGCGCCCCTCGACCAGGCCGAGCGCGACGACCGCGGGCAGGTCCGCACCATCCCGGTCATCAAGAAGATCGTGAAGAGCCAGCGCCGCGTCGCCGCACAGACCGGGTGCGCCTTCTTCAACACCTTCGAGTCCATGGGCGGCGAGGGAGCCATGTCGAGGTGGTTCAGGTCCCGCCCGCGCCTCGCCTGGGGGGACTTCCGCCACGCCACGCCCGCGGGCTACGAGGTCATCGGCAACATGTTCAGGAAGGCCCTGCTCGCCGGCCTGCGGGACTACGTGGAGCGGAGTTATCCGCAGCCAAAGCCGGCGAAAGCGGCCCCGCGAGGAGAGCCCGCCCCGGCTGCTATGACGTCCCCCACCACCGCCCCGGCCGCACCGGGCGCCCCCCCTGGCAGCGCTCCGGCCCCAGCTCCTTCGCCGGCCGACGCGGGCAGCAGGGGCGACTGAGCCGCAGACGGAAGAGGAGCCGGCGGGTGCAGGGACTCGATCACCTCCGCAACACATGGAAGGGCTGCATCGCGACGCTGCTCGTCGGTCTCACGGCTCTCCGCTGCGTCCGGCTCCCCCCTCCTGCGACGCCGACGTCGGGCAATTCGAGAGGATCGCGGCGGGCGTCGACGCCGACTACGACCCACTCCCAGCGGCCGAGCGCAACCGCTGCTTGGAGCTCCATGCCCAGGCCGCCGTCACGCTGCTCGACGTCTACAAGGAGATCGCGGGGTGCGACACAGTGTCGCTGGCGGAGGGCTTGACGGCGCTCCACGACTCCCTGGTCGGCTCCGAGGACAAAGACGACGGCCTCATCGCCAGCTACGCCCGCGCGCTCACCCACCTGCCCCACATGGGCTCAGCCGGCAGGCCCGAGGAAGCCCTGGCCGAGGCCTTCGCCGCCCTGGACACCTTCGTGTTCACCTGGCTCCGCGTGCAGGTAGCCGCCCTCGCCCTGCTCGAGGGCGTGGAGTCTCGAGCCTTTGCCGGGGAGGCGCAGGCCTCCTTCGCCACCGTGGTCGAGACCTTCGCTACCCGCGCCGAGGAGCTGCGCCCGGGAGAAGTCCCCGCTCGGCCAATGGTACGCGCGGGCGACCAGGAAGAGGCGTCCTCCTGGGGACGACGGCACGCCGTACGGCTCCCAAGAGAAGGCCAGCTCGACCTGCGGGGCCGCTGGCGCACAGGCTGCAACCGCCAACACCAGGCCGGGGAGCAGCCACAATCGGGGAGGAGCCCGCAAGACGTTCAGAGCATGCCTATCCGGATGTTGAACAGGATGAACAGGAAGGGAAGCCTCTTCATGCTGCATCCCAATCCTGTCTATCCTGTCGATCCTGTTCAGCAACCCTCTCTGTTTCCCAAGAGCGCTTGCTCGGACTTGTTGAAGAGTTGGACATACCCGCTGTCGCGGACCCGCCCGTAGCGTGACGGCCGGGTAGGC
>CAZQPP010000583.1:0-5252 GCA_964594295.1 uncultured Myxococcales bacterium | reverse complement strand
GGGGGGGTCTGTTCTCCCCATTCTACCATTCCCCGCGGGTTATATTTGTTTATGGCCTCTAACCCTGACCCCGTTCCCCCTGCCCGGACCACCTGCTTTGACAGCGGGGCCTGCCCCTCACTATCGTCTGTCGATCACGATTTGCAGGATGACGAGGGCCGCACCGATGTTTCGAATCCGGGCCATAGCCCTGCCGGCCGCCGCGCTCTGCCTGCTCCTCTCAGGTGCGTGCAGCGACGTCAGCCCGGCAGGCGGTCCCGGGGCGGCGGAGTGCCGCACCCACAACGACTGCGCGCCGGGCAACGACTGCCAGATCCCCACCTGCAACGAGCTGACCGGCAAGTGCGAGCTGAGCCTGCGCGCCGGCTTCTGCTTCGTGGGCGGCGCCTGCTACCGCACGGGCGACACCGATCCGGCGGATCCTTGCCAGCGCTGCGACCCCGGGGCGGGGACCGACAGCTTCGTGCCCAAGGTCTGCCCGTCCGGGTGGGCGTGCAACGCGCAGAGCGGAGTGTGCGAGCTCGCCCCGACCGACGCCGGCGGCTCTGACGACCGCGGCACAGCGCAGGACGCAGGCGACGAGGGCACGGCGGACCCCGGCGAGGACACCTCGGGAGTGAGCGACGAAGGCGACGGCGGAGGCGAGGACGCCCCTGACCCGGGCGACCAGGGTGACCCGGGTGTCGAGGACCCGGGCCCGGAGCGCGACCTCCCGGGCGACGCGGACACGGGCCTGCTCGACCCGGGCGGAGACGCCGCGGACGCGGGCGACGCCGGGCCCGAGGACGCCGGCGACGAGGGAGAGGACGCGGACGCCGGGCCCCCGGAGCCATGCACGACCGACGAGGAGTGCGTCGCCCGACTCGGCCTCGGGTCCTGCTACCTCGTGAGCTGCGAAGACGATCTCTGCGTCGCCGTGCCCCAACGCAGCGGCGTCAGCTGCGAGCCGCGCGGGCAGGAGGACAACCCCTGCATCGCCGGCACCTGCGACGGCGATGGCCTGTGCAAGGTCGAGAAGTTCTCCAACACCCCCTGCGACGACTTCGATCCCTGCACCCTGTCCGATGTCTGCGAGGAGGGGCGCTGCCAGGGCGTGCCCATCGTCTGCGCCGACGGCAACCCCTGCACCGGCGACGACTGCCACCAGGGGGCGTGCACCTTCGTGCCGGAGCCTGACGGCACCGCGTGCGACGACAACGACCCCTGCACCAGCGGCGAGAAGTGCGCGAAGGCCGTCTGCGGAGGTGGAAGGAGCACCTGTCCCTGCCTCGTGGACAGCGACTGCAGGGACGACGGGGACCTCTGCAACGGAGTGCCGGAGTGTGTCTCGCAGGACGACGGCACCCGCGCCTGCGCCATCGACCCGGAGACGATCAAGCGCTGCGACACCTCGGGCGACGACGCCTGCAACCAGACAGCCTGCGAGCCCGAAACGGGGCAATGCGTGGAGCGACCCCGCACCGCCGAGCCTTGCGACGACGGCGATCCCTGCACCTACCGCGACACCTGCGCGGAGGACGGCGCCTGCACAGGCCAGGACCTCGACTGCAACGACGATGATCCCTGCACCGACGACGTCTGCGCGGCCGGCGAGTGTGTCTCGGTGCCCAACGCGGCCCCCTGCAACGACGACGACCCCTGCACCACGGGCGATCTCTGCGTCGGCGGGAAGTGCATGGGCTCACCCAACATGTGCGACGACGGCAACCCCTGCACCGAGGACACCTGCCTCGACGGCCAGTGCCAGCACGACGCCACGCCGAACGCCCCCTGCGACGACGGCAGCCCGTGCACCACCGGCGACACCTGCCATTGCCCCGGCGAAGGCACGAACTGCTGGGGTGTCGTCTGCCTCGGCGATCCCCTGCTCTGCCCTGATGCCCCCGAGTGCACCGTCGGCATCTGCGACCCCGAGGACCTGCCCGACACCTACGACCCGGCGGACCCGCCCTCGGCCTGCAAGCACGAGCCCATCGAGGACACCTGCGACGACGGTGACAAGTGCACCGTAGGCGACATCTGCAAGGACGGCAGCTGCGCCCCGGGGGAGCAGACCCTCGCATGTTTCGTGGGCCTGACCTGCAAGAAGGGGGTCTGCGATCCCCTCGAGGGCTGCGTGAGCATGAACATCGAGGACGGCACGTCCTGCGACGACGGCGACAAGTGCACGCAGGGGACCACCTGCACCGGCGGCGTGTGCGGCGGCGGCACCCTGATCTGCGAGTGCCAGAGAGACGAGGACTGCGACGATCAGAACCCCTGCACGGGCGTCGAGCGCTGCGAGGAGCAGGAGGGCGGTGACAAGGTCTGCAGGCCGGGCACCCCGGTCTCCTGTCCGGCCCTCGACGACTTCTGCCGGGTGAACGCGTGCAACCCGGCCTCGGGCCAGTGCGAGGCGACCAACGAGAACGAGGGGAAGCCCTGCAAGCCCGACGACGCCTGCTTCCGGCAGTACGTCTGCCGCGGCGGCAAGTGCAAGGCCGAGGTCGAGGTGGCCTGCGCCGCGCCTCCATGCTTCCAGGTCACAGGCTGCGATCCCGTCACTGGCTGCCAGGTGAGCGCGGCGGGGCAGGGCGCGCCCTGCAAGGACAACAACGAGTGCACCCAGAACGAGACCTGCGACGAGCACAACCAGTGCCGGGGCGAGAACGTGGTCTGCCCGGACGACGGGAACCCCTGCACGATCAAGCGCTGCAACTCCTCGGTTGGCTGCGTCGTGGAGAACAAGGCCGACGGGGTGAGCTGCGAGGTCGACGCCAACCCCTGCACCGTGGGGACCTGCGAGTCGGGGCTCTGTCAGGAGGCCGCGCTGCCTTGCGACGACGGCATCCCCTGCACGGCCACCGACTGTGACACGAGCACGGGCAAGTGCCTGTACACCCCGGACGACAGCATCTGCGACGACGGCAACCCGTGCACCGAGGACTTCTGTGAGCGGACGGCGGGGTGCACGCACCCCTCGCTGCACGACTTCCCCGCCTGCGACGACGAGGACCCCTCGACGGGCCCGGACGTCTGCTTCCGGGGTAACTGCATCGGCTTCGAGCCCACCACCTCGGCCGTCGGCTCCTGCGACGTGAAGGGGGTGTCACCGGTGGGAGCGGAGACCTGGCAGGGGGCCTTCCACGTCGCCGTGGGCTACACCGGCGGCACCTACGTGAGCGGGAGCTGCTCCGACATCGGGGCGCGCACCGACCTCTACCGGCTCTCGGGGGTCGGGCACACGGATCCCCTCGACCGAAAGTCGGCCGGTCCCCCGGCGGGCTTCTCCGAGGCGGTGGTGGTCGGAAGCTCGGGGCTGATAGCCCTGCTCTCCGACACCGGCAGCTCGGTCGACTTCACGAGCCGACTTGGCGAGGCCGTCGAGGACCAGGGCGGCCTGGGCTACCACCACCGCGTCGTGCACCACCTGAGCTACATGGACGACGAGGAGGAGCAGCGCTCCGTGCTCATCGGGAGCGAGACGCCGGGAGGCAAGGGTGAGGCATTTGTGTGTGCGCCGCGCGGCTCCGGCCGGGATTGGGCCTGCAGCACCGCGACCTTCTCGGTGCTCGGTTCGCCGCGCTCCAACGAGAGGCGCTTCGGCGCGGCGGCGCAGGTCCCCGTCGACTGTGGCGCCGGCTCGGGCAACTGCAAGGTGCAGCGCATCCTGGTCAGCAACAGCACGAACAACGAGCTTCACGTGCTGAGCAGCACCGGCAGCGGCGGTTTCTGGAAGGTCCACGAGGAAGAGCGCGAGGGCTGGGAGATCACCGGGGCCGTGGGCGGCCCGGACGGCGGCGCCTGGATCTTCGGCAGCGCGGGCAGGCTCTACCGCTGCGGCGGCGCCTGGCGCGACTGTGCCCAGTTCAACGCTATCCGCGACCAGGGGCAGCTTCACTTCCGCGGTGCCTGGGCCTACGGCGAGGGCATCGTCTTCGTCGCGACGTCTGCGACCACCAACAAGCTCATCTTCCTGGACAAGGACGCCGAGCCCGGCCTTCCCTCGAGCTACGTCGTCCACGAGCTCGACGGAGACATCGACGGCGCCCCCGCGGCCACCGCGCTCTTCCCCGTCGGCAGCACCAGCCGCGGGCTCTACGTGGTGGGAACCACCGAGGACGGCAAGAGCCTCGCAATCTGGTCTGCGCCGCTGTAGCCGCCGGCGGAGCAACGCCTGCAGATCCTCGAGCCCGAATCGACGAATCGAAATCGAAGAGGGACTGTCCCTCTTCGTTTCGATTTGCGCTCGGTCGGCTTCAGCGAGGGTGTCTTATGCGGCCTTGGGCCGCATAGGCTACTTCTTCGCGGCCTTGGGCATCGCGTGCCAGATGCGGGTCGCGAGGACCAGGCCGATGAGGGCGATGGGGATCATCGCGATGGGCCATGGGGTCCAGTTCGCCTTGACTGCCGCGGCCTCACCCTCGGGCAGGATGATCGAGAAGGTCAGGGCCATCACGCCGGTCCCGAGGTAGACGAAGCCGTCGATGATGCCGACGGCGATGCCGACGTTCTTCCTCCCGCCGAAGTCCATGCTCGCGGTGCCGCTCAGCATGCCGTGTACGCCGATGATGCAGAGCGACAAGAAGACGAAGAGGAAGCCGATGATCGGGCTCTCGAGCAGGAATACCGAGGCGATGGAGCCGACCAGCATGCAGCCGTAGAGCAGCGCAGCCACCGGACCTCGTCTGCTGCCGAAGACGTGGTCGCTGATGACGCCGGCGACGGTGCCGCCGAGGATGCCGGCGGCGCAGAGCAGCAGGCCCCAGTTCTGCATCACGAAGCTGTCGATGTCGCCCACCGCGTGAGCGAACTTCGGGTAGTACTGCATGATCGCCTGGCGCAGGAACCCGCTGCAGAACTCGATGCAGGCGATGGTCATCACGACGGGGTTCATCAGCATCATCTTGAAGACCTGGAGGGCCGGCAGGCGCGGGCCCTCGTCTCCCGAGGAGGCGTCGGCGGTGTCGAAGTCTTCCTGGCCCGCCTGGCCGGGAGTGTTCTGGACGAGGAACTTGTCTAAGACCGCGAAGGTGAAGAGGATCCCCGCCGGGATGTAGAAGACCCACTGCGGGTCGGTGAGGTGCTCGACGATGAGCCGCGACCAGTCGAAGGCGAAGTAGAGCCCGAGGGAGATGAGGATTCCGAAGATGGCGCCGAAGACGCCGCGCTCGCGCACGTGGAACCAGGAGGCGTTGACCTTGACGATGGCGACCGCGCCGAAGCTCTGGAAGTACATGTTGGCGGCGTAGAGGAAGGTGTAGATCGTCACG
>CAZQPP010000582.1:0-5258 GCA_964594295.1 uncultured Myxococcales bacterium | reverse complement strand
GTCGCTGCAGCCCGAGCTGTCCTCGATGACGATGTCCTCGTCGGTCTTGCCGTCGCAGTCGTTGTCCTTGCCGTCGCAGCTCACCTCGGGGGAGGGCTCGTAGGCGGGCACGCTGGAGTAGTCGCAGTCGGGCATGCCGTCCCGGCACATCTTGGTGCCGCCGAGGCGACACACCCCGTGGCTCACACAGGTGACGAGGATCGAGTCGTGGATGTCCGGGTCCTCGTCGGTCTCCCCGTCGCAGTCGTTGTCGAGGCCGTCGCAGGTGGCCTCGTGGGGGCTCTGGTAGCCGAGCACGGTGCTGAAGTCGCACTCGAAGTTGCCCTCGCGGCAGCGCTTGACGAAGGTGTGGTCCCCGCAGACGCCCAGGACCGAGCACTCTCCCTCCTCGGCGTCCACGGCGGCGATGCCCTCGTCGGTCTCCCCGTCGCAGTCGTTGTCGAGGCCGTCGCACTCGGTCTCGCCTTCGGGCTCGTATGCAACCGACTCCGTGTCGATCTCGCAGAGCCAGGCGCCGTCCTTGCACACCGTGGTGTGCTGAGCACACACGCCCTCGAGCTTGCACTCGTGCTGCTCTCCCGCCCAGATGAAGCCAGCCGGCAGCTCGAGGCCCTCGTCGCTCAGGCCGTCGCAGTCATTGTCGAAGCCGTCGCAGGCCAGCTCCGGTGGCGCCTCGTAGTGGTCGACCTCGCTGTAGTCGCAGATCCACTCGCCCCCCGCGCAGGCGGCCTTCACGGGGTTGTTGGCCCCCACCGGGGCGCAGACGCCCTTGTCCCTGCAGGTGCCCTCGGGAGGCTCGGCGAGCTCCTCGTCGGTGGAGCCGTCGCAGTCGTTGTCGATGTTGTCGCAGAGCGTCTCGCCGTCGGGCTCGTAGTCCTGGGCCAGCAGAGGAGCCTCTCTCACTCCCGAGTCGTCGCACTTCCACTCGCCGTCCACGCAGGTGATCACTACCTCGCCCTCGCAGATGCCCTGGGTCTTGCACGGAGGCACGCCTTCGCAGGGAGGTTGGAACGGCGGGGTGTCCTCTTCTCCCTGGGTGTCGACGCCGTCGCCCTCGTCCGGGGTCTCGTCTCCCTGGTCGCTCGTTACGCCCTGGTCGCCTTTGTCCTCGCTGCCGCCTTTGTCGGTCTCTACTGGCGGCCCTGGATCCGGTCGTTCCTGCCGCGGCGGCACCTCGACGGCGCACCCGAGGGCGGCGAACAAGAGGAACGCCAGGGCACCCCGACCCACGCTCGAAAGACTAAAGGCCCAACATGCTCGCATTCTTGCTTCCTTCCACACGCCGCGCGGAGCGGCTGGTCTTCGCGCCTGGTAGGCTATCAGAATCGGGCTGTGGCCTGGAGCAAGCCTCCCGCCCGTATGGGTACGAACTGCCATGACGCCTTCTTGGCGGGATCCTTCGACAGGAACACCATCGCCAGCCCGCCGGCCACCGCGGCGGCTCCCACCCCGTAGCCGACGAGGGCGAGCTGGTTCATCTGCTGGGCCTCGGCGAGCAGCGCGTCATAACGCTCGTCGTAGTCCTCGACTTGCTCGAAGTCGTCGATGTTGAGGTTCCTGGCGTCCGTCGCCTTTCCGAAGGAGAGCACGTTCAAGGTCAGCCCGCCGACGGCGACCGCCACTCCAGTCCCGAATGTCACCCATCCCGCCGTCTTCCAAGGGTTCGTGCGCCGGTGCACCGGCCGCCCGGGGATGCCCAGGCGCGGGCGATCCGGGCTGCGGCTGGCCGAGCCTCCCGGGGGACGCGTGGCCCCGGTCCCCAGGGCCGTCCTCGCGCCGGCCACCGGCACCACGGTTCGGACCTGGTCCCTGCTCTGGTCGCGCTTCACCTTGCGCACGGCCTTGAGCTCGAGCAGCACGCCGATCGGGTTGGCCAGCTCGACCCGAATGGTCTGTCGCCCCGGCATGTGCCCCTTCATCCGCGCCGTGGCGGTGTGGGTGCCCGGTCGCACCCTGAGGTCTCGCACCGGAGACTTGCCGAGGGGGATGCCGTCCAACGCCACCTCCGCTCCCTCCGGCTTGGTGGTGAGCGTCACCTGCCCTGCCGTGGCGGCAGGCTCGAGGACCACCAGGGCCGACTTGTCGGAGGCAGGGTCCACCGTGATGGCTCGCTTGACCGACTTGTGCTCGGGCGCCGACGCGCGGAGCGTCACGACGCCGGGCTCCAGCCACAGAGACTCGCCGGAGCGCACGCGGAAGGACTCGGCTCGGCTCGCGACCACTACCCGGGCCGCCGGAGGGAAGACCAGCACCTTCAGCCTGCCGTGCCTGGCCTTGAACTCCGGGAGCACCTCCTCGAGGTACTTGTCGAGCTCCGCTCGGACGGCGTCGTCGGTGAGACCTTCGGCCGCCGTCAGCAAGAACGAGATGAGCTCGCGGTCCACGGGAGCGCTGCGCGCGAGCCGCACGATGCGCCCGACGATCGCGTCGTGAGGGAAAGCACGCCACGCCTGGTGGTAGAGCTCGAGGGCCTGGTCGTTCTGGCCGGCCACCTCCAGCAGGGCCGCGCGCGCCTGCAGGCGGGTGCCCTCCTGGAACGCGCTCTCTCCTTCGCTCGCCGCCGCCGCCCCAGCCCAAAACACCAGCACCAGACAGGTCAGGAGCGTCGCTCCGAGTCGGCCGCTGCGGGCCAGGTTAGGCTCCAAGGACGATATGGCCTTCCTCACGTACACCTCGAAAGGGTATGGCCGCCCCCAGATAGGTGTCAAGTTCGCACGAGCGTGCGGGGGAAACGTGTCCGAAAGGGAGGATAGTCCGCGGCGGGTGTGTGCCATTCACCCGGTGGAGTGATCGGCGCACAACGCTCCGTGCGAGGATCCAGCTCGGCGACGGACTCGCCTTCGGCTCGCGCGCCTTCGAGGCAAAGCCCCGAAGGCTTGGGGCCAATCCGCTTGGGCTACTCCGCTCGCCTCCGGCTCGCTGCGCGCGTCCAGGCCAGGGGCCTGAACGCTTGCCGTGTCCGAAAGGGAGGATAGTCCGCGTCGGGTGTGTGGCAGCTTCCCAAAAACTCCGGGCACGGGGTGCCGCTCGTTGCGCGAGCCAATCTCCGATTCTGCCCGGACTTATTGAGAAGTTACGGTGTGTGCGGTTTCACCCGGTGGAGCGATCGGCGCTCAGCTGCCGTCGCGGGCGATCACGAGGCGGAGAACGGGGAAGTGGAAGAGTCGGTGCACGTGCACGTGCACGAGGACGAGGACGAGGACGAGGACGACAGCAAGACCACGCTCAAGCTCTGGCGTGAGCCTCCGCCGGCGCGTCGGGCTCGCGCAGGGCTCTCCGCGTTCCGGCCCACGCCACCAGCGCGATGCCGGCCATGACCGGCGCCACGAGCAGCTTGGGCACGTCGCGCTCGAAGAGCACGAAGTCGTAGGCCCCGTGGAGCGCGGATACGAGCGCGAGGGCTCCGAGCAGGCGCGGCAGGCCCGGCATCGGGCGGCCGGGAGAGCGGACCAGCGCCGCTCCGACGATGAGGCCGAAGAGGAGGTGCACGAGGGGGAGCGTGACCAGGCGCGGCCCCGGTGGGCTGCCCGACTGCACCGCGAAGGCGTAGTTCTCGTAGAGCGAGAAGCCGAGCCCCGCCTCGGCGGTGGCCACGAGGGGGCGCGCGCGATCGGCGGCGCAGAGGGCCAGCTGCCGTGCGCCGCCGCCCAGCCGGCCGGCGAACATCGGGCCTGTCGCTCCCGCCGTGATCGCGGCGATGACCTTCAAGGTCTCCTCGACCGGTCCGACGATGCCGAAGCTGTACGCGGCCGAGAGCTCGGGCGAGAGCGATCCGAGGCGCCCCAGCTCCACCATGCCCAGTGGCCCCTCGAGCACGGAGAAGACGACCCACGCCACGAGCCCCGCCAGGCCTCCGTGCAGGAGCGCGTGCACGTCCACGCTCCCGGGCCTCGTGTCGGGCCCGCAGAGGCGGTTGCGGAGGTAGACGAGGAGGAGGGCGGCCGGCGCCAGGGAGAGTACGAAGGCGGTCCAGGCGCGGAGCGTGATCATCGGGGGGTGTCCCACATCACTCGGCAAAGCCTTCGGCGCTCAGCATCCAGTGCGGAGCTCCGCGCCGGCCAAGGGCTCGCCTGCGGCTCGCGCGCCCTCGGGGCTTTGCCCCGGTGGCTTGGGACCAATCCGCTTGGGTTACTCCGCTCGCCTGCGGCTCGCTGCGCGCGTCCAGGCCAGGGGCCTGAACGCTTGCGATCCTGTTTCCGCGGGTCGAGCGGGACGCTGCCGATCATGGTGAGGTGTCAGCGCGTCCCGGTGACCGAGGGGGCGAGCTTCCACCACTTGGGGAAGAGGCCGAAGCCGCCGCCCGTGTGCCAGAAGAGGATGCGCTTGCCGAAGCGGGAGTCCTTCTTGAGCAGGCGGTCGATCATGCCGTGGAAGGCCTTGGCCGTGTACGTGGGGTCCAAGAGGATGCCCTCCCGGCGCGCCACGTCGCGGACCATGTGGCGATCCCCGGTGCCGCACATGGCGTAGCCGGGGCCGACGTAGCCGTCGATGATCTCGCCGCCTTCGGGCTGGAAGTGCACGGGCTGGCGCAGCAGCGACCCGACCTCGACGACGAGCTCGTCCACGCGCGTGCGGAAGTAGTCGGCGGACTCCGCGACGTTGAAGCCCATGATGCGCCCCGGCCACTCGGTGTAGTGCTTGCCCGCGCACAGGCCCGCCATGGTCCCGCCCGTGCCGACGGCGCAGACGATGGTGTCGAGCTCCAGGTTGGACTCCTCGGCCTGGACCACCAGTTCGTGCATCGCCAGCACGTAGCCGACGACGCCCAGGGCGTTGGAGCCGCCCTCCGGGATGACGTAGGGCGTGAAGCCCTCCGCGCGCGCCTCGTCGGCCATGTCGGCCATGATGCGCTCTTTGGCCTTGTACTCCTCGTCGTTGCACCACCGCACCTTCGCCCCGATGAGGTCGAGGAGCAGGAGGTTGCCCTCGGGCGGCTGCTCGGGGCAGCCCCGCAGGAGGACCTGGGTGCGCATGCCGAGGCGCGCCCCGGCGAGAGCTGTAGCGCGTGCGTGGTTGGACTGGGAGCCGCCGCAGGTGATCAGCATGTCGGCTTCCTGCTCCTTGGCCTCCTTGAGCAGGAACTCGAGCTTGCGCACCTTGTTGCCCGACAGCCCGAAGCCCGTCAGGTCGTCCCTCTTGACCCAGAGCTCGACGTCGAGCGACCTGCTGAAGCTGTGCAGCTTCTGGATCGGGGTCGGCCGCTGGGCGAGCGGGATCAGGCTAGGGAAGCTGATGGTCGAGGTGATGCCGGGCATGGG
>CAZQPP010000581.1:0-5259 GCA_964594295.1 uncultured Myxococcales bacterium | reverse complement strand
TCCGAGTGCCTTGGCCTCGAGCAGGCGGCGGTCGGCGACGCGGAGGATCTGCTCCGGGGAGGTCATTCCGTCGGTGATCTCGGCGAGACCCACGCTGACCGTGATCGGGATGGGCCGGCCGTCGAAGTCGAACTTGTTGGCGCGGACCATGGAGCGGACGGTCTCGGCGTAGACGCGGGCACCGTCCATCGGGGTGTCGGCCATGAGGACGCAGAACTCGTCGCCTCCGTAGCGCGCGAAGCAGTCCTCCTTGCGCATGCGGGGGCGGAGGAGCTCGACGAGGGCCTGCAGCACGGCGTCGCCGGCCAGGTGCCCCATGGTGTCGTTGACCGCCTTGAAGCCGTCCACGTCGAAGATCATGAGGGCGAGGGGGCGCTCGTGGCGCTTGGCGCGGTGGAACTCGCGCTCGAGGCAGGCGTGGAGGAAGCTGCGGTTGGCGATGCCCGTGAGCCCGTCCTCCATCGAGAGCCGGTGAAGCTCGCGGTGGTAGAGGTTCTCGATGTTGTCGCCGGCGAGGTACTTCAGGAGCACTCCGCCGAGGCGGAGGTGGTCTCCGCTCCTCAGGACCTCGCGCTGCACCTGCGTGCCGTTGACGTAGACGCCGTTGGTGCTGCCCATGTCGACGATGACCCGCCGGTTGTCGCGTCGCTCGATGGTGGCGTGCCTGCGGGAGATGGTCGTGTGCTTGATCGACACGTCCGCCGTCGAGCCGCGGCCGAGCACGAGATCCTCGGTGGCCAGGGTGAAACGCTGGCCTATCTTCGCCCCGTGGATGCAGATCAGGCAGTCCTCTCCATCCGGCAGCGAGGCCTCGAAGTCGGCGATGTTGACGACGGGGGTCCCGTCCGGGTCGGCTTCCAACGCAGTCGAGCCTCCTACTCGGAACGCGTGCGGCTCGTTCCCGAAGGGTGTGGTCATTGGCCCGATACTCCCGCTAATAAGGTGTTTCGTTCGCGAAACACCTCGCGTAGGGACGTTTCGGCAGGAAACGTCCGGTCCGCTAGCTCCGTGATTGCATCAACACGCCCGGTTAATCGGCACGCGCGCAAGGAACTTTAGTCCCCGTCCCGAAATTGCCGTCTTCCGGCCGTTAGCCGCTGGCTGCATCCTGAAACGGAAGCTCCGGGATGCACACACCCTAGCCCACGTTGACGCCCCGTGCACCGCACGATAGGGGAATCCACCCTCGCCCCGAAGGGAGTGGACGATGAAGGTGCTCAAGCTCATGTCGCGCGCGTTCCTGGCGCTTCTCCTCGCCGCAGGCCTGCTGGCGGCCGCCGCCTGCGAGAAGCCCCGCAAGAAGCCAGTGCTCACGAAGGACCAGATGCGCCGCATCCAGGCGGCCATCGTCAAGGAGGACCCCAAGCCCAAGATCGCCATCGGCGCGAACTTCGCGGACAAGGTGGAGCTCATCGGCATCGACCTCGAACCCCAGAGCGTCGCGCCGGGAGGCAAGGTGCGCGTGACCTGGTACTGGCGCTGCAAGGCCGCCTCCCCAGGCGCGTGGAAGATCTTCGTGCACAACGAGCGCCCGGGCCAGCAGCGCACCACCCACGACCACCACGCGGTCGACGGCCTCTACATGATCGAGGAGTGGAAGCCGGGTGACGTCATCAAGGACCAGCAGACCCTCGACATAGACCCCAAGTTCCCTCCCGGTGAGGCCGTGCTCTACGTGGGCATCTTCGACGAGCAGGCCTGGGCCTCTCGCCAGGAGAACGTGCGCATGACCGTCAAGGACGCCGGCAAGGGGCGCAGCGACGGCCAGAAGAGACTCGAGGTCGCCCGCATCAAGATCACGGGCAAGGCGGCCGCCGGCGCCCCCGCCAAGAAGGCGGACCCGAAGAAGAAGAAGGTCGTCTACCGGGTGCTCCCCACCACCGAGGCCCCGGCGGTCGACGCGAAGCTCGACGACGCGGTCTGGTCCCGAGCGCGCTGGACCCCGGCGTTCCGCCAGCCCGACGACAAGCCCCTCGACGTGCGCTTCCGCACCCGGGCCAAGATGCTCTACGACAAGGAGAACCTCTACGTGGCCTTCGAGGTCTTGGACCCCAGCATCAACAACGACAAGACGGGCCGTGACGCGGAGCTCTGGCGCAAGGACGTCGTCGAGGTCTACCTCGATCCGGGTCGCGACGGTAAGGACTACGTCGAGCTCCAGTTCTCCCCGGCCGGCGAGATCTTCGACGCGCACTTCAGCTCCCGGCGCCAGCCCGAGTGGAAGGAGGCGGCCAAGCGGCTCACCATGGCCGGCCTCGAGGTCAAGGTGGCCGCCGACGGCACGGTCAACAAGCCGGGCGACAAGGACCGCCTCTGGACGGTCGAGGCCAAGATCCCCTTCGCGCAGATCCCGGGCGTGAAGGGTGCTCCGGCGCACAACACCACCTGGGGCCTGAACCTCTACCGCATCGACGACAGCGCGCCGGATCGAGTGGCCGGAATGGGTGCGCTCGCTCCCGTGGGCGGAGACTTCCACGACCTCAGCGACGCGGCCGACCTGATCTTCCTCGCGGCGCGCCCTACCGCACCGGCGGCCGCGCCTGCGGTGGCTCCTGGCAAGCCAGCCGGGGCCCCTGCGAAGATCAAGCCCGCAGCTCCTTCGGCGGCCCCCAAGGGCGCCGTCGGCAAGCCCACCGTCATCCCGCCGAAGCCCGTCCCGCTCCCGGCGAAGGTGAAGCCGGCCCCGGTGAAGAAGTAGAGCGACGGCGAAGGCCGCCACCATGTCCGCCTCCGCAGACCGCCTGCTCGCCATCATGGCGCGCCTGCGAGATCCTGAAGGCGGCTGCCCCTGGGACCTCGAGCAGGACCTGAGCACTCTTCGGCCCTACGTGATCGAGGAGGCCTACGAGGTGGTGGAGGCCATCGACTCGGGCGCAGCCGGCGCGCTCAAAGAGGAGCTCGGAGACCTGCTCTTGCAGATAGTCTTCCAGGCCCGCCTGGCCGAAGAGCTGGGCTGGTTCGACTTCGACGACGTGGCCGAGCGCATCAGCGACAAGATGGTCGAGCGCCACCCGCACGTCTTCGGGGACCGGGAGGTCGAAGGGGCGAACGAGGTCTTGAAGAACTGGGAAGAGATCAAGGCCCAGGAGCGCAGCCGGGACCGCGGCGCCCTCTCGGGGGTGCCTTCCGCCCTGCCGGCGTTGCTAAAAGCTCAGCGCACCGGTGAGAAGGCCGCCGCGGTAGGCTTCGACTGGCAGGACGCCGGCGGCGTGGCCGAGAAGATCGACGAAGAGGCGGGCGAGCTGCGCGGCGCCCTCGAGGCGGGCGACCGCGCCGCCATCGAGCACGAGCTCGGAGACCTGCTCTTCGCGCTGACGAGCCTGGCCCGGCACGTCGCGGTCGACGCCGAGAGCGCGCTCCAAACAGCGGTCCGGAGGTTCGCGTCGCGCTTCGGCACTGTGGAGGCCATCGCAGGTCAGCAGGGGCTCACTTTGAGCGAGCTCGACGAGGCGGCACTGGACAGGTTGTGGGAGCAGGCGAAGGCGAGGCTCCACGATGGGAGTTGACACCATTTCAGAGGGGACTTATATGCCAGCCGCTTTCCAATGCTCTCAAGGCAGTTGGCGATGGTAGCGAGTCCGCACGGCAGGAAGTTCCTCTGCTATGCATGTGGGTGCAAGTTCTACGATTTGAACCGCCCGCAGGCACTCTGCCCCCGATGTGGGGCGGACCAGGATGAAGCTCCCGAGCAGCCCGACATAGAGGACATCGCGGCCAAGGTCCTCGCCAGCACGGTCTCCGATTCGGAGGAGCCGGGCGAACGTTACGGCCCGGTCGCCGACGAGATGGAGGTCTTCGACTCCGACGACATCGACGGCGGCGGCAGCCGCGGCTTCACGGCCGCGAACGCGTCGAGCGACGACGACTCGAGCGACGACGACATGGAAGTCGAAGACGAAGGCTCCAGCTTCGGGGACATCTGAGCAGAGAGAGAGCTAGGCGACCCGGGCAGGCACAGCCGCGAGCGAGTGCAGGCGGGCGGCGGTGATCCGCGCGGCGACCTTCCGCCCCACCCAGCGCACAGGGTCCTCGTCCGGCCCTAGGTCGACGTTCACGACGAGGTTTCCCGGCGAGCGCCCGGTCAGCTGGGGCGGCGCGCCCGCGCGCCCCGACGGGCCCTCCACGAGGACCTCGACGGTGCTGCCCACGAAGCTCTCCAGCCACGACGCGGTGATGCGGGACTGGAGCTCCATCACCTCGGCGAGGCGGCTCTGCTTCACCGCGGTGGGCACGTCGTCTTCGAGGCGCGCCGCGGTAGTCCCGGGGCGCGCGGAGTACTTGAAGCCGAAGAGCGTCCCGAAGCCCAACCTCTCGAGCGCTCCCATGGTGCACCCGAAGTCCTCCTCGCTCTCCCCCGGGAAGCCCACGATGATGTCGGTCGACAGGGCGATGTCCGGGCGGTAGCTGCGCAGGCGCGAGATCAGCTCCTCGTACTCGGCCAGGGTGTAGCCGCGCCGCATCCTCTCGAGGACGCGGTCCGAGCCGGACTGCAGGGGGAGGTGCAGGTAGGGGCAGAGCTTGTCGAGCTCCGCGAAGGCCCTCGCGAGCTCCTCGGTGGCGTCCCACGGGTGGCTCGTCGCGAACCGGATTCTCTGGAGGCCCTCGACCTCGTTCACCATGGCGAGGAGCTCCGGGAAGGTGGCCCTGGTGCCTGGAGGGCCGGCGCTCAGGTCGTGGCCGTAGGAGTTCACGTTCTGGCCGAGCAGGGTTACCTCCTTGACGCCGGCGTCGACCAGCCGTCGAACCTCGTCGACCACGTCCTTGGGAGGCTTGGAGACCTCGGGGCCCCTTGTCCTCGGCACGACGCAGAAGGAGCAGACCTTGTTGCAGCCCTTCATCACGGTGACGTAGGTGCTCACCCGCCCGTCGGTGGGCGGCTCCGCCTTCGGGAAGCTGTAGCGCTCCCGCGGCATCGCCCGGGTGCTGCAGATGCGCCTCTCCTGGCGTGTCAGGGCGCGCTCGACGAGGTCGGGGAGCTCCGCGATGTTGTCCGGGCCGAAGATGAGGTCGATGCGTCGCCCCCAGGCGAAGAGGCTCTTGCCCGCTCGGCTCGGGATGCAGCCCGCGATGCCGATGAGCAGGTCGGGGTTCGCCTCCCGCATGAGGTCGTATCGCCCGAGCATGCTGCGGGCCTTGTCCTCGGCCTTCTCCCGGACGCTGCAGGTGTTGAGCAGGATCAGGTCGGCGAGGACTGCGTCCTTTGTCTCCTCGAAGCCGAGCGGGCGCAGCGACTCCACCATGCGCTCGGAGTCGTAGACG
>CAZQPP010000580.1:0-5265 GCA_964594295.1 uncultured Myxococcales bacterium | reverse complement strand
GTGGCGCCGCCACGGCCAACGGAGTCGCAAGTGCTCAGGGTTTCAGGCTAACGGCCAAAAGCTAACGGCTAACAGCTAGATCCAGGGGAGTCGGGTGCGCTGCGCGTGATCCGAGCGAGAGCCTGGTGAGCGCGGTGCCGGTGAGGGGCGCCGGAGCGCGGCTCAGTACAGCCCTCCCTGGTCCCGCCGTGTCGCGAGCGGGATCAAGGGCACCACGCGCTCGAGGGTCGAGCTGCCGCCGTGCGCGTAGCCGCGCCCGTCGGGCTTCATCCGGAAGCCGTGATCGGCGAAGAGCAACGCCGGCTCGGCCGGATCGAGGCTCCGCCTGAGGCGCTCGAGGGCGCCGCGCAGCTCGGCGAGGGCGAGCCCTTCGAGGTCGGCGAAGGGCACCTCCCGGCCGTGTATGAGCTCGTCTATGACGGCCACCTTCTCCAGGCGGCGGGCCAGGCCGGCCTCGATGAGCTCGCGGTGGCAGGCGTCGGTGGTCGTGCTCTCGGACGCGACGGCGAAGCCCGCGGCTCCGATCTCCCACTCCGGGAGCCAGGCGGGGAGCGCCGCCGACAACGCCTCGAGCAAGGGCAGGCCGAGGCAGTCCATGAGCACCCACTGGGCGCGAGCGTGGGGCCGGAGAGCTTGCTCGAGGGGTGGAAGCTCGGAGACCATGTCCGAGGAGGCCAGGACGTCGAGGCGCTCGAGCCAGCGCCCCCCCACCGTGCGGACCAGCAGGGGGTGGGAGCGGTAGAGCCCCGCCGCCAGGGTGGCCAGCTCCTGTGGCGTCCGGGGAGAGGACGGGCGCAGGAGCTCGACGGCGGCACGGACCGAAGGGGAGGGCAGGATCTCCGGCGGCACGTGGAGCTCCCCCCCGATGATCCAGCGCAGGATCTGCAGCTGGGTCTCCTCGTCGAGGCCGAGCTCGTCGAGGCTCTCGAGAGCCGAGGCGGCGATCCTGTCAGGGTGTACGGCCTCGCCGATTCGCCTGAGCTCGTCGCGGCTCAGGCCGCCGGGGAGCGGCGCGCCGTGCTCGAGGACCTGGCCGGCGCACCAGTCGAGCAGGCCGCCTGGTATCCCTCTGCGCCCGCCCTCCGCGAGCACGCGGAGGCGCACGTCTCCGAGGCCCCGGAGGTGATCGTCGAGGGCCTCGAGCAAGGCCCCGCGCTCCCAGATCCGGTCGCCCGCGACCTCCCGGAGCACGTCGCCTGGGAGCGACTGCACGAGTGACACCCCGGCGAGGTGGTCGTCGAAGGCGCCGAGCTCTGCGGGCTCGGGCCAGGGAGCTTCTCCGGCCAGATAGGCGCTGCATCCGCCGCTGGTGTCGAGGCCGTCCTCCCGGAAGGAGCGCACGCTGCGCCGCACCTCGGCCTGGTCGAAGAAGACCCGGAGCTCGTGCTCGACGGCTCGCCGCAGCCTCGAGACCTCCTCGTCGGCCCGCCCGTAGGGTGCGCCCCCTCCGTCGAAGCCGCAGGTGCACACGGGCTGGAACTCGAGCCCGGAGAGCCCACGACACCTCCCGCGCCGGCGGGCGAGCTGGGCGTCTCGGAGGGCGGCGAGGCACTCCGAGAGGGCGAGGTGCCGGCTCGAAGCGGCGGCCGGTGGGCTCCAGTCGGTGTCCGCGGCGGGCGGGCGACGGGCCCACCAGGCGTCGTGGAGCTCCTTGTAGCGCTCCTTGTAGCGTGCGTGGAGGTCCGTGGCCCTTCGAAGCCAGAGCTCCAGATCGTCTTGTGCGTCCAGCGGGGGCGGGAGCTCGAGCCCGCGCAGCTCCGCGGTAGCCTCTGCGAGCCCGTCGAGCTCGAGGGCTTCGTGGGAGAGCAGGAACCTCAGGCGCTCGAGCTCCCTGACCTGGCGCTCGATGTTGTCCGGGAGGGCCGCCGCCTCGAGGGTCTCGCCGAGGAAGCGCCGGGCGTCGCCCACCGCGCCCACGAGCTGCTCGAAGGTCTCGAGCTCGTCGCCGGGCTCGGAGAGCACCCTCCAGCGGGCGGCGATCCTCTCGACGCGCCGGCTCAGCTCACCTGCCTGCCCGAGCTCCTCGAGCCTGAGCGCAAGCGACCTCAGGGCGTCGGCCTGCCTGCGTCCCTCGCCGGCCAACCTCGCGATCGCCTGGCGCTGGGAGAGCACGGTCCAGCGCTCGGGGGTCGCGATGCGGAGGCCGCGGCAAAAGATGTCGAGGGCGCGGGTGTGCTCCGGGCTGAGCGTGCGGCCCGGTACGATCCGGTCGTAGCTCAGCGGTGATGGCAGCATCTCGAAGGACTCGCGGTAGGAGCGGCGGCCCTTGAGGATGTCGACGTCGCCGAGGGCGAGGAGGAAGAGCAGGAGCACGTGCACCTGGTCCGGGACGAGGCCGTAGACCGGCTCGGCGAGGTGCGCGTAGACGAGCTTCGGCTGGGGGTGCGCGTCGAGCACGGCTCTCAGGCGCTTGACGAGCTCGTGCTGCTCGAGCCGGCCGGCCACGGCGTAGCGCCGGCCCTCCCTTCGCATGAGCCCCATGGGCAGCAGGTAAGCCTCGCGCACGAGCTGGAAGAGCTCGTCCGTGCTCGCCTCGGTGATCTCCGAGTCGAGGGCCGCCCGCATGAAGGCGCGCAGGGCATCGGCGGGGAGAGGCCCGTAGCTCGGAGCGTAGCGCTGGAAACCAGGCCAGGTCCGCTCGAAGACGCGCTCGAGGTATCGCTCGATCGCGTGGCCGAAGGGGCGGGAGGTGTCTATGCGGGGGGCGTCGAGCACCAGCCCGCGCGGATCGACGAACCGGGCCTGGGCGTAGGCCGTCTTGATCTCGGCCTCGAAGCGGGTCGCGCGCTCGGCGACGCGCTGCTCGAGGCGGCGAGAGACCTCGGGGGCGAGGGAGCGCTCCCGCAGCCGGACCATGGCGGCCAGCTCGCGCAGCTCGTCGCCGAGGCTCATGGGCGTGGGCAGCACGGTGAAGGCGTCGGGGGCAGCTTCAGCGGGACCCCAGGGGAGCCGGACGCAGAGGCAGGGCCCCGTCGTTCGCCCGGGAGGGCGCTCGCAGCCGAGGTAGACGGCGGCGTCGCGCTCGTGGAAGAGCCAGCGCACCTTGCGGAGCTGCCACTGCTCCCTGGGCAGCACGAAAGGAGAGAAGCCCTCGGCGCTCAGGAGGGGGGCGATCAGCTCGAAGAGGGGCTCGGGCTCCGGGCCGAGCTCGTCGAGCTCGCGCCGCACCGCGTGCTCGAGGCCCTCCGTCCCGTCGTCTCTGAAGTCGAGGGCGTAGCCGGCGCCTCGTCTGACCACGTAACGTCCGCGATCGGCGAGGGTCGACAGGGTCCGCTCGGCGAAGGCGACGCTGCGCTCCGGATCGACCCGGCTGAGCCCGAGAAGGAGCCATGACGCGGCCTCCGAGGCCTTCAGCGACTCGCGCGCGGGGGAGAGGTAGACGAGCACGAGGAGGTTCAGCAGCCGCTCTGCGAGCTCGCGTGCCTTGGGCTTCTCGAAGAGCTCGGCCCCGCTCCTGCGGAACGAGGGCATCAGGAGCTGACTGACGGGCACGAACTCCGGCTGCATCTCGAAGAGGCTCGAGAAGTGCAAGACGAGGTGGTCTGGTGTCAGGACCTCCCCAAACGGCCGGTCGAGGAAGGGCTCGATGCCGCGCGTGGGGTCTCCGCCGAGCCGCGCCACCGTGAAGTCCACGGCCCCGCGCGCCTGCCCGAAGCGATCACGCACCTCCTCCAAGAGCTCGAGGGTCGCGGGGTGCATGGGATAGCAGGCGAGCAGAGCGCCGCGGTCGACGGTGCCCTTGGGCAGGGCCGCCGAGATGCGCGCGATCCACGTCGCGACGGACTCATCGTAGCCGGGCTTGCGCACCAGGATGCAGCGGCTGATGAGCTCGAAGACGTGGGTCGGCGAGAGGCTCAGGCGCAGGGGGAAGCGGTCTTTGATCTTCCGGTACTGTGCCCGCTCGAGCAGACCGGTGTGCTCGATCTGCTCCTGGACCGCCGCCAGGGTCCAGAGCGGCTGGTCCGCGGCCAGCTCACCGAGGAACTGCAGGAAGCGCACGTCCTCGTAGAGGGCCTCACGGCCCGGCTTGGAGCGCAGGAACTCGCTGAGCTCGTCTATGAGCAGCACGAGACCGCCGGGCTCTCCGGCGAGCAGGGCCGCCCAGGTGTCGCGGCGGCTGTGGAGCCCGTCGGAGACGCCGGCAGCGGCGCCGACAATGTCCTCGAGGCGGCGGTCGGAGGCGAAGTCCACGAGCGACACGGGCACGACGCGCGCGCCCTCCGGCCCGATCTCGCCGGCGGCGATCTGCTGGGCGAGGTAGGCCAGCAGGTGAGACTTGCCGGAGCCGAACTGCCCGATGACGAAGCCCCCGGTCCCGTGCCCGCGCTCGAAGGCCGCGCGAAGATCCCGAAGGTGCCGCCCGAGCTCGTCGGTGACGAAGAAGCGCTCGCTGATCCACCCGCTGCCAGGGCCCTCGAGGTCCTGCAGGCGCACGACCGTGGGCTGGGGGCGGACGGTGACGACGTCCCTTATCGTCCTTGGCGCTGACATCGGCTTCGTTCGGGCCTCCGGCGGCCGGTGCACGTCGAGAGCGCTCGAAGATTGCTCCCTTATCACCGTCGCCAGGGCTCGGGCCAACAGCGGGCAGGATCTTTTGGTTTGCGGAGCTAGAGCCAAGATAATCCGAGGGTGTCCCACCTGACCCGTCCGAGCCTCCTGGCAATGCGCCGAAACGCGTTTCGTGCGCTACGGGAGCGTCGCCTCGACGACGCGGCCGGCGCCGTCGCCGCGCTCCGGGCCGAGGACCCCCTCTCGGTCGAGACCCGCGGGCTGGAGCTGGAGCTGCTGCTGCTCCGGGGGCGTACGGAGGAGGCGGGGGCGCTGGCCGAGCAGCTCCGGGTGCTCTTCCCGCGCTCCTCGAGGGTGCAGTACCTCGCCGGGCGGGCGGCCTACAAGCGGCGGGACTACGCGCGGGCTGAAGAGTGCTTCCGGGAGTCGAACGCCCTGCACCCGCACTGGAAGGCGCGCCGCTGGCTTGGGAGGAGCCTCTCCCAGGGCTCCCGCCTCGACGAGGCCGAGGCGGTCTTGCTGGAGCTGAGCCGGGAGCACCCCGTCTGTCACCGGGACCTCGCCTGGATCTTCGAACGGAGGCAGGAGCTGGAGCGCGCCCTCGAGGCCCTCGACCTCTACGCGGAGGCCTGCGGAGAGGACGACGCCCTGCGCGCGGCCCGGGAGCGGCTCGCCGCTCGCCGCCTCGACCCCGGAGAGCTCATCGACGAGGTCGAGACCCCCGAGGCCCTGGGAGAGGAGCTCGGAGACGAGCTC
>CAZQPP010000579.1:0-5275 GCA_964594295.1 uncultured Myxococcales bacterium | reverse complement strand
CTCGGCGCTAAGTGTCAAATGTAGACACCTGACCCCAACTGCTTACTGCCCCGTCTGGAACCAGAGGTCCGGGTTGGGCGCGGTGCCGCGAACGAGCTCGATGGCGAGGCTGCCGCCCTCGGAGTCCGAGACCGAGGTCTCCGTCGCGTCGTAGCCGACCGAGACGCTGCCGGCCTGTGCCTGGGTGAAGAGCACGCGGATCACCTCGGGGTCGCCGACCATGGTGCCCCCGCCGTCGAGGTAGGCGTAGTTGATCGGCAGCGAGGCCGTGCCCTTGATGAGGATGATCAGCTTGCCGGGATCGCAGGTGCCTCCCACGTCGCAGGTCTGGACGGTGTGGCCGCTCGGCAGGTCGAAGGCCTCGCTCGTGGGGCGGGCCTTGCACTCCTCGCACTTCCCGCGGTCCTCGTTGCATGTCCACCCGGCGTCGAGGGCCTGGCAGAAGGCGTCGTTGGCGCAGTCGAGGGGGAAGCCCGTGCAGCCGTAGATCTGGATGTCGCTCACCTCGGAGTCGTTGTAGGTGAGGGTAGTGAGGAAGATCACGGCGGGATCGTAGGCCTCGGCGCCGCGGGCGAGGTTCAGCGGGCAGGCGCCCTGCTCGCCGACGCTGCCGTTGAGCGAGCAGAAGGCCTCGCGGCAGGCCCCGTTGGTGCACGCCGCCGTCGGGTCGCAGGCGTTGTCGTCCGTGCACGTGGTGGCGCAGGCCGGCGTGCTCTGGTCGGCCCCGCCCGTGCAGCCGGCAGCCGCGTAGGAGCCGCACTCGTCGACCATGAGATCCGTGCCGCAGCCGGAGTCGTTGTCCGCCTGGGTCGTGCCGCAGTGGTTGTCCACACCGCAGGTGGCGACCATCTCGTGGCCCTGACAGGTGGCCGCGTCGTCGCAGACCGGGTCGCTCGAGTAGCTGGCCGGGCAGTCCGCCGGCACCTCGCAGCAGTCGAACTCGACCGGGTCGTTGCTGCAGCCGCCCGCCGGCAGGCAGACGTCCACCGTGCACGGATCGTTGTCGTTGCAGGTGTCCGCGATGACGGTGTTCTCACATCCGGTCGCGGGCACGCAGCTGTCCTCGGTGCAGGCGTTGCCGTCATCACAGGTCGCGGTGATGTCTACGAACTGGCAGTCGTTCTCCGCGTCGCAGCTGTCCGACGTGCACAGGTTGCTGTCGTCGCAGGCGCTGTCCTGCGCGGTGTTGGAGCATGCGTTGGCCGTGCACTCGTCGAGGGTGCACCCGACGCCGTCGTCGCAGGCCTCGGCCGTGGGCGTGCCGCCCTCGCAGGTCCCGCCGTTGCAGACCTCGTCCTTGGTGCAGATGTCGTCGTCGTCGCAGGCTACGGAGTCGTGGAAGGTGGTCTCGCAGCCGTTGTCCTGGTGGCAGCTCCGGGTCGCGCAGGTGTCCGAGACGCCGCAGAGGCTGTCGTCGGGGGTGTTCTCGCAGCTCCCGTCCGGCTTGCAGGCGTCCACGGTGCAGGCCACGCCGTCGTCGCAGGTGGCGTCGCAGTCGGCCGGGCAGTTGGTGCAGTCCTCGGCGCCGGTGCACTGGCCGTCCCCGCAGCTCTCCTGGCAGGGGCCGCAGTCCTGGGCGCAGTCGGAGCAGGTCTCGCCGCCGCTGCAGAAGCCGTCGGGGCAGCTCGGCGAGAACTGGTTGCAGTCGTTGCACTCGCAGGCCGTCAGGCAGGCCGGGTCGCGCGCGAACAGGGTGCACATCATCTCCCAGCTCGAGGGCCCCTCGCAGCAGGACGGAGCCACCGCGCAGACACAGGCCCGGCAGGCGGCGAGAGCGCAGGAGTCCGTGTCATCCGGCACGCAGCAGGAGCCGCCGCTCGGCTCGGTGCCGCCGCAGTCGGCCGGGCAGGTGTTGCAGTCCTCGAGAGCCTCGCAGACGCCGTCGCCGCAGCCCTCCGGGCAGTCGCCGCAGTCGGCGCTGCAGCTCTGGCAGGTCTCGTCGCCGCTGCAGGTGCCGTCGCCGCAGATCGCCGCGCAGGCGCCGCAGTCCGCCGGGCAGGTGTCGCAGGTCTCATCGCCGCTACACGTGCCGTCGCCGCAGGAGTCACCGAAGCCCTCGCACGCTCCCATGACGCCCCGCGGCGGGCCGCAGTCGTCGCCGCAGGTCTGGCAGTCCTCGTCCGTGTCGCACACGCCGTCGCCGCAGCCGTTGCCGCAGACGCCGCAGTCGGCCTCGCACGAGGCGCAGGTCTCCGACCCCATGCAGAGCCCGTCCCCGCAGACCGGGGCGCAAGTGCCACAGTCGAACGAGCAGCTCGAGCAGGTCTCGCTGCCGTTGCAGGTCCCGTCGGTGCAGTACCGGCCGACGCCATCGCAGTCGCCCGGGGCGCGCTCCGGGCCGCAGTCGGCCTCGCAGCTCAGGCAGTCCTCGCCGCCCTCGCACACCCCGTCGCCACAGGCGGCCGGGCAGTCGCCGCAGTCGGTCGAGCAGGTGGAGCAGCTCTCCGCGCCGTCGCAGGTGCCGTCGCCGCAAGACGGCGGACAGTCGCCGCAGTCACCCGCGCAGTCCGCGCAGGTCTCCGCTCCGTTGCAGGTGCCGTCGCCGCAGCTCGCCCCGCCCCCGTCACAGCTGCCGCCGATGTCCGGCCCGCAGTCGGCGGGGCAGGTCAGGCAATCCTCGGGGGCCTCGCAGGTGCCGTCGCCGCAGAGCGCCGGGCATCCGCCGCAGTCCGCCCGGCAGCTCGAGCAGGTCTCGTCGCCGTCACAGGTGCCGTCGCCGCACACGGCCGGGCAGTCGCCACAGTCCGCGGAGCAGTCGGTGCAGGTCTCCGCTCCGCTGCAGACGGTGTCGCCGCAGGTGGCCGCGGCGCCGTCACAGTCGGCGCAGCCGCAGGAGACCGCGCAGGCTCCCTTCGCGCGGTCGACGCAGGCGGCGTCCCAGGCGCCCGGAGCCGCACAGCACTCCGGCATCGTGTCGCAGACGCAGGTCTCGCACGCCGGCACCAGGCAGAAGCCCGTGTCGTTGGGCGCGCAGCAGGTGGAGGAGGCCTGGCTCACCGGGCCGCCGCAGTCGGAGGGGCAGCTGTTGCAGTCCTCGTCACCGGAGCAGGTACCGTCGCCGCAAGAGAGCGGACAGGCGCCGCAGTCGGCCTCGCAGGTGGAGCAGTCTTCGCTGGCGCTGCAGCTGCCGTCGCCGCAGGTCTCGGCGCATGCGCCACAGTCAGCCTCGCAGTCCGCGCAGGTCTCCGCGCCGTTGCAGGTGCCGTCACCGCAGCTCGGGCCCGCCCCGTCGCAGTCTCCGGCGCCCTGGGCAGCGCCGCAGTCCGCCTCGCAGGTGAGGCAGTCCTCGGATGCGTCGCAGGTGCCGTCACCGCAGGAGGCCGGGCAGGCGCCGCAGTCGGCGACACAGCTCGAGCAGGTTTCGGCGCCGTTGCAGGTGCCGTCGCCACATGCCGGCGCGCAGGCCCCGCAGTCCGCGAGGCAGTCGAGGCAGGTCTCGGCCGCGTTGCACGTGCCGTCGCCGCAGCTTGGGCTCCCGCCGTCGCAGTCCCCCGGCGCCACCGGCGAGCCGCAGTCCGCCGCGCAGCTCAGGCAGTCCTCGGCCGGAGCACACACACCGTCGCCGCAGCCGGCGGCGCAGGCACCGCAGTCGGCCTCACACCCGGCGCAGGTCTCCGAGCCCTCGCAGACCCCGTCACCACACTCGACCGAGCAGGCGCCGCAGTCACCCTCGCAGTCGGCGCAGGTCTCGGCCGCGTTGCACGTGCCGTCGCCGCAGACCGGGCCGACGCCGTCACAGTCCCCGGCTCCAACCTCCGGGCCGCAATCGGAAGGACAGGTCGTGCAGTCCTCGGGCGGCAGGCAGGAGCCGTCGCCGCAGACGTTGGGGCAGGAGCCGCAGTCGGTGGCGCAGCTCGAGCAGGTCTCGGCGCCGGCGCAGCTCCCGTCGCCGCAGACCTCCGGGCAGGCGCCGCAGTCGCCCTCGCAGCTCGTGCAGTCCTCGGCACCGTTGCAGATGCCGTCGCCGCAGCTCGCGCCGGCACCGTCGCAGTCTCCCGGTGCAACGGGAGCGCCGCAGTCGCCCTCGCAGGTGAGGCAGGTCTCTTCACCCTCGCAGGTGCCGTCCCCGCAGAGCGCCGGGCAGGCGCCGCAGTCGGCCGCACAGGTCTCGCAGCTCTCGGCGGCCGCGCAGGTGCCGTCGCCGCAGGGCTCGGGGCAGGCGCCGCAGTCGGCCGCGCAGTCGGTGCAGGTCTCGTCGCCGTTGCAGACGCCGTCCGGGCAGCTCGCGCCACCCGCGTCGCAGTCGACGCAGGGGCAGGAGGCCGCGCAGCCCGGCCCGGCGGCGAGCAGGGCGCAGACCTCGGTCCAGGCACCGGGGCCTCCGCAGCAGCTCGCGTCGAAGCCGCACACGCAGTCCTCGCACGCGGGCACGAGGCAGGAGCCGTCGGGGTTTGCCGCGCAGCAGGAGGCCGTCTCGGCGGCGCCGCCGCCGCAGTCCTCGGGACAGGAGTTGCAGTCCTCGCCGCCACCGCAGACGCCGTCGCCGCAGCCGACCGGACAGGCACCGCAGTCCGCCTCGCAGCCGACGCAGCTCTCGGAGGCGTCGCAGGTGCCGTCGCCGCACGCGACCGGGCATGCGCCGCAGTCACCCTCGCAGTCCGCACAGGTCTCGGCGCCGTTGCAGGTGCCGTCACCGCAGGTCGGAGTGGCGCCGTCACAGTCGCCGCCGCCGGCACCGGCGCCGCAGTCCTCCGCGCAGGAGTTGCAGTCCTCACCGGCGTCGCAGGTGCCGTCGCCGCACAGCGCGGGGCATGCGCCGCAGTCCGACGCACAGGAGGCGCAGGTCTCCGTGCCGTTGCAGGCGCCGTCGCCACACTCGGGAGCGCAGGGACCACAGTCGGCCCCACAGGTCGAGCAGCGCTCGTCGCCGTTGCACACGCCGTCGCCGCAGCTCGGGGTCGCTCCGTCGCAGTCGCCCGGTTCCACGGGCTCGCCACAGTCGGCCGCGCAGCTCAGGCAGTCCTCGCCGGCCGCGCAGACGCCGTCGCCGCAGCCGGCCGCGCAGGCGCCGCAGTCGGCCTCGCAGCCCGCGCAGGTCTCGGCGCCCTCGCAGGCCCCGTCGCCGCAGGTGGCCTGGCACGCGCCGCAGTCAGCGTCGCAGTCCGCGCAGGTCTCGGCGCCGTTGCACACGCCGTCACCGCAGCTCGCGCTCGCGCCGTCACAGTCGCCCGGCGCCACGGGCGCGCCGCAGTCCTCCGGGCAGGTCAGCCAGTCCTCGTCACCCTCGCAGCGTGCGTCGCCGCAGAGCGCGGGGCAGGTCCCGCAGTCGGCCTGG
>CAZQPP010000578.1:0-5284 GCA_964594295.1 uncultured Myxococcales bacterium | reverse complement strand
CGGGATCCTGGGGGCCGGGGTCAGGGCCAGGGTCAGTGCCGGGGTCGATCCCGGGGTCGATTCCGGGGTCGATTCCGGGGTCGGTTCCGGGGTCAGTGCCCCTATCGGCGGCAGAGCCGCCTGTCGTGTCGGCGTCAGAGTCGCCGACCTGGTCGGCTCCGGGGTCCGTCGAGGAGGCGCTGCCGTCGTCCTGGAGCACGACCCCCGAGGGGATGTCCTCCTCCTCGTCGGGTCCGGGATCCAGCGCCTCACGGCCCTCGTCCTTGCTGCCGGCGTCCTTCTCCTTGGACGGCGCTGTCAGCGCCTTCTCACCGTCCCCGCCGCACCCCACGAAGGCAAGCGCGCCGAAGATCAGAAGAAACGCAGGCAACCCCGAGGTGCAGACACGACGCATGCTGGCGACTCCGCTTGATCACCGAGAGGCTGCCAGTCCGCAGGGAGCCGCACAAGTAATCCGCAGGCCATGGCGCCGCTCCCCCGGACGGAGCCCGAGGAGAGCGGCGCAACGGGCCCGGCGTCACCGGCAGGTCAACCACTCCTGCCTCGCCTCCCAGTTTCGGGTCTCCGCCTGCACACAGAACTGCGACGGGAGCCCGTAGCCTCCCGTGGCGTCCACGCAGACACAGACCGAGCCCTCCGGGCAGTCCTCGTCGAGCTTGCAGCGCATCGTGCAGGCCTGCCTCACGCAGCCTTGCTCCGTGTCGTAGATCGCGTGGCACCACTCGCAGCTGTTGCCGGCGACGACCGTGTCCCACACGTCGTCGACAGCGTACTCGGGGCCGAGCCCGCAGTCTCCCCCGTAGCTCGAAGGCGCCTCGGGGCGGGGCTCCTCGACGCAGGTCAGCGAGTCCAGGTCGCAGGCGAGCCTGGTCTCGTCGGCCGAAGGCCTGCAGTCCTCGTCTTCCTCGCACGGGTCCCCGGCGAGCTTGAGGCCGGATTCGCAGAAGGTCGGGAAGAGGTGATCGAGCCCACGCAGGCCGGCCTCCGAGTTACGCACCCCAGCGAAACACTCCTCGTAGCGAGGGTCCCACGCGGCGGCGCAGTCGCCGTCGCACTCGAAGAGCTTCTGGACACTGCACACGGGGCCGGGCCCGGGCCACGGATCGCTGTAGCGGCAGCAGGGCCGGGGGCCGAAGCCCATGAGGTGAAGCCCTCCCTCCTGACACGAGACCCCGCCGAAGCAGTCCCAGTGGCAGTTGGGGTCGCACTCGCTCTCATCGTCGCCGTCGTCGTGGTCGGGGGGCGGGGAGTTCTTGCTGTCGATGCCCATGCACCGATGAAGCCACTCCTCGTCGTCCGCTCGGGGCTCTTCGACGGCGTCCTGCTCGACGTCGGTGTCGGTCTCGGCAGGGTCCTCGGGTTGGGGCTCCGTCTCGCCATCGGGGTTCAGCTTGATCAGGCCGGGCTTCGGCATCTCCGGCTCACAGGCCAGGGCCGTCAGCGCCATCATCGCTGTGAGCACAACAGTCAGTGTCCGCATTGGTCTTCTCCTCGGTTCCGCTCAGCTCTCGCCCGCAGCGGACAAATCGCAAGAGCAATGCCAGGACAAATCACCGCCAGAATTTCAAAGAGTTAGACCACAACAACGGGGCCCGGGCGGGAGACTGACGGCCACCCGGGCGACCAAACCTGACGCAGATGTCAGCCCGCGAGCCATCGGTGTACGGGATTATTCAACGAATTCCGGGATGTGCCCCAAGGTCTGGCGGTGACAGTCGTGTCAGCCGTCCCGCGACGCCACAGAGCGCCTCAGCGGGCAGGGGAGGCCGATTAACCCTCAAGATCTCGCGCAAATGCCCGAAAAAGAGGGGTGCGAACTACCTCCGGCAACGTGATGCGAACAGCGGGTGCAGCACTCCATTGGCGACTCATAGGCGCGCCATGTCTGTGCGCTCTCGTTCTCGCCCTCGGTTGCGCGGCCGCCGACGACAGCTCCGGCGGAGGCGCCGCAGACGTGGGCGAAGCGACCCCGCCTTCCACGTCCCTGCCCATCTTCCGCGGACACGACATGGGGATCCCTCGCGACACCTGGGTCGCAATGGACGAAGCCCCTGACGAGTCGCAGGATCCGGAGGTGGTCTTCGCCCCGACACCGGACACCGTGGAAGGCACGCTCCCCCTCCCCGGTCAGAGCTGTGACGAGCAGCCGCTGCCAACAGGCTGCCCGTGCCAGAGGTCAGAGAGCTGCGCGTCGGGCCTGTGCACGACCACCGGCCTGAGGAGCATCTGCGTGGAGAGCTGCGTGGACTCCTGTCCGGATGGCTTCGAGTGCGTCGCCGTTCATCAACCGCCCGACGTGCAGCTCCTCTGCCTGCCGCGCTTCACCCGCCTCTGCCAGCCCTGCCGCGAGCACGTCGACTGCCAGGAGCTCGGCGACTCCCGCGCCTCGGTCTGCATCCCCTACGGCGGCGAGGGGAGGTTCTGCGGCTCCTACTGCGAGGGCCCCGGCGACTGCCCGGTGGGCTACGCCTGCGAGGAGCAGCTCGGCGCCGGCGGCGAGATCGCCACGCAGTGCGTGCACCTCGAAGGGACCTGCGGCTGCAACGACGTCGGCATCCTCCTCGAGATGACGACCGACTGCGGGAGCGGCGTCGAGGGCTCGGAGTGCCGCGGCACTCGCAAGTGCACGGCCGAGGGCCTGACCGAGTGTGACGCCAGGGAGCCCACCGAGGAGGTCTGTGACGAGGTGGACAACGACTGCGACGGCCAGACCGACGACCTCTCCCTCGCCGTGCCCTGCTTCCTCGCCAACCAGCACGGCACCTGCCAGGGAGCGCCCCACTGCGTGGAGGGCGTCCAGCAGTGCGGGGGCGACGAGCCCGCCGAGGAGTCCTGCGACGGCGTGGACAACAACTGCGACGGGGAGATCGACGAGGGCTTCGAGGACGAGGACGGCAACGGGCACGCCGACTGCGTCGACGAGGACGACGACGACGACGGGGTCGAGGACGTCATCGACAACTGCCCCGGGGTGTCGAACCCCGCGCAGACGGACACCGACGGCGACGGCCTCGGCGACGCCTGCGACGGGGACAGCGACGGCGACGGCACCCCCGACGCCTTCGACTGCTCCCCGCTCGACCCGAGCTCCGACGGAGGCTCGCCCGAGACCTGCAACGGCAAGGACGACGACTGCGACGGCCAGACCGACGAGGGAGACGGAGGCTGCGACGACAAGGTCGACTGCACGGCCGACACGTGCGACTTCGGCGGCACCGGAGGCTGCGTGCACACGCCCATCGACGTGGTCTGCGACGACAACAACCTCTGCACCACCGACCGCTGCGATCCCAGCGGGCCGGGCGCCGGCACCAGTGGGTGCACGGCCGAGCCGGCTCCCGCCCTGCCCTGCGACGACGGCGACCGCTGCACGACGAACGACTGGTGCACGGGCGGAGTGTGCCAGGGCACCCCGGTCGGAGAGTGCTGCGCGAGCGACGACGAGTGCGACGACGGGCGCCCCTGCACCCTCGACGCCTGCGACCGGATCGCCGGGACCTGCACCCATGAGCCGGTCGCGGACGGCACGCGCTGCGACTCGGACGGGGACGGCTGCACCGTCGGCGACCGCTGCTCCTTCGGCACCTGCGTGCAAGGACCGCCCGCGGCCTGCCCGAACGAGGGCGGCTGCTTCGTCGAGGTCTGTGTCTCCGAGGGCCCGCACGCCTTCCTCTGCGAGCGGGAGCTTCGCCCCACCGGCACACCCTGCAGCGACGGCGACCCCTGCACGGCCGGCGAGGCCTGCGACGCCGCCGGTCATTGCGCGGGCGGCGACGTCGTGCGGTCTTGCTGCCGAATGGCGGCCGACTGCGATGACGGCGACCAGTGCACCCTGGACCTGTGCTCGGCCGGGAGCTGCCTGAACACGTCCCTCGCGGGTGCTCCTTGCGACGACAGGGATCCATGCACAGCGGGCGACATCTGCTCCAGGGGAAGCTGCGCCGGCGCTCCGGTCCAGTGCGAAGACGGCGCGCAGTGCGTCGACGGGCTCTGCCAGGGCGGAACCGGCTCCCCCGAGGGCGCCGCCGTCCACCTCTCCGCGGCCAACTTCAACGGTCACGCCTGCGTCGTGCTCGAGGGCGGCCGCGTGGCCTGCTGGGGCCGCAACGACCACGGCCAGCTCGGTGACGGCACCAAGACCTCACGCAGCGCTCCGGTGCTCGTGGGGGGCCCGCCGGTAGCGATCCAGGTCGAGACGGGACACCTGCACACCTGCGCCCTCATCGAGTCGGGGCGGGTGGCCTGCTGGGGCGACGGCCAGTTCGGCCAGCTCGGAAACCGCAAGTTCAGCTCATCGGCCACACCGGTGATGGTCGCCGGCATCAACAACGCCGTGGACCTCGCCGCCGGGCAGTGGGGCAACTGCGCCGTGCTCGCCGACGGCACCGTCCGGTGCTGGGGCAAGGCCGAGAACGGAGCCCTCGGCAACGGCATCTTCTTCCCCGACCGCGCACGCGCCGTGGAGGTCTTCGACCTGACGAGCGCGGTGTCGGTAGACGCCGGCCTCACCTTCGCCTGCGCCGTGCTCCGCGACGGGACCCTGCGCTGCTGGGGGAGCGGCACCGAGTGTCAGCTCGGCTGGACCGAGGTCCTGTGCGGGAACCAATTCACCCCCGCCCGCGTGGCCGTCGGCATCAACATCCTGGGCAACGCCCGCCAGGTGACCTGCGGCGAGCTCCACACCTGCGCCGTCCAGAACGACGGCGACCTCTGGTGCTGGGGCGAGAACTCCAGCGGTCAGCTCGGCCTGGGCCATACCAACCGCGCCCGCACGGGTCGCGAGGTCCCGGGCGTCGAAGACGCCGTCCACGCCTGCGCCGGCAAGGACTTCTCCTGCGTGGTGCACGAGACCGGCCGCGTCTCCTGCTTCGGCAACAACGAGAGCGGCCAGCTCGGCAACGGCACGAGACGGAGCAGCACCAGCCCGGTACGAGTCGAGGGCATCACCGACGCCGTCGAGGTCACCTGCGGCGCATCCTTCGCCTGCGCCCGCCACTCCACCGGCGACGTCTCCTGCTGGGGCCGCAACAACCACGGCAGCCTCGGCACCGGCAGCAGCGCCTCCTCGAGCACCCCGCTGCCGGTGGCCATACAGTAGCAGCCTGGTAGCAGCCTGCGGCGCAATTCGCGACGACCGGCCGTCCACGTCCACGTCCTCGTCCACGTGTACGAGCGCGACACATCGGCCGGAGTGAGCCCCCGCTTCCCCCTCCCCTCACTCACACGGATCCACCCCCACGATCGTATGCCCCGCCTCCTTCCTACACCCCGCCACCACCACATT
>CAZQPP010000577.1:2858-5291 GCA_964594295.1 uncultured Myxococcales bacterium | reverse complement strand
CACCACCCGAGCCTCTGTTCAGGGCACCAGCTTGAAGCTCCCGCGCGCGATGAGGCGGCCCTCGTCGAAGCGCCAGGCCTCCGCGATCCCGAAGCGCTCCTTGACCTCGAGGCGCCCGCTGGTGTCCGTGTCCACCACGTAGTCGCCCCCTCCGACCTTGCGGTGCCCCGATCCCTCGTAGCGGAAGACCTTCACGAAGGCCGTCACGGTGGCGCTGCCGTGCTTCGCCAGGATCTCCGAGAGCCAGACCGTGTTCAGGCGCTTGCCCTTCTCGAAGAGGATCTCGCCGTGCTCGTACAGGAAGGTGCCCGGGTCGCTGTGGTCGAGGGCAGGGCGGCGCTGGACGTAGACCCCGCCCCAGCCACGCCGGGCGTCGTTGAAGTGCAGGGCCTTGGTGTAGGTGGCCCAGGAGTCGCGGCCGAGGTAGGGGGCCGGCGCCTTTTCGCGCATGAGCCGGTCGGCGAAGACACGGGCCTTGCCGCCCTTGGGCTGGACGACCATGAACCACACGAGGGTGGATCGATCCTCCTCGAAGCCCTTGATCTTGGCGATCGGAGCGTCGAAGAAGGCCCGCGCGTCGAAAGCGGCCCAGGTCTTCAGCTCGCTCAGCTTGAGGGTCTGCCCGGAAGCCTTGTGGTTCTTCCAGCCCGAGTCCTTCTGGTAGGGCAGGGCCTCGCCGATGACGACGTTGCCCACGCCGCCTTCGATCCGGGCGTGCCTCGAGGACGCCGCGGGAGCGGTGGCAAGGGGGAACATGACAAAGAGGGCCGCGAGCGCGGCCAGCCGGTGGAACGACAACATTGTCCTAACCTCTGTGGGTGTTGAAGATGACACGGTCTCCGAGGCGGTGCATCTTCCGGCAGGATTGCTACGATGCCCCCATGAGCAGCACGCGCCTCGTTCTCTCGTTCCTCCTTATCGTCGCTCTCCCGGGTATGGTGCTCGTGACGGTCGGGTGCGGCAGTGACGACGATCTCGAGATCGCCGGAGCGTCCGACACGACCGCGCCCAGCGACAGCGTAACCATCGGGGCCAAGGACGCGTCGGGCCTGCCGGCCCTCGATCGCGGCGCCGGGACGCAGCCGGGCACCGACGGCGAGCCCTCGGCGGACCCGGCCGCGCAGCACCGTGACCCCGGTGGCGCCACGGCCGACCCGGGGCAGGCGGACGGCGGCGACTGCAGCTGTGACGACGGCGACCCCTGCACCGACGACCTCTGCGTCACGCCGGGTGTCTGCGAGCACAAGGCGCGCCGCCACCCCATGTGTCGCCCGAGCATCGAGATAAGCCAGCCCGGCCGGGCCTCCTTCTTGACCGGCCCACGCGACATCGAGGTGATCGGGATGGTCAGCTCGCCGGCCGCCGTCGTCACCGAGACCAGGTTGGGCGATCGGATCGTCGAGCTTGACGGTGAGGGGCGCTTCGTCACCGACATCGTAGCCGATCACGGCGTCAACGCCCTCGTCGCGGAGGCCACAGACGACGTGGGCAACCGCGGGCACACGGTGCAGTCCTTCCTCTGGGCTCCGGCCTTCTCGCCAGCGCACCTCGGCGGCGGCGCCGGGGAGGCGGCTGAGATCGCAGACGGGATCGGCGTCTTCCTCGGCGCCGAGGTCTTGGACGACGACGACATCACCGACCTCGACGACCTCGCCACCTTCGCCTTCAGGGCCCTCCAAGGCATCGACATCGCGAGCTACCTGCCGAGCCCCATCCACGGGGAAGGCGAGGGCCCCGACGCCTTGTGGTGCGAGTGGACCGTCACCATCACCGACGTCAACTACACGGTCTCGTGGGTGGAGGTGGAGCCCCTCGAGGGTGCGCTGAAGCTCGAGGCCAGCCTCGCCGACGTCGAGGTCGCCTTCGATGCGGTCGCCCCGGGCGCATGCCCTGACGCGGGCGGGACCGCCACGAGCGCCTTCGCCACCGTGTCCACTACCATCGCCGTCGCCATCGCTTCGGCCGGCGACATCTCCGTCGAGGTGCAGTCCGCGGAGGTGAACATCAGAGACCCGGTCTTCGACGTCACCGAGGGCTTCGCGTCGGCCTTCGACTGGATGATCAACTGGTTCTCCGACGACCTCTCCGCGACCTTCGAGGACGCCGCGAGGGACGCCCTGAGCCAGCAGCTCGCGCCGGCCCTGCGCCAGGCCTTCTCCAGCCTCGGTCACTATCAGCGGAGCTTTCAGATCCCGCCCATTCTCGGGGCTTCGCAGCCCATCGACGTGCTCGTGTCCGTGCGGCCGAGCCTCCTCGAGATCAAGCCCGACGGCGTCCGCGCGGCCCTGCAGGTCATGCTCTCGGCCCAGGGAGGCCGCGACTCCGCGGTCGTGCTCGGCTCCCCGATGCGCTCCGGATGTGGCTCGGGCCCCGAGCCCGGCCTCGCGCTGCCGATCGAGTCCCCCATGGCCGTCGCCCTGCACGACGACGTGA
>CAZQPP010000577.1:0-2848 GCA_964594295.1 uncultured Myxococcales bacterium | reverse complement strand
ACCAGGCGCTCCTTGCCTTCTGGTGGGCGGGGGGCACCACCATGGACCTGAGCGCCGAGCAGATCGCGGTGATCTTGCCGAACGCCCCCGTCGACGGCCTCGAGGTCTCCCTCGACCTCGCCCTGCCTCCGGTCGTGTCCTCCTGCACCCCCTCCGGCGCGACCTGGCTCCAGATCGGCGACGCACGGATCGTGGTCCGCTTCGAGGTGAACGGCCAGCCAGCCTCCGTTGACGCATGGGTCAGCGCCGCGGTCGAGGTGGACCTCGAGGCCGAGGCCGCACCGGACGCGACGGTGAGCTTCACGTTCGGCGTCGTCCGCCTCATCAGCTCCGGCTTCCAGGTGCTGGCGACCACGGGCCCGCTCGAGGGCGCCGAGGCGCTGATCGAGGCTGTCCTGCACGAGGTGGTGACCGGCCTCATCGCGGACACCCTGAGCGGCGGCGTCTTCCACAGCTTCCCCGTCCCCCACCTCGATCTCGGCGGCTACATCCCCGGCCTCCCCGCGGGCACCATAGTCAGCTTCGACCCCAACGCAGTGGGCCGAAAGGACGGCTACGTCATGCTCACCGGCAAGGCGGTGCCCTGACCGGGCCCCGCGCCGTCGCGGGCTGTCTTCGCGCTCCCGGTCACCCGGCAGAGCGCCCTCGCCCCAGCACCAGCACGACCCCGGCGGCCCCGTAGAGAGCCGTCACTCCTACCAGGCCGAGGTGCACCCCCAGGCCCAGGGGCAGGGCCTCCGCCGCCGCCACTCCCAGGATCGCCAGGGTCGCCACCCAGCCCGCCTCCATCGTGCCGAGGTTCAGCAGCGAGGCCACCGGCAGGTACCCGGCCAGGGCCGCACCCTGGGCGGCTACGGCCATCTGGGGCAGGCTGAGGTGCAGGCCGACACCAAGACCGAGGGCCCAGTGCAGGACCACGAGCATGATCCACAGGGCCGCGGACTCCGCCAGCACCCAGATCCGGTCGCCGGGCCGCCCCTCGAGCACGGCGAGGGCCTCGCGCAGCTCCCCGAGAGCCCTGCGCACGCGACCCTGCTCTTCGGGAGGGCCTTGAGTCAGGAGGAGCCCCATGATGCGGTGCCCCGACAGCAGCCCGACGGCGCCGATCAGCGCCAGGGTGGCGCCGGCTGCCGACAGCACCACGGTGGTGAGTCGGTCCAAGCCCGCGAAGGGAGCGGCGAGCCCCACGACCACGCCGAGGCCAACGAGATCGGCGAGGCGCATGAGGGCCGTCGCTCCGAGGGCTCCCGTGAAGGAGGTGCCCTTCGCGCCCCGCAGGAGGGTGGCGTAGGTCAGCTCGCCGACGCGCATCGGCAGGAGGTGGTTCGCCGCGGCATGGGCCGCCAGGGCCGAGGCCATGTCGAGGCCGCCCACGCCAGCCAGGCTGGCCGGATCCGAGAGCCGGAACATGCGACGCGCTCTGAGCGCGAGGCAGGGGAGGTAAAGCGGAATGGCCAGGGCGAGCCAGGTGGGGTCGAAGCTCAGGACGGAGAGATCCTCGGCGCCGAAGTCGACCAGCCAGGCCATGGCGCCCAGCAGGAGCAGCGCGAGGGCCCCGGCGGCCAGCCAGCGCAGGGGAGAGATCCTGTGCCGGCTACCCTCGAGGGTGGCCACCAACGCCCGCCGGTCGACCTTGGCCCGGTGCCTCGCGTCCACGGGGATCGACTCCACGATGCGCACCTCGTCGACCGCCTCGGAGACCTCCTCGAGGTGCGCCTCGACGGCCGCAGCCACCTCCTCCTCCGCGGCTCCCGGGAGCGTCTCCAGCGCGAGCAGGGCCCGCCCGCCGACACCGGCGAGGGCTGCCTTCTTCACCCCCGGGGTCGCCTCGGCGGCGCCCTCCACCCGGAGCGGCCAACGCTCACCGGCCGGGGTGGCTACGGCCTCGCCGGCGCGGCCCACGAGCCAGAGCCTGCCCCGGTCGTCGCGATAGGCCACGTCGCCGGTCGCGTGCCGGCCCGTGCCCGCCGTGTCGAGCACGTGGGCGCCCGACACGAGGACCTCTCCCACCGGGGAGTCTCCGTCCACGGGCTCGAGCTCGACCCGGACCGCCGGCACGGGGCGGCCGACGCAGGCGCCGCGTCCGCTTCGGCCGAGCTCGGCGGTCTCGGCCACGATCTCGGCGCC
This sequence comes from uncultured Myxococcales bacterium, assembly GCA_964594295.1. Classification (GTDB taxonomy): domain Bacteria; phylum Myxococcota_A; class UBA9042; order UBA3505; family UBA3505; genus CAZQPP01. Next base: position 721 of record CAZQPP010000577.1, on the reverse strand, counting down.
TCGCAGGGTCGCGATGGGCTCGGCCTCGGTGGAGCCGTAGACGACCACCACGTCACCGTCAGGGAGCAGCTCCCTGAGCGAGGAGACCAGGGAGGTCGGCACCGCCGCGCCGCCCACGAACACCGCCCGGACGCCGGAGAGCTGCTCGCCCGAACGCCGGCAGTGCTCGGCCAGGGGAGCGACGAAGGTCGGCGAGCCGGTGATGGTCGTTGCGCCGTGTGAGAGCGCGAGGTCCACGGCGGCCGGGGCGTCCGTCGGGGCCGGAGATCCGGGCCCAAGGCGGGGCAGCACGGCCGTGCCTCCCGAGGCGATGGTGTGCAGCACGAAGATGGGCAGGCCGTGGAGCTCGACGTCGCGCTCCTCGGTCTCGAAGGCCTCCGCGAGGGCCTCGTGCTGGGCGAGGAGCAGCCCGTGGCTGCGCACGGCCGCGCGCGGTGCGCCCGTGGTGCCCGAGGTGAAGGTCAGGAGGGCCGGCGCGTCGGGCCCCGGCGCGGGAGAGGGCAGGGGCCGCCTCTCCTGACCGAGGAAGGAGGCGAGCGGCGGCGCGCCGGGCAGGCCGGCGCCGGCGCTGATGCGCAGCGTCAGGTGGGAGCCCCAGCCCGGGAGCAGGCGCAGGGCGTGGGCCCGGGGCACGCCGATGAAGGCGGTCGGCGCCCCCCCCCCGAGGGGGCGGCGCCGGCGGGGGGGGGGGGGGCCCCGCGCCCCCCCCACCCCCCCCCCC
>CAZQPP010000576.1:0-5292 GCA_964594295.1 uncultured Myxococcales bacterium | reverse complement strand
CCACGGGCGAGGGATCGACCTCGATGGCGAGGCGGTGCGCCCAGCGCGCGCCCGAGCGCCGGCCCTGGAGGCGGTAGAGCGCCCAGCCGGCGGTGACCGCGACGTCCACCCGCACGACCTCCCAGGGCTCGGGCCGGTAGCCCCGCGGGATCGGATCGCTCCAGCCCACGTAACCCTGCCGCGCAAGCGAGTCCACGACGAGGGACAGCGCCCGCTCCCCCAACGAGGAAGTCGAGACCCGTGACTCGGGATCGAGGAGGACAGCGAGGAAGGACGCGCGCATCGCCCGGCGTGGCGTCAGGAGGGTGAAAGCTAACAGGGGGGAGAGGCATGGGCAACGCGGGCATCACGGCTGACCGCAGACCTGCATGGGAAGGTCTCGCGCAGAGGCGCAGAGACGCAGAGACGGTGTGCCCACCCACGAAACACACCCTCTGCGGCTTCTGCGCCTCTGCGCGACAATTGCGGCCCTCGGATTCCGCCCAAGCCACGACACGGCCCGATCTGGCACAATGCCCGGCGATGCCGAGCAACAACGCACAAGCCGGCGAGCGGGCGCGCGATGAGGAGCCCAACGACCCCCGGGGGCTCGTCTTCGACGTGCAGCGCTTCTCCCTCCACGACGGCCCGGGGATCCGGACGACCGTCTTCTTCAAGGGCTGCCCCCTGCGCTGCCCGTGGTGCCAGAACCCGGAGTCCCACGACCCCCGCCCCGAGATGGCCTTCTACTCCGATCGTTGCCGCGGCGTGGGCGAGTGCTTCGCCTTGTGTCCTCGCGACGCGCTCCACAGAGGCCCCGACAGGATCGACCGCGCGCGCTGCGATCTCTGCGGCCTGTGTGTGCCCGCCTGCCCCCACGAGGCCCTGCGCCTCGTCGGCCGTAGGGTCGCGGTCGAGGAGCTGCTCGAAGAGGTCGCGCGCGACCGCCCCTTCTACGAGGCGTCGGGGGGCGGCGTGACCCTCTCGGGGGGCGAGCCGACAGCGCAGCTCGGCTTCGTCGTGCGCTTCTGTGAGGCCTGCCGCGAGGCCGGCCTCGAGGTGGGCCTCGAGACCTGCGGCGCCTTCGCGTGGCAGAGCCTGGCTCCGCACCTGCCGCTCCTCTCCTTCGTCTACTTCGACCTGAAGGTCATGGACCCGGACCTGCACAGGCGCTTGATGGGGGCGGACAACGGCGCCATCTTGGAGAACGGGCGGCGCCTCTTCGCCTCGGGCACCCCGGTGACCTTCCGCATGCCCGTTGTGCCGGGCTACACGGACACCGAGACCAACCTGAGGAGCGTCGCGGCCTTCCTCGAGGACGTGGGCGCGAGGGAGCTTCACCTGCTCCGCTACCACTCCATGGGAGAGGCCAAACGGGCCCGCCTCGGCTCGGCGCAGAAGCCCCTGGCCCTCGGCCCCGAAGCACGCTCCGCCGAGCCCCTTGAACGCGTCGCGACCTTCATGCGAGCTGCCGGCCTGGAGGTGAAGCCGTGAGAGCACCGACCGAGCCACTCCCGCTGAGCGCGCGTGTAGCTTCACTTCACAAGGAGATCCGCTCGTCGCCGCCCGCGCTCTGCCCGGAACGCGCGCTGCTGGTGACGCGCTACTTCCGGCGGCACGCGGACCCGGCGGAGCCGGCGGTGCTCCAGAGGGCCGGGGCCCTCTCATACATCTTGCGCCGCAAGCAGGTCCGCATCTACCCGAGGGAGCTGCTCACCGGCTGCTTCACGACCCACAGGGTCGGGGGCGGCATCCTGCCCGAGCTCCACGGCGTGGCCATGCTCGAGGACCTCCTCCGCTTCGAGCGCCGCCCGGTGAACCCGCTGCGAATCTCGCCCGAGACGCGCCGGAGCCTCCTCACCGAGGTCCTCCCATACTGGCTGCCGCGCTTCATGGTGATGCGCGCCATGCCGCTGCCGCGCGCGCTCCGCTTCGTCGCCGACCAGGTCTCCCCGACCTCCTACCTGATCAACGAGACCGGCGGCATCTCGCACTTCGTCCCCGACTACGCGGCCCTGCTCGCCCGCGGCACCGAAGGCTACCGGCGAGAGATCCGCGGTCGAATCGCGGGGCTGAAGACGGGCAGCGAGGAGGAGAGCTTCCTGCGAGCCGTCGTGCTCGTCTGCGACGCCTTGGAGGACTTCGCGGCGGGCTACCAGCGAGAGGCCGCGCGCGCGGCGGAGCGTGAGCCCGATCCGGAGCGGCGGGCCGAGCTCGAGCTCCTCGCCGAGGTCTGCGACCGGGTGCCGCGCAGACCGGCGCGCACCTTCCAGGAGGCGCTGCAGTCCATCCTCTTCACCCAGATAGCCCTGAACCTCGAGTCGATGGACAACTCGGTGTCCCTCGGCCGCCTCGACCAGGTCCTCTACCCCTACTACTGCCGGGACCTCGAGGAGGGGCGCGCAGATCGGGAGGGAGCCTTCGAGCTGCTCGGCTGCTTCGCCCTCAAGCTCTGCGAGATCGTGCCCGTCTTCTCCGCGCGCACCACGCGCGTGCACGGAGGCATGTTCAACGGCCAGGTCCTCGTCGTCGGCGGAGTGGACGAGGCGGGCGAGGACGGCACGAACGAGCTGAGCTTCCTCTTCTTGGACCTGATGGACAAGCTGCGCACGCGCCAGCCCAACTACCACGCCCGCGTTCACGCCGGCAGCCCACCCGAGTACCGTGCGCGCGTCGCGACCGTCCTGGCGTCGGGGGCCGCCTCACCGGCCGTCTACAACGACGAGCACGTCATCCCCCTGCTCCGCTCCAAGGGCATCGCCCTCGCACACGCGCGGGACTACGCCAACGTCGGCTGCGTCGAGCCGGTGGTCCCGGGCCGGAGCTTCGAGTCCACCGACGCCGCCCTCTTCAACCTGCCGCTGTGCCTCGAGCTGACATTGAACGAGGGGCGGCGATTCGGGCGGCCGGGGCGACGATTCCAGAAGCGGCTCAGGATCGGCGCCCCCACGCCGCCGGCCGCGCGCTGCACGGGCATGGACGACCTGCTCGGCCTCCTGCGCGTGCAGATCGAGCACCAGGTGCGGCGCCTCCTGCTCGATCTCGGAGTGATCGAGAGGGCCAACGCCCGACTCCACCCAACTCCCCTGAGCTCGTTGCTCCTGCGCGGCTGCATCGAGTCGGCGCGCGACGCCTCATGGGGTGGGGCGACCTACAACGGCAGCGGCATCCAGGCCGTGGGCGTGGTGGACGTCGGCGACAGCCTCGCCGCCATCGAGCACGTCGTCTTCGACCAGCGCCGCGCCACGATGGAGGAGCTCGTCGCGGCGTGCCGCTCCAACTTCAAGGGCCGCGAGACCCTGCGGGCCTGGCTGCTGAAGGCGCCCAAGTACGGCAACGACGATTCGCACGCCGACGGGCACCTGGCGCGGGCGATGGAGCTCTTCGCGGGCACCTTCGAGGGCAGGGTGAACGCCCGCGGCGGCCGCTACGTGGCCGGCTTCTACTCCGTGACGGCCCACGCCGCCTTCGGCAGCGTGGTCGGCGCCCTGCCCAGCGGCCGGCGCGCTGGCGAGCCCTTCTCGTCGGGGCTCTCGCCGGCCAGGGGAGCGGAGCGCTCCGGACCCACCGCCTCGCTGTTGTCCCTCGCCCGCCTGCCGCTGCACCTCGCGAAGAACGGCAGCAACTACAACCTCGCCCTCGCCCCCTGGACCGTCTCGGGCGAGGAGGGCGCTCGCGCCTTGGAGGGCCTCATCACCGGCGCCTTCGCCGCTGGCTGCCCGCAGATGCAGATCAACGTGCTCGACCCGGCGGTCCTGCTCGAGGCGAAGGACAACCCGGGGCGTTACCCGGGCCTGATCGTCAGGGTCTCGGGCTACTCCGCCTACTTCGACGACCTCTCGCCCGAGATGAAGCAGGAGGTAATTGACCGCACCCTCTTCGAGACTGGCTGAGAGATTCGCTTGACGCCACCCCAAGCGGCGCGCGAGGCTCTTGGCTCCGAAGCCGCATGCGAGGGGTGCCATGCTCGACACCAAGAGCCATCTCGGGGGAATGGACCGACACCTGGCGCGCGCCTTCCCCGACCTGACCCCGAAGGACCGCCAGGAGGTGCTCGGGGTGCTGCGCAGGCGCGACCTCGAGACGAACGAGATCCTCTTTCAGCAGGGCACGCCCGGAAACTACATGGCCATCCTCCAGGCCGGCGGGCTGCGCGTGGAGGCCTCGAGACCCGACGGCACCGTGGAGCAGGTGGCCATGGTCAGCGTGGGCGACTTCGTGGGCGAGATGGCCTGCATCGACCCCGCGCCACGCTCCGCGCGAGTGACGGCCGACGTGCCCTCGACGGTGCTCTACCTGCGCTACGAGGACCTCTCGGCGATGCGCGAGAGCGCTCCTTCGGCCTTCGCGGGGGTGATCTCCGGCATCACCGAGCGCGTGACCGGGAGGATCCGGGAGACCAACCGCCGAATCGAAGGCCTCATGGGCACTACCCTGCCCGAGCGTGACGACGAGGCAGTGGACTTCGCCGTCGAGATGGAGGACAGCCCCGACAAGGTGGACCTGCGGCAGACCTCGGCGCTCAGGCGCTTCCCCGTGCCCCAGCTCAAGCTGCTCTCGCCGCCGAAGTCCTGCAAGCAGGGCACCTACCTCTGCCGGGAGGGCACGAAAGGCTCGTCTTGCTTCATCCTGCTCACCGGCGAGGTCGAGGTCTTGAAGACGGTGCTCGGCGACGAGCGCCTGCTGGCGGTGCTCGGGGCCGGCAGCATGGTGGGGCAGATGGCCCTGGTCGACTACGAGCCGCGCTCGGCGAGCGTGCGGGCGCGGAGCGACCTGATGCTCATCGAGATCACCCGCAAGATGTACGTCACGCTGCTGCGCCAGGAGAGCCCCGCGGCCCTCGGCTTCCAGGAGCAGTTCGCCAAGTACGGCGTGCGCCAGCTGAGAGCGGCCAACACGAGGCTCCTCGACGTGCTCGAACGAGCGGGTGAGGTCAAGCTCGTGCTGCCCCACGACGTCTTCGTGCAGCCCAAGACGGAGGCCGCCGAGGCGCAGGCGGAGGACGACAACGGCCTGCTCCTCGAGAGGAGCGACGCGATCTCCTGGGAGGGACCGAAGGACCCCAAGGTGCCACCCATGCCCGGCTCCAGGGCTCCTACCCGGACGCCGCTGGGCGAGCAGACCGCCAAGCCGAGATCGGACGCGGAGGCCTTCAAGATGACCATGGCCTACTGCCAGGCGGCTCTGCAGGAGTGGGGCATGTCCATACACGACCTCGACAAGGTGAGGCACGTCCCCACGGCCGGCTCCTCGAAGCGAAGCTAGTGTGCATCCTGAAACTCGCGTTTCAGGATGCAGCGATTAGCGGTTAGC
>CAZQPP010000575.1:0-5302 GCA_964594295.1 uncultured Myxococcales bacterium | reverse complement strand
CGACGGACCCCGACGGGGCCGTCCCGGGCGACGCCTGCGACCCGATCGTTCCGGTGCAGGACACCGACGGCGACGGCGTGCCCGACGCCAATGACAACTGCCCGACGGCCCCCAACCCCGGCCAGACCGACACGGACGGGGACGGCTCGGGAGACGCGTGCGACCCCGTCGCCCCGCCCTCGGACGCCGACGCCGACGGCGTGCCCGACGCCGCGGACAACTGCCCGCGCGCGCCGAACCCCGATCAGAAGGACACCGACGGCGACGGCTCCGGCGACGCGTGCGACCCGATCGGGCCGAACCCGGACGTGGACGGTGACGGCGTACCCAACGCCACCGACAACTGCCCGTCGGACCCGAACCCGAACCAGCAGGACAGCGACGGCGACGGCTCCGGCGACGCGTGCGACCCGGTCCTGCCGCCCTCCGACGTCGACAAGGACGGCGTGCCCGCCGCCTCGGACAACTGCCCCCGGACCCCCAACGCGGAGCAGAGAGACACCGACGGTGACGGCTCGGGAGACTCGTGCGACCCGGTCACAACGAACCCCGACGTCGACGGCGACGGCGTGCCCGACGGATCGGACAACTGCGTGCGTGCCGTGAACCCGGACCAGAAGGACAGCGACGGTGACGGCTCGGGAGACGCGTGCGACTCCGACTCTACGGACCCGGACAGCGACGGCGACGGCATAGCGGACGGCAGCGACAACTGCGTGCTCGCGTGGAACCCGGACCAGGCGGACTCGGACGGAGACGGCTCCGGCGACGCATGCGATCCGCCGGTGGGGCCCAGCGACGTCGACGGCGACGGCATCCCCGACGGCCAGGACAACTGCCCCGTGGCGCACAACACCGATCAGAAAGACACCGACGGCGACGGCTCCGGCGACGCGTGCGATCCGCCGACCATCCCGTGGGGACCGGCGGACGCCGCCGGCTCTCCCGACGTGGGCGGCCCGCCCATCGGCGGAGATGTCGCGGGCACGAACGCCGCCACCGGCACCCGCGGCGAGGTGACCCTACCCGACTCGGGAGGAGGCTGCGCGGGCTCCGCTTCGGGAGCGCTCCCGAAGCCGCTGGCCGCGGCCCTGCTCCTGATGCTCGCCGCCTTCTGGCGGAGGCGCCGGACGAACCCGCGTTGACAGCCGCCTCGGAATGCCGGATACCGCGCGCAACTTGAAACGCGCTGTAAAACGCTCGCGGACGTTGCCAAAAGGAACGCTGAATGTACTGCCGACGCTGCGGCTCCCACAACCCGGACACGGCGACGGTCTGCCAGTCCTGCAGCGCGCAGCTCACTGCAGCCAACCGCCTCGCCGGGTCTGACGAGATCCGCCTCGGCACCCTCGGTCCGAAGAAGACGGGAGGCTCCGACTCGGCACAGGTCGTCTGGCTCCACGCGCCCGGCAAGAACAAGGTGAAGCTGATCCACGAGATCACGAGGCTCACCGGCATGAGCAACGCCGAGGCCTACGAGATGATCCAGGGCGCTCCGTGCATCCTGAAGACCGTCTCGAATGTGAAGGCGGCGGAGGAGGTCCGTGACGCCTTGCACGCCCTCGGCGCCATAGTTCGCATCGTGCCCAGGAGCCAGCACAACGCGCGCGCCATCAGCCGCTCCGTGGCAGCAGAGGCGCGCCGGGCGGCCGCCGCGGCCGGCCCCAATCACAAGGTCGAGGACCGCGCGGAGCTCAAAGGCGACTTCAAGATCACGTTGAAGTCCCCGGGGTCGATGAAGATCGGCGTCACCAACCGGGTGATGCAGTTCACCCGGCTCAGCTTGAAGGACGCCTCCGCCCTCGTGGACCAAGCCCCTTGCACGATCATCGCGGGCGTGAGCCGCGTGCGGGCCGAGGAGATGGTCGCCTCCTTCGAGAAGATCGGCGCCGAGGTCGTCGTGGAGCAAGAGACGGACTGAGCGCGGCGCTGACCTGGAATTCGCCAGCTTCCACGCACACGCAAGGGGCCTGGGCTTGAAAAAGCGGGTCGCATTCAGTGATCATGGGTTGGTGCGTGTAGGTGGGTAGCCGACCAGGGGCATCCCTATGCCCCCGGTATGTCTATGTCCGACACAACACCCCGCCCCCAAGCCAGCGAGATCCTCAGGGGCCTCTCTGTCACCGCTCTTCTCCTGTGCACAGGGCTGGCCTGCAACCCCGCCTCCGAATCCGAGACGGCCATGCGCGCCGTCGCGGACATACCGACGAGCACCTACGCGACCTACGACCTCGGAGCTGTGCCGGACGAGCAGGACGTCGCGCCTCTCCCCGACGCGCGCGGGGCGGACGCGGAGCACCCGACAGGCGACAGCGGCGAGCGCCCGGCCGGAGATCGCGGCGCCGAGCACCCCGCCGGAGACGACGGCGACTCGACGGGAGACGATGACGGGGGCGAGGCGGCGGGGGCCCCCGGCGCGCCGTGTGACGAGGACGATGAGTGCGCGAGCCGGGCCTGCGTGCCGTCGGCCGAGGGCGGCGAGTGCGCGTCGACGTGCGGGCCGGAGGAGCCATGTCCGGATGGCTGGACATGCCGCGTGCTCGACGCCAGCGCGGGCCAGCACCAGATCTGCCTGCCCGAGATGTTTTCAATCTGCGAGCCATGCCGCACCGACTCCGAGTGTAGCAGCGCCGGAGAGGAGCCGCCCGGTCTGTGCACGGAGCTCGACGGCGGGGAGAGTCAGTTCTGCAGCTACCCGTGCTCTGCCACGCTGGGATGTCCTGCCGGCTACCTCTGCGCGCTCGCCCTCGATGTGCCGGTCTGCGTGCCGGAGGGAGGGAGCTGCGAGTGCGAACCGGAGACCTGCAACGGCCTCGACGACGACTGTGACGGGCAGATCGACGAGGATCTCGAAGAGCCCTGTGACGTGGGCGACGCGGACGGCGACGGGCAGCCCGACCTCATGGACAACTGCCCCGCCGACCCGAACCCGGGCCAGGTCGACACCGACGGCGACGGCCTCGGCGACGTCTGCGACCCGGAGCCGGGAGACGAAGATGACCTGGACGGGGACGGCGTGGAGGACGCCGAGGACAACTGCCCCCAGATACCCAACGCGGACCAGGCCGACGAGGACGGCGACGGCCTCGGTGACGCCTGCGACCCGCAGCAGGGCTCGGAAGGCGACGGGGACGGGGACGGCGTGGCCGACGCCGAGGACAACTGCCCGGAGACCCCAAACGCCGGCCAGGAGGACCTGGACGCCGACGCTCTCGGCGACGCCTGCGACCTCGACGACGACGGCGACGGCAGCCAGGACTCCGCCGACTGCGCGCCGGTGGACCCGGCCATCCACCCCGGGGCCCCGGAGGCCTGTAACGGCCTCGACGACGACTGCGACGGGGAGACCGACGAGGCGCCGGGCGAGGGCTCGGTCTGCGGGCGCGACGACACCGACGCCGACGGCGTGGTCAACGGGTCCGACAACTGCCCCGCCGAGCCGAACACGGATCAAGCGGACACCGACTCCGACGGGCGGGGTGACGCCTGCGATCCCGACGACGACGGTGACGGCAGCCTCGACACGGCCGACTGCGCACCCCTCGACCCCGACGTTCGGCCGGGAGCGGAGGAGACCTGCAACGCCCGCGACGACGACTGCGACGGGAACATCGACGAGGCGCCAGGCGGCGGCTCGGTGTGCGGGCCCGCGGACAGCGACGGCGACGGCGTCCCGGACGACACCGACAACTGCCGCGCGCTGGCCAACCCCGACCAGGCCGACTCCGACGGAGACGGGATAGGCGACGCCTGCGACGAGGAGAACGACAACGACGGCATCCCCGACGGGATCGACAACTGCCCGGGTGTGGCGAACCCACTCCAGGTGGACAGCGACGGCGACGGCGAGGGCAACGAGTGCGACAGCGACGACGACGGCGACGGGGCTCCGGACGCCAGCGACTGCGCCCCCTTCGACCCCGGGGTGCACCCGGGCGTCACAGAGCTCTGCAACAACATGGACGACGACTGCGACAACGAGGTGGACGAAGGGAACGCCTGCGCGTCGGTCGGGGTGCCTCAGTGGACCGGGACGGAGCCACGCTCGCCGGCTACCGAGCCGCGACCGAGCCTGCAGGGCCGGGCCGATCCGGAGGTCACCGTCGACGTCTACCGGCTCCCGGACTGCACGGGCACCCCGGTCGCCACCACGACCGCGCGCGCCTCCGACGGCGCCTTCTCCGTCGAGGTGGAGGTCTTGGAGAACGCGACGAACACCTACTACGCCAGCGCCAGCAACGGGGACGGGCAGCGCTCCGGGTGCTCGGAGGCCCTGACCTACATGCACGACAACGAAGGCCCGACCGTGACCCTCGTGGGCACGGACCCGGAGAGCCCCTCCCACGAGCGTCTTCCGCGGGTGATAGGGCGCACCGAGCCCGGGGCGGAGGTCGAGATCTACGCGCAGGCAAATTGCGCCGGCCGCGTGGCCGCCCGTGGTCGGGCACAGGCGGACGGCACCTTCTCCTTCCCCGTCGGGGTGGTCGAGAAGATCCGCACCGAGCTGGCCGCCGCGGCGGCCGACGCCCTCGGCAACGTGGGCCCCTGCTCGGACCCCATAGCCTACGAGAACGACGGGCCGGGCACGCCCATCGCGGCGCTTCGGGGCCAGACCGCGTGCGACGGCATACCGACGACGACCGCTACCATCGTGGGCTACGGGGAGCCTGATACCGACGTGGAGATCTTCGAAGGCGAAGGCTGCCGGGGCCAGGCGGCGCTGCGGGCCACAGCCGACGAGGCCGGGCACTTCGAGGTGGCCCTGGAGACGGAGGACCCCTACGGCGGGCTCTGGAGCATGCGCGTGCGCGACCCGGCCGGCCGCATCTCCGCCTGCTCCGGGCTCCTCGAGGCCGGCGAGATCGCCTGCTCCTTCACGCCGGCGGGCGCGGAGAAGCTGTGGATAGGCGGCGCGCCCGGGCACGAGCAGGAGTGGCACAACGCCGAGAACTGGCTGCCGGAGGGCGAGCCGGGGGCGGAGAACGACGTCTTCATCTGCGGCGGGGAGGGCGTCACGGTGCCGGTAGTCAGCCGCGAGGCTTCGGCCCGGAGGCTCCTGGTGCTCGGCTCGAGGATCGAGCTGGCGGGCAACGACCTCAACGTGCACGGCCACGTCTTCGCCGACGGGGTGCGCGGAGAGCGGAGGTTCTTCCTTCGTGGCGAGGGGCAGCGCCTGCGCGGCTGCGGCCTCTCGAACGTCCAGGTGACCGGAGACGTGCTCGTCTCGGGGCACACCGAGGTGATCGGCGCGACCTTGACCCACGCCGGCGGCAGCCTCCGCTTGGGAGCTCACACCCTCGAG
>CAZQPP010000574.1:0-5310 GCA_964594295.1 uncultured Myxococcales bacterium | reverse complement strand
ACGGTCACTGTCGCCGACGGGCTGCCCCACGACACGGTCCGCGTGCTCGAGGTGGCCGACCAGCGCCTATGCTTCGGCACTGATGCCGGCGCGGCCTGCCTCATCCCTGCGACGGGTGCCTGGACGAGGCTCCCAGTACCAGCTCCCTGACGACCTTCGCCGCGACGACCGCCGAGCGCCCGGTGGGGTCGAGCTCGGGGGCGAGCTCTACTACGTCCGCGCCGACGATGTTCTCGAGGGGCAGGGCGGCGAGCAGGTTCGCGAAGGTCGGCCAGTCGATGCCGCCGGGCTCGGGCGCGCCGGTCCCCGGCAGGACGGAGGGGTCGAAGACGTCGAGGTCGACGGTGAGGTAGAGCGGGCTCGCGGGGCGGCCCTCGACGGCCTCGCGGAGGGCCTTGGCGCTGGCCTCGACGAAGCGCCCGCTGCCCCGAAGCTCCTCCCACTCGGAGCGCGTGCCCGAGCGGATGCCGACCTGGAGCAGGGACCTCTCGGGCACGTGGTCGAGGCAGCGGCGCATGGCGCAGGCGTGGCTGTGAGCCTCGCCGCCGTGCTCCTCGCGAAGGTCCGCGTGGGCGTCGAGCTGCACGACGAGCAGGCCCTGGTTGAGGGCGGCGCAGGAGCCGACGGCCCCCGCGGTGACGCTGTGCTCGCCGCCGAGCAGCAGCGGGCGGATCCCGCGCTCGGCGAGGTCGAAGGCGGCGCGGGAGACGATCCCTGCGACCAGCCCCGGGGGGCCCTCCGGCAGCTCCAGATCACCGAGATCGGCGAAGGGGAGGCCGTCTTCGAGGTCCGCGTCGAGGTCGGGCGAGTAGGTCTCGAGGGCATCGCTGGCCTCGCGGATTGCGGCCGGGCCCAGGCGCGCTCCTTTCCTGAAGCTGGCGGTCCCGTCGTAGGGCACGCCGACGAGGGCGATACCGCCCGGGGCCGCCTCCGCCGCGGAGCCCAAGAAGCGCTCTTTGGGAGTGACGAAGCGCGGTTCAGCAAGCATTGGGATCTCTCGGCGGGTCTTCGAGGATGGCGCCGGGCTGGTCGACGAGGGCTCGGAGGCTCGGCGGGAGCCAGGCCATGGCTTCGAGGCCTTCGGCGTCGAAGTGCTGCAGGCCGGCAGCGCGTAGAGCGGCCACACGTGCCCCGGCGTCGAAAGGCGCGACCGGGAGCTCGCCGGCGGAGGCCAGCAGGAAGCCCCAGGCCGTCGTGAAGGAGGGCACCGGGCAGCGGTAGGGCCTCGTCCGGGGGAAGGCCGTCGCCACGGTCGAGCGCAGCGAGCGGTAGCCTGCGAAGGCGCCGTGGTGCAGCTCTCCCGCTTGCATGCCGACCACCGCGTCGGGAGCCAGGACCGAGCGCAGGAGCGCGAAGAACTCCTTCGTGTAGACAGGCACCGAAGGCCCGCCCTGGACGGGATCGCCGAGGTCCATGATCGCCACGTCGTAGGGCTCACCCTCGTGCTCGGCGAGGGCGGCGCGGAGGTCTCCGAAGCGCACGTCGGCCCTGGGATCTTCGAAGGCCCCCTCGTGCCACTCGGGCAGGTGCTCGCGGAAGGCGGCGACGGCCTCTTCGTCGATGTCGATCATGCGCACGATCTCCACGCTCCGGTGGAGCAGGACCTCGCGCAGGGTGGCGCCTTCTCCCCCCCCGCCGATGAGCACGCGGCGCGGGTTCGGGTGCAGGAGCATGGCCGGGTGCACGAGGGCCGCGTGGTAGACCCCGTGGTCGCACTCGAAGCTCTGCCCGTTGCCGTCCATGAACACGCCCTTGCCGAAGGGCCGCGTGACGGCGATGAGCACGTCGTGGAAGCGCGTGCGCCGGTGGTAGAGGACCTCGCTGATGTCGACCTCGGTGACGAGGCCGGTGCCGAAGTCCTCGCGGATGGTCATGGACACTGGGAGCCCCTGGGGCTGCGGTGGGAGGGCGACGGGTACACCACAGCGGGGGCGCCGCGTCCAGAGCGCTGGAGCTGTTTCGGCCGGGACTTGCGCGAGTCTCGTTTGTTATGATCCGGGCATGTCGACAGCTACCGCCAAACGCCCCGCTACCTATGAGGATCTCTTTGATCTGCCCGAGCACGTCGTGGGGGAGATCATCAACGGCGAGCTGGTAGTCAGCCCGCGGCCCGCTCCGAAGCACGCCAACGCCTCCAGCGACATCGGCGGCGATCTGCGTGTACGCTTCGGCCGCTCCGGGGACGGGGATGACGACAGGCCCGGCGGGTGGCGCATCCTGGACGAGCCCGAGCTTCACCTCGGCGAGCACGTCTTGGTGCCCGACATCGCCGGCTGGCGCCGCGAGCGAATGCCGCGACTCCCCGACGAGGCCTACTTCAGGCTACCGCCCAATTGGCTCTGCGAAGTCCTCTCACCCTCTACCGTAGGCGTCGATCGCGTTCGCAAGATGCCCATCTACCTCGAGCACGGCGTCGACCACGTCTGGCTGGTGCACCCCGGCGACCGCACCCTCGAGGTTTACCGCCGCGCAGAAGGGGGGTGGTTCGCAGCCGCGACCTTCCAAGGCGACCAGACCGTCCGGGCGGAGCCCTTCGACGCCGTCGAGATAGAGCTGCGCCACCTCTGGGAGGACTGAGCTCCCCGCGGGAGATCCTGGCTCCCCGAGCAGGGCCGCGCGGAGTCGACCGGCCCTGGACACGTGGCGCAGGCGCTGCCAGAGTCTCACCGGTCCCACGGAGGGATGCACCCTGGATCTGCCGCTGCCGGTGGCGACGCTCGCGAGGCGCGCAAACAACGCAAAGGGGCTCAAGGAGCGTCACGACACTGCCTACTACGCGTGGGAGGCCTCCGTGCGCCTCGCCGTGGCGGCGCGGCCGCCGGCAGACGCGACAAGCCTGCAGAAGCCTTCGCTCGGCCACTGGGTCTCGGCTCTGCGAGCAGGCGAGGGCTCTCACGCCGAGCCAGCGCTGCTCGAGGTCTACGGCCTCCTGACCGAGATCGGCACGGACAGGCGTTCTGCGCCCAAGGCCGTCACGACGCGGCGGCTGTTGGACGCGCTGCCGGCCTATCGGAACCAGCTCCTCGGGCACGGGGCGGCCCGGGAGGCCGAGCTCTACGACCGGGCGGCGTCCGTGCTCCTCGCGGGAATCGAGACCGCCTGGGCGGCCGGCGTCTTCTGGGAGCCCGCCGCGCGTCTGGTCTACGTCGAGGCTGTGGACCTCGGTCCGAGCGGCCGGCGCCGGGCTCGGATCATGGATCTCACCGGGCTCGCCGGCGCCATCGAGCGTTTCTCGGGGACGGAGGGCATGCCCGAGCACGTCCTGCCCCGGCGCCTCTACGTGCGCTCCGCCGGCGCATACCGCCCGGTGCACCCCTGGCTGCTGTACCGCGAGACCGGCCTCCGGGAGAGCGTGCTCTTCTACAACGGGCCCTCGAGCTACCTCGACTTCGTCAGCGGAGAGACGACCCGGACGAAGGAGCTGTCAGCGGAGCTCCCTGGCCTCAAGGACGACCTCGCCGCTCTCTTCGTCGGGCTGCCCAGGCCACGTGAGGAAGACGCCGCCCCGGCCCCGGAGGTCTTCGGAGACTACCGGGTGCTCGGGAAGCTCGGCGAGGGAGGCATGGGCGAGGTCTACCTCGCCCGCCAGGAGAGCCTCGGCCGGCTCGTGGCGCTCAAGATGCTGCCCTCCGCCGCCGCCGAGGACGCCACCGCCGTCGCCCGCTTCCGGCGCGAGGTGGGTGCGCTGTCACGCTGCGAGCACCCCAACGTGGTCAAGGTCCTCGCCGCCGGGGAGGCGCGCGGTACTCACTACTACGCCATGGAGCTCGTGGACGGCGCCGACCTCGCGCAGGTGGCCCGGGCGCTCTCGAGCACCGACGACGTCGACGCGGCGATCTCGACGGCCTCCGGCGAGGTTCGCCATGCCAGGCCGGAGGTCTTCGAGCACGTTCCGCAGCTCTCCATGCCCGACGCCGCCGCCGCCGTCTCCGGCGCGGGCGGGCGCGGGCGGGCGAGGAGGCTCGCCGTCTTGTTCCGCGACGCGGCGCGGGCGCTCGCCCACCTGCACGACATGGGTATCCTCCACCGCGACCTGAAGCCGGCGAACCTGATGGTGACCGCGGGCGAGCACCGGGTCGTCGTCATGGACCTAGGGCTCGCCGCCCTCGGAGACGCGAGCCGGACCATCACCAAGGACAGCAGCGCCCTGCTCGGCACCTTGCGCTACATGCCGCCCGAGCAGCTCCAGCGAAACCTGCTGAGCCTCGACCGCCGGGCGGACGTCTACGCGCTCGGGGCGACCTTCTACGAGCTCCTGACCGGTCGGCCCTTCTTCGACGGCGACAGCGAGGCGCGGCTGATAGAGCAGGTGCTGCACGAGGAGCCGGCGCATCCGGCGAAGGCGAACCCCGCGCTGCCCGGGGACCTGGCCACGATCGTGAGGAAGGCGACCGAGAAGGACCGCCGCCTGCGCTACGACACGGCCGGCGAGCTCGCGGCGGACCTGGACGCCCACCTGGAGGGCCGGCCGATAGCGGCTCGGCCGCCGACGCTGGGCTACGTGCTGAAGCTGGCCGTGCGCCGGCACAAGGCGCTCGCCGCGAGCGTCGTGGCGGCACTGGTGGTGGTTGTGGTGGCGAGCGCGTTGTTCCTCGCACGGGAGCGCGGGCTGCGGCGGGAGTCCGATCTGTTGCGCGAGGCTGCGGAGGAGGCACGCTCAAAGATCGAGGAGGCCGCCGCGAGCCTCTATGTGGAGCAGGGCCGGCAAGAGCTGCTGGCCGGGAAGGCGCGAAGAGCGCTGGTCTACCTCGGCGAGGCCTACAAGATGGGCGCCGACACGTCGGCGTTGCGTTTTCTGCTGGCCCAGGCTGTGCGGGAGGTGGAGAGGGAGATCGTGTCGCTCGAAGGGCACACGGGCGTGATAGCCAGCGCGTCGTTCAGCCCGGACGGCTCGCAGGTGGTCACGGCAAGCTACGACAGCGCTGCGAAGCTCTGGGACGCCTCGACCGGCAAGCTCCTCGTCTCACTCGAGGGGCACACGAGATGGATCATCGACGCATCCTTCAGCCCGGACGGGTCGCGCGTTGTGACGGCAAGCTGGGACAACACCGCAAAGGTCTGGAATGCCGTGACCGGCAAGCTCCACCGCTCGCTCGACGGGCACACGGACAACCTCGCTGGAGCGTCCTTCAGCCCGGACGGCTCGCGGGTGGTGACGGCAAGCTGGTGTGCATCCTGAAACTCGCGTTTCAGGATGCAGCGATTAGCGGTTAGCGATTAGCGGTTAGCCGGAATGCAGTGATCTCAGGTGCCTGGCTAACGGCTAACAGCTAGTGCGCCAGGTCAAGCCTGGGAAGGAGGAAAGAGAAT
>CAZQPP010000573.1:0-5326 GCA_964594295.1 uncultured Myxococcales bacterium | reverse complement strand
GCGGGACAAGGACGGGCAGATCCTCGAGTTCCAGTCCTTCAACCTCGCGTGCATGCACGCTGCTGCCGGCCAT
Source organism: uncultured Myxococcales bacterium (assembly GCA_964594295.1). Lineage (GTDB taxonomy): Bacteria > Myxococcota_A > UBA9042 > UBA3505 > UBA3505 > CAZQPP01. The sequence continues at coordinate 5,253 of CAZQPP010000573.1, read as the reverse complement.
CCTCATCGTGGGGGTGCTCGCTGCGGTGGTCGCCGGCTTCGTGGTCGCCTTCAGGCGAAACCTCGGCGGCTTCCGCTCGATGATGGAGTACATCCGGCCGGCCTTTCAGGTCGTGGGCGAGGCCCTCGGCCGACTCCAGAACTCCTGACATGCGCCGATCTCAGTTGGCACAGTCGTGACGTTCGACCGCGAAGCGCAGGCGCAAGTGTGATCCCGGGAAGCGTGTATTCGTGTCGTTGAGCAGACGGCACAACTCGGTGATCGCTTGGCTGCGGTGCGGGCTGCTCTGGCGTCGGAGAGTCACGCGAAGCTCGTTTCCTACTGGCTCGACAGTGGCAGTGCTCTGCAGGGCTGCCGTGATCAGCGGCCTGCGCTCGTCCTCCGATCGGGCGTAGTAGGGCGCCACGAGGCCTGCCAGGTCGGTTTCGACCTGGTACGCGAGCATCTTCAGTGCGTCGCTCAGGCGCTTGCGTGCCAGGCGCAGCCGCACCACCTTGTCCTTGATGGCGCCGATCTCTACGCGTTCGGGGGTCTCGATGCGGCGCTGCTCCAACTCTGCCACCCTCTGCTGGGCGGCGCGGAGCGGGATGCCGATCCCCGTTCCATGCGCGATCTTGAAGCCTCGGATCGTCGGGCGCTTCGCTTCCGGGTTGTCCATCGCGGCTCTCCCGTACTTGGCCGCGAGACGCGCGACCTCCGCTCTGGCTCGCCGAAGCTCCTTCTCAACGGTCTTCCGTTCCGGGTTCGGCACGGTCCTGCTCGGCTCGGCGCCCTCTACGCCGTAGTCCACCAGCGCGTCGATCGCGTACTCGGCCCGCATGTACTTGAAGAAGTTCTCCTGCTGCCACCTGGCGAACATGCGCACCGCGACCTCGACGGTAGCCAGGTCCCTCCGCGTCGTCACGATGTGCGTCTGGTGGTCGCCGGTCCTTCGTGTGACCTGCCGCATCGGAAAGCGGATCGTGCCGACGTGCACCTCGGTGTCCGCCAAGTCGTAGCGTTCCTTGCCCTCGCTCCCCGGAACTTCGACCTCCTCGAACTCGTCGTCGCTCAGTGGCTCTACCTTGCCCTTCCGGTAGGTCAGCACGTCGAAGCCGTTCTGCTCCATCCACTTGAACAGCTTCGGGCTCCATCCGCCACGGTCGAACACCACCGTGACTCGCCGGTCTTCGCCCACCTGCCCCCGCACGTCTTCCAACACCCTCGGCAGCGCCGAAACAAGCTGTGGGTGTGCCTCCTGCGTAAGGAAGAAGAGCGGAGCGCCGTCCGCGTCGTGCACCCACATCTCCTGCGTCGCCGGCAGGGAGATCCTCATCCTCGCGACGTGCGCCTTCGGAAGGTCCTCCTTCCCCGAGTACACGCGCACATGCCCGTCCACATAGAGGTAGCCGAGCGCTTCTTCCCGCGCCGCCACCCGCCTCTTGACGAGCTCTCTCACGAAAGCCTCCGACTTGACCTCGTCGCCCGCCAGGACTGCCAGCTTTCGCCTGAGCGTCTTCATCTCCGGGGCGCGGTCAAGGCCCAGCACATGCCCAAGCTCGACCGGCGAGTACCTCTTGAGGCTCTCGGCGTTCTTGATCCGCAGCAGCGCCAGCATCAGCAGCGCCAGCAACGAGGTGCGGAGCCCGTAGAACGCAGGCCCGATGCTCCCGTAGACCTTCTCCGCCGCCTCGAACACCCCGCTGGCCGTCAGCAGCGGCACGGCAAGCAAGGCACCAGCGCGCGGGAGTCCCGCCCGCTTGGCGAACAGTGGCTCAGCGTCATCGAGCTCGCCGATGCTCGCCAGCAGGCGCTCCATCCAGCGGTCGTCCGGGTCAACCCAGCTGCGCCTTGCCTCCGGCTCCTCTACCACGCTCTCAGGCCGCTCGCCGGCATCCTGCTCCAGCTCCTCGCTCTGCGCGGTGACCGGCGCTCCTTCGTCCTCTGCAACTTCAACGTCGTGCTCCTCGCCTACGTCAGAGTCTTCGAGTAGCAGGCCTTGCACTGCAACCAGCTGCGCCGGCGGCTCGAGCTTCATTCGACGTAGCGCGTTGTAGACCGTCCCCCGGCTCACTTCGAGCCGACGCGCCATCTCGGACACACTCTGCTCCTCTGCGTGCCAACGCCGGATCATGGCCTCGCGACGCCCTCCAAGCCGCGGCTCCTTCGGGCCCCGCTTCCTCGGTACGAGCTGACCCTGGCCCACCACGCCGACGGCTACGGGTCGAACCTTGTGGTCCGAGACTCGAGCCGCCCCAACGAGGTCGACGTAGAGGCCGAATCATTGCTCCCGCGCGTGGACGGCATCGCGGTGACCCAACCCGAGCCGGCGCGCTATGCAGTGACGTGGTCCGAGGGCCCCGCGCTGGCCGGCAGCGACGGGCTGCTGGTGGAGATCTCGAACGGCAAGGGCTCGTGGCTCCTGCTCGCGCCTCCGGACGCGGAAGGCCTCACGACGCCGACGCTGCCCGAGTCGATGGCGGGGCGCGGCCCTCTCGCGACACCCTCGGAAGCGGCGGCGGTGGTGACCTTCGTGGAGGCCGACTACATCCCCGACTACCGCGCGCTGTGCAGGGAGCACGGTCCCGCCGTGCTGGTCACACCCTTCGGTCGCGACGACGTGCGCGTGCGCCACTCCTCGGGGAGAGCCCTGCTGCCATAGGCCGCGAGCGGACGGCGTGGACGAGGATTCCGCGGAGGACGGCCCTGAGCCGGACTACCAGAACCCGAACAGGAAGCACTGCGCGGCCAGGGGCTCGCACTCCGGCGGCTGCTCACGCATCACGGGTGTTTCGCGGGCAGCCTCGGCCTCGGGCGTGAGCGCGCCGTCCACGATCATGGTCTCGCACCTCAGCTCACCCATGACGTCTCGGATCCGAGCCATCTCGGCCTGGGCCCGGGCGAGCATGCAGGCGCTGCCCAGATCCACCTCCGCATCGCACGAGTCCATGTAGTTGGTGAACGACCAGCAGATGGAGGTGTACTCGAAGGGGAGCCACAAATCCGACGAGAATCCGGCGCATCCATCGCGGGCCTCGATGCATCGTGCAACGGGGTCGTCGGGCTCATCTGAGCCCGACGAGGTCGAGATCGCCAGATCCGCGGCCACCAGCCCCACGAAGCGGCAGAGCGCGCTCTCCCGCGATTGCTCGGTCATCAGGTCGCGCATCCACGCCGTGGCTTCGTTGCAGACCACCCTGGCATCGTCCTCCGAGATTTCGCTGAGCTTCTTCCCCTCGACGTCCAGGTCGCGCTCCCACTTGCGGGTCTCGTCGTGAGTGAGCAGGAGGAAGGGGCAGTTTGCGTTGACGGCCGCGCACGCCTCTGGCTCTTCCAGATCGTGGAGATCAAAGATGACGCCATCGGCATAGGCGGCGCAGGCAGCCGCGTCATCCTCGATATCGCCAGGGAGCGCGCGCAGGCGCGCCTCGAGACGTGCGGCTTCGCAGGCAGCCACGGTCTCCACGTCGTGCGGGCACTCCTGGGCGCGACGGATATTGACGCTGCAATAGGGGGCCTCGTATCTGGGACCGGCCTCGAGGCACTCGCCGAAATTCGTCGTGCACTCGGTCTCTTCCTCACCTGCGCCAGACACGAAGGTGAAGTGGGCGAGGTCCAGACAGGCCGGCGACCGGAGCGTGGGGTCGGCGTCGATGGCCCCCTGCCTTGCGAGCTGGGCCGCGTTGCACACGGTCTCGTCGAGCTCGCCCTCGGCAAGGGTGGCGATGCTGCCCTCCGGATACTCGGAGCCCTGCGAGTCCTCCTCGGTGTGGGTGTCGGTGGAGTCCTCGATTCCGCCCGGATCACTCTGATCCCGCGCGTCGTCGTCAGTCCAGCCCTCATCCTCCGCCGTCGCAGTCGTGCCCTCATCTTCCGCCGTCGCGGTCGTGCCCTCATCTTCCGTCGTCGCAGTCGTGCCCTCATCCTCCGTCGTCGCAGTCGTGCCCTCATCCTCCGTCGTCGCGTCAGTGCCGGAGGGCGTTGCCGTAGTCTCGCCCGAACCGGTCGGCGGCGGGCCGAGGTCCGCGACTGCGCCGCCTGTCACGCCCGGGTCCACAGGCTCCGACGAGGCATCGCTCGCATCGACGAGCTTGCGCGCTTCGCCGAAGGCGGCGCCACCGGCTTTGTCGCTCGAGCACGACGCCATGAGCATGAGCGCCCCCACAGCGATTCGAAACACCGCGGCGTGAAGAGTTCGTGCAAGATCTTCCAAGACTACTCCTAGGAGACGGATGGGTGGCGCGACCGACAGGCACGCTCGAACACAAGTAGGGGCCCTCGATCCTACACAGCGACTGACGCGCCGCCAGGATTCTCCTCCGAGCGCTGCGGTACGAGCGCGTCACAGGGATCGAGGCTTGTCGCCGCCACCGGATTCCGTTTGAATCGTCAGCCTGTTGGGCAATGCAGGGAGCAAAGAATGCGGCGAAGCAGGGAGAAGTCTCGTCTCCGCGCGGACCACGGCGTCGTGCACGCCTTCGCCGCGGATTGGGTCGTTGACCTCCGGGGGCCCGTCGAGGCTGAACTGCATCTCCGAGACTCGCCCGAGGGAGTCCACCTTCTCGGGGAAGAGCACGCCGTTCGATTGGATCGAGACCTTCATGCCTGCATCCGCGCAGGCGTCTACGATGGTGCCGGCGTCCTCCCGCATGAGGGTCTCGCCGCCGGCGAAGCCGACGAAGCGGCAGCCGAGGTCCGAGAGTTGGGCGATGGTGGCGAGAGCCTCCCGGGTCGTCATCTCCGGCGTCTTGTCACGCCAGGCGCTGCAGTAGCTGCAGCGCAGGTTGCAGCGGTAGGTGAGGTTCCAGCCCCCGACCAGCGGCACCCGCTTCTTCGTGATCATTGCCCGGGCCACGCGGGCCGCGATGGCGGCGCGCTCGAGCATCAGCGTCACGGCGCCGCCCCGGCGAGGCCGGGTGAACCGGCTCTCGGGTTGTTGGGGATTGGGCCTCGGCACGGCTTCCGAACTCCCCCGCCTGTCGGCGCAGCATGAGGCGCTCGTAGAGTCCGGGGGCCACGCGGGAGATCACATAGGCAGCCCGCGCCACGCGGGAGCCGAGGACGAGGCGCCGCCGGGCCGCGGCGGCACGGACCACATCGCGGGCGAGGTCGGCGGCCTCCATGGGGCGGCCGCCGGCCACGAGTCCCACCGCGAGTGCCACTTTGGCACTCCTCTCCCGCCCGGGGCAACCATAACTCCGCGGATCCTCGCACACTCTGACCCTGGCACGCCCTTGGCCTCCCATCGCCCTCGACGAGGCGAGGCTCCATGCC